>NZ_JBEZMO010000009.1:0-288633 GCF_040652655.1 Streptomyces sp. NPDC048191
GTTCCAGCCCCCCCCACCCCCCCCCCAACTGCTCCCCCCCCCCCCCCCCCCCCACGCCCGGCCCCGGCAGCGAACACCGCTGCCGGCACCGGCCTTCGCGCGCCGCGGGCGGTCATTCGCGCGCCGCGGGCGGTCAGGTGTCGTCCGGGGTGCCGAGGCCGGTGAGGGCGCCCACCGGGTCCAGGTCGGGAGTGCCACGGGGCCACCAGTCGTCCTGGTCCGGTTCCGACTCGTAGGCGTACCACAGGCCGTCGCGGCCGAGGCGGAGCTGGACATGGCCGCGCGGGTGGGTGAGGCGGTTGCGCCAGGGGCGGAACGCCGGGAGGTCGGCGGCGAGCAGCAACGGGCGGGCCCGGTCGAAGCGGCCGGCCGGGGGGTCCCACGGCTCCTCCAGGACGGCCAGACCCGCGAGGCCGCCCTGGCGCCAGGCCGCGACGGCACGCGCGAGGTCGGCCGGGGTGCGCTCGACGGCCTCGGCGAGTGTGGCGTACAGGGTGCGGGTGGTGGCCGTGAGGCCGGAACCGGGGCGCGCCGCGGCGAGGCGCACCGCGTCCTGCCACAGGGTCAGCTCGCCCACCGGGTCACGCCCCGTACCGAGCAGCGCGTGGGCGCGAGCGGCGGCATCGGTCGCCAGCTGGTCCAGCGCGAAGGGGTCCGGGCCGCCGGGCGCCGCCGGATACACCGGTGGCTGCTCGGGATGCGCGGGCACCGGCAGGGGCGGGGGAAGCGGCGGGAGCCGGCGGGGAGCGAGCGCGGCGGTGGCGCGCACCCCGGGCAGCGACTCGGGTCTGCGGTCCTGCGCGGCGCGGGCCGCTCGGGCGGCGCTGCGCCGGGAGAGGGCGTCGAGCAGGTCCTTCTCACCGCGGCCGCGCAGCAGGAGCAGCACGAACGGGTCGGCGTCCAGCAGCCGTGCCGTCTGGTAGCACAGCGCGGCCGCGTGCTTGCAGGGGTGCCCGGAGTCGGGGCAGCTGCAGCGCGGCACCAGGTCGCCGGGGCCGGGCAGCAGGGGCACACCGCAGTCGGCGAGGGACTGGGGCAGCTCCTTGTCGAGCAGCGCGGCGATGTGCCCCGGCCGGTCGGCGGCCTCGTCCAGGAAGCGGGACCAGTCGGCGTCCTCCAGCGTGCGGATCCGCACCTGCACCCGGTACGGGCGGGGCCGGCTCCCCCGCACGTACGCCAGCACGAGTCCCGGGGTCACGGTGATCGCGTCGACATGGCCCTGGTCGGCGTAACCGCGTCCACGCGCCAGCCGCTTGGGATCCAGGGCACCCTGCTCCAGCGCGCCGGTCCAGGCGTTGCCCCACCAGGTCCCCGCGAACGGCGCGTCCGCGGCGCCGGCCTCCCGGGGCGGGAACGCCGGGAAGGTGCGGCGCAGGTCGGTGTCGCGGTGCGGGGTGGCCATGGTGTGCGGCACGTGCGGGGCCGCGGGAGGCGGGGCGGCCGGAGCGGCTGGGGGCGTCGCGCCCCTGTCGGTGGCGGAGCTCGGCGGTTCGGCGGTGTCACCGGCACCGGAACCCCGCGTCTCGTCCTCCGGGGAGTCGGACCACTGCGGCATCCGGAAGGCGTTCGTCAGGTAGTGCCGCATGTCCTGGGCGGCCTTGTGCCGGGCGGCCCGGGATACGGGGTTCGACCCGGACACAGACGAGGTACGGGGTGCGGCGGAGGTATTGGGCCTGGCGGCGGTACGAGGCGTGGCGGAGCCTGGTCCTTCCGCGCCGCGCGCCTCCTGCCGGGCATCCGGCTGCGCCGCCGTCTGTGCCCTGCGCCGGGTGGCCTCCTCCTCGGCCCGCAACGCCTCCCGCCGGGCCGCGCGCAGCGCTTGCCGGGCGGCGTCGGCGGGGCGTCCGCCCGGCTGGGCGGCGGAGTGGGCCCGCGGCGCGGGCGTGTCCCCCTCGGGGGCCTGGTCCCGGTCCTGCCCCGGGG
Source organism: Streptomyces sp. NPDC048191 (assembly GCF_040652655.1). Classification (NCBI taxonomy): domain Bacteria; kingdom Bacillati; phylum Actinomycetota; class Actinomycetes; order Kitasatosporales; family Streptomycetaceae; genus Streptomyces; species Streptomyces sp. NPDC048191. The sequence continues at coordinate 1,924 of NZ_JBEZMO010000009.1, forward strand.
TGGACCCGACGCCCGGTACGGCAGCGGCGGCCGGCCGTACGCCCCCCTCACCTCGGGGCGGGACCCCAGCCCCGGTCGGATCCGCTTCGCCGTCACCGCGCCGCGCGGAGACCGCAGCCCTGAGCGCCGCACGCGCCACGTCCCCGGGCCTCTCGGACACACCGGCCACGCGCCCGCCGGGCCCCTCGGGCACCGCCCCCGTCCACACAGTCGGCGCCTCGGACGCCTCCGTCCGCTCAGCAGCCCCCTCAGGCGACTCCGTCCGCTCAGCCGCCCCCTCAAACACACCTGACGCATGCGACACCGGCTCCACAACCGCACCGAACGCAGGCCGAGCCGATTCCCCAGCCACACCCGGCGCAGGTCGGTCCGACTCCCCACCCACACCCAGCACAGGCCCACCCGACTCCCCAGCCACACCCAGCCCAGGCCCACCCGACTCCCCACCCGCACCCGCACCCAGCGCAGGCCCACCCAACTCCCCACCCACACCCGACGCAGGCCCAACCGGCTCCCGAGACGCGTCCTCCCCGGCCCCGACAACCCGGTCGGACCCAGCCGTTGCCGTCCGCTCCGAGGCGGGGCGCGCCGCGCCCGGGGTTTGTTCGTCCAGGGCCGCGGGATCGGCTTCGGGCCGTTTCCTGGCTGCCCTGAGGGCCCGGCGCGCGGCGTCGGCGGGGCGGGGGGCGGGGTCCTCCGGCGGGAGGCTCATGACGTCCTCCGGAGGGAGACGAGGTCGGACAGCTCGCGGTCGGTCAGTTCGGTCAGGGCCGCCTCCCCGGAGCCGAGGACGGCGTCGGCCAGGGCGCGCTTGGCGGTCAGCATCTCGGCGATGCGGTCCTCCACCGTGCCCTCGGTGACCAGGCGGTGGACCTGGACGGGCTGGGTCTGGCCGATGCGGTAGGCGCGGTCGGTGGCCTGCTCCTCCACCGCCGGGTTCCACCAGCGGTCGAAGTGGACGACATGGCCCGCGCGGGTGAGGTTCAGACCGGTGCCCGCGGCCTTCAGGGAAAGCACGAGGACCGGGGTCTCGCCGCTCTGGAAGCGGTCGACCATGCGCTCGCGCTCCGGGACCGGGGTGCCGCCGTACAGCAGGTCGACGGGAATCGCCCGGGCGGACAGGTGGGCGGTGATCAGACGGGCCATGCCGACGTACTGGGTGAAGACGAGCGCCGAACCGTCCTCGGCGAGGAGCGTGTCCAACAGCTCGTCCAGCAGCGCCAGTTTGCCCGAGCGGTGGGACAGGCGGTCGGCCCGGGTCTCCTCCTTCAGGTAGAGCGCGGGGTGGTCGCAGATCTGCTTGAGGGCGCCCAGCAGTTTCAGGACCAGGCCCCGGCGGGCGATGCCCTCGGCCGTCTCGATGGCCAGCATCGACTCGCGCACCACCGCCTCGTACAGCGCGGCCTGCTCGCGGGTGAGCGGCACCGGGTGGTCCGTCTCGGTCTTGGGGGGCAGTTCGGGGACGATGCCGGGGTCGGACTTCTTGCGGCGCAGGAGAAAGGGGCGGACAAGCCGGGCCAGGCGCTCGACCGCTTCCTGGTCCTCGCCGTTCTCCACCGCGCGGGCGTGCCGGGCGCGGAAGGACTTGAGGGGGCCGAGGAGTCCGGGGGTGGTCCAGTCGAGCAGGGCCCACAGTTCGGAGAGGTTGTTCTCCACCGGGGTGCCGGTCAGGGCCACGCGCGCGGGGGCCGGGATGGTGCGCAGTGCCTTGGCGGTGGCCGAGTAGGGGTTCTTCACATGCTGGGCCTCGTCGGCGACGACCATGCCCCAGGGGCGGTCGGCGAGCTGTGCGGCCGCCGACCGCATCGTGCCGTACGTGGTGAGGACGAAGCCTCCCTCCAGGGCGTCCAGGCTGCGGTCCGGGCCGTGGAAGCGGCGGACGGGGACGCCCGGCGCGAACCGGGTGATCTCCCGCTGCCAGTTGCCGAGCAGGGAGGCCGGGCAGACGACCAGGGTCGGCTCGGGGCGGGCGCGCTTGAGGTGCAGGGCGATGAGGGTGACGGTCTTGCCGAGGCCCATGTCGTCGGCGAGGCAGCCGCCGAGGCCGAGCGAGGTCATCAGGTCGAGCCAGGCGAGACCGCGCAGTTGGTAGTCGCGGAGGGTGGCGGCGAGGCCGGCGGGCGGGTCGGCGGGACGCAGGCCCGCCGTGAGCCGGTCGCGGAGGGCGGCCAGCGCGCCGGCCGGTACCGCCTCGACGGTCTCGCCGTCCACGTCGGCGGTGCCGGTGAGCGCCACGGACAGCGCGTCGACCGGGTCGAGCAGGCCCAGTTCTCGTTTGCGGGCCTTGCGGACCAGGGCCGGGTCGACCAGCACCCAGCGGTCCCGGAGTCGTACGACCGGGCGGTGGGCCTCGGCCAGGGCGTCCATCTCGGCCTCGCTGAGCGGATCCCCGCCGAGCGCCAACTGCCAGCGGAACTGGAGCAGTTCCTCGCTCTCGAAGAAGCCGGTGCCGTCGGTGGCCGAGCCGGGCGCCGGGCGGACCACGGCGGCTGCCGAGAGGTCGCGGGCGAGGTCCCGGGGCCAGTGCACGGCGACCCCGGCGGCGGCCAGCCGCGCGGCGCCGACGCCGAGCAGCTCCCCCAGCTCCTCCTCGGACAGGGCGAGGACGTCCGGGACGTCCTGTCCGGCGAGCCGGTCGAGCGGGGGCCACACGCGGGCCGCGCGGCGCACGGCCAGGGCGGCGTCCACCCGCGCGCGAGGTCCGAAGGCCGAGTCGGCCTCCCCCGCCCACAAGGCCGCCGCGTCGGCCACCAGGGTGGGGTCGGCGAGGCTGTGCACCTGCACGATTGCCGCTCCGGCGGCGCGGGCGCCGTCGTGCTCACCGGCGTCGAAGACGTCGTACGCGGACAGGTCCAGGCGCAGCGAGATCCGTACGCCCGCGTCCATGCCGGCGGCGACCTCGGCCGCCCACGCGTGCGCCTGCGGCAGCGCCACGGGCGCCCGGGCCGCGAAGGGCCGGCCGGAGGTGTACGGCGCGGCGGGGGTGCGGGGCAGGGTGTCGGCGACCGCGTCCAGGAAGGAGCGGAGCAGTGCTTCCGGCTCGGGCAGCCGGAGCGGGCCGGGGTCCGGGAGCGGCACGGCGTGGCCCTCCGGGGGCAGGGCCGCGGCGACCGCACGCAGGTGCGCGATGTCGTCGGGCTCCAGCGGGCCCGCCCGCCAGGCGTCCTGGCCGGCCGGGGTCAGGCCCGGCAGCAGACGGCCGCGGGCCACGAGCCGCAGCGCGTGCAGCGCGGCGGCGCCCCAGCAGGCCGTGGCCGGGTGTGCGGCGGGGTCGCGGCGGGCCCGGACGAGCAGGGGCAGCGCCTCGGCGAGCGACAGGGTCAGCGCGGGCACCTGCCGGCGGCGCACGCTCGCGCCATGGCGCCGTACGACGGTCAGCTCGTCGGTGTCGCCGCGGGCGGGCAGCGGGCCGCCGTCGGGGTCCCAGAAGGCGACGCGGCCCTCGCGCGGGAGGGGCGCGGGCAGGTAGACGCACGCGAGGCGTACCGGGACCGGGGTCCCGGCCGGAGCCGCGCCGTCCGTGCGCTCGGCCACCCCAGCCGTGCCACCGCTCATAGGTCCTGCCACCTCCCGCCCGTGTGCCCGGTCAGACGTCTTCGACTCTACGGGCGGGGTCTGACAACCGGCCCCGGGGACCGGTCGGGGCCGGTGCTCATGGCACCGTGCGGGAGACGACGTAGACCATCGGGTAGTTCGGGTCGGACATGTTCACGACCACGTCTTGGGTGGGCGCCGGGTTCTTCTGGTCGTGGGTCAGCCCCCACCAGGGGCCGGAGCCGGTGAAGTGCCAGCCGCTGACCTTCTGGTCGCGGGCGCCGACGGCGATGTCGTTCTTCTTCAGCTCGTCCCGGCGCGCGCCCATGGTCTGCAGGAAGCTGTCCAGGCCGGCGGCGTTGGTGCGGAACTGCACGTAGAGCCGGCTGGTCTTCCAGTTGTTCGTCTCGTAGTAGGCGATGTAGTCGGCGGGGTGCGGGACGGTCACCTGGTAGAGGCGGCGCTGCACCTTCGACGGCCAGCCCGGGGTCAGACCGGTCGCCGAGTACTTCGCCTCCTTGTCCTTGCCGCTGTTGCGGCTCTGGTTGGCGGAGATCACCAGGTAACCGGCCGGGACGCCGATCAGCAGGCCGATGATCAGCAGGGTGAGCGCGCGGCGCCTGGCCTTGTGCCGGGGGTCCTCGGCGGGGCGGTGCGGCTCGTGCGGCGGGGCTGCCTGGCGCGGCAGCGAGGCGGTCATGCGGTGTCCCGGTCGCGGCGGGCCTGGGCGTACCGCTCGTAGCGCTCGTACCGCTCCACCCGGCGGCGCTTGGCCCGGCGGAACCGGCGGGCGACCAGTCGGGCCAGGTCGGCGGCGCCCACCATGCCGGCCTCGGGGCCGAGCTGGGCGCGGGTGAGGCGGGCCTCGGGCCGGTAGCCGCGGCCGGTGAGATGGCGCTTGAAGGCGTCCCGGGCCGGGCCGATGAGCAGGTCGTCGGCGGCCGAGACCCCGCCGCCGATGACGAAGCAGGACGGGTCGAGGGCGGCGGCGAGGTTGGCGATGCCGACGCCGAGCCACTGGCCGATGTCCTGCAGCAGCTCGATGCACATGGCGTCGCCCTCGCGGGCCAGCTCGGTGATCATCGGGCCGGTGATCTCGTGGATGTTGCCCTTGACGTGCTCGATGATGCCGTAGGCCACCGGCGAGTCGGCGACGGCCAGTTCCCTGGCCTCGCGGACGAGCGCGTTGCCGGAGCTGTACTGCTCCCAGCAGCCGCGGTTGCCGCACGGGCAGCGGTGGCCGCCGGGCACGACCTGCATATGGCCGAACTCGCCGGCGACGCCGTACTTGCCCCGCTTGACCTGGCCGTCCTCCAGGATGGCGCCGCCGATGCCGGTGCCGAGGGTGATCATGACGAGATGGTCCTCGCCGCGCCCCGCGCCGAAGCGCCACTCCGCCCAGGCGGCGGTGTTGGCGTCGTTGTCCACGAGGACCGGCACGGAGAGCCGGCCGCTCAGGCGGTCGCGCAGCGGTTCGTTGCGCCAGGACAGGTGGGGGGCGAACAGGACGCGGTTGCGGTCGGCGTCGACCCAGCCGGCGGCGCCGATGCCAACCGCGTGCACGTCGTGCCGGTCGGACAGGTCCAGGACCAGTTCGACGATGGTGTCCTCGACGACCTTGGGGCTCTTGGACTTGTCCGGGGTCTCCGTGCGGAGCTTCTCCAGGATGTTGCCGTCGGCGTCCACGACGCCCGCCATGACCTTGGTGCCGCCGATGTCGATCCCCACCGTCGGCACGCGCGGTGCGGTCAGGTGTGACCGGCGCTCTCTTGTGCCGACGGTACGCAGGACCGGGGCTCGGCGGGAGCCGATGGGGGCGGTGAGGTCGCGGTAGGTGCTCATCGTTCGTCGATTCTGCCTCACCGCGGGTGTGGGTGGCGTACGGGACGGGAGAGGGCGGTGCGCGGGCGTCGCCGGGCGCGGCGTGCGTCGTGGTCGCTCGCGCGGTCGCCCGCTCCCCCTAGTCCCGCTGCAGTTCGTGGACCAGGGCGTCGAGGTCGGAACCGCCGGCCATCTGCTGGGTCAGCTCCTCCAGTGTGATCCCGTCCCGTGTGTAATTGCCCACCATCATGCCCCGGCGAAGGAGCACGAACCTGTCGCCCACCAGGTACGCGTGGTGCGGGTTGTGGGTGATCAGTACAACACCCAGGCCCTCGTCGCGTGCCGCGGCCACATATTTGAGGACCACACCGGACTGCTTCACGCCCAGTGCCGCCGTCGGCTCGTCCAGGACCAGGACCTTCGCGCCGAAGTAGACGGCCCTGGCGATCGCCACGCACTGGCGTTCGCCGCCGGAGAGGGTGCCGATGGGCTGGTCGACGTCGCGGAGGTCGATGCCCATGCGCAGGAGCTCGGCCCGGGTCGTCTCGCGCATGAACTCGGTGTCCAGGCGCTTGAAGGGGCCCTTGCCCCTGCGGGGCTCGGAGCCGAGGAAGAAGTTGCGCCACACCGGCATGAGGGGGACCACCGCCAGGTCCTGGTAGACCGTGGCGATACCGCGGTCCAGGGCGTCGCGCGGGGAGGAGAGGGTCGTCTCCTCGCCCTCGATGCTCAGCGTGCCGCCGTCGTGCTCGTGCAGGCCCGCGATGATCTTGATCAGGGTGGACTTGCCGGCTCCGTTGTCGCCGAGGACGCAGGTGATCTCACCGGGTTCGACCTCCAGCGAGACGCCTTCGAGGGCACGCACGGTGCCGTAGTGCTTGCTGACGCCGGCCAGCTGGACGAGGGTCACTTGTCGGCCTCCGCGCGCTTCTTGACCCAGGCGTTAAGCAGGGTCGCGAGGAGCAGCATCGCTCCGAGGAAGAACTTGAACCAGTCGGGATTCCACTCGGCGAAGACGATGCCCTTGCTGGTCATGCCGAAGAGGAGGGCGCCCACGGCGGAGCCGATCGCGCTGCCGTAGCCGCCGGTGATCAGGCAGCCGCCGATGACGGCCGCGATGATGTAGATCAGCTCGTTGCCGACGCCCTCGCCGGACTGGACGGCGTCGAAGGAGAAGAGCAGGTGCTGGCCGGAGATCCAGGCGCCGAACGCCACACCCATGTAGAGGCCGATCTTGGTCCTGGCGACCGGGACGCCGACCGCGCGGGCCGCGTCCTGGTTGCCGCCGACCGCGAAGATCCAGTTGCCGGCGCGGGTGCGCAGCAGGATCCAGGAGGCGAGGGCGACCAGGCCCAGCCACCACAGGACCGTGACCTTGAAGTCGACCCCGCCGATGGTGATCGTCGAGGCGAAGACCGCGCGGGCGGAGGGGAAGCCCTCCATGTCCCCGACGGTCTTCGTCGACACCGTGCCGTCGATCAGCTTGGTGAAGCCGAGGTTCAGGCCGGTCAGCATCAGGAAGGTGCCCAGGGTGACGATGAAGCTGGGAAGCCTGGTGCGGGTGAGCACGAAGCCGTTGAAGGCGCCGATGGCGAGGGTGGCCAGCAGGGACACGCCGACGCCGACCCAGGTGTTCGCCGTCATCTGGTAGCTGAACATCGAGGAGATCAGCGCGGAGGACGTCACGAGGACACCGGCGGACAGGTCGAACTCGCCGCCGATCATCAGCAGCGCCACGGGTACGGCCATGATGCCGATGGTCGAGGAGGCGTACAGGACCGTGCTGAGGCTGGAGGCGCGCAGGAAACCGTCGGCGGCGCAGGCGAAGAAGACGAGGACGGCGAGTGCGCCGACCACCGAGCCCAGCTCCGGCCGGGAGAGCAGCTTCCGCAGGGAAGAGCTCTGCAGAATCCTTTCGTCAGCGGTTTTCTCCAGGGCCGCGCTCATCGGGTGCCCCGCGCGGTGTACGCGGCCAGCGCGGACGCCTGGTCCTTGGTGATGATCTGCGGGCCGGTCAGGACGGGCTTTCCGCCGCCGAGGACGTCGCCGTTGTACTTGTAGGCCCACAGCAGGTCGACCGCCTCGTAACCCTGGAGGTACGGCTGCTGGTCGACGGCGAAGCCGAGGGTGCCGTTCTTCAGCGCCGCCGCGACCTGGGCGTTGAGGTCGAAGGTGTCGATCTCGGCCTTGCTGCCGGCGTCCGACCTGGCCTTGACGGCGGTGTCGGCGTAGGGCGCGCCGAGGGTGACGACGGCGTCGATGGACCGGTCGGCCTGGAGCTTGGCCTCGACGGCGGACTGGACGTCGGGCATGTTCGTGCCGTTGACGTACAGCTTCTGCAGGGTGCCGTGGAAGGTCTTGGCGACGCCGTCGCAGCGCTGCTCGTGGCCGACGTTGCCCTGCTCGTGCAGCACGCACAGGGCCTTCTTCTTCCCGCGCTTGTCGAGCTCCTCACCGACGGCCTCGCCGGCGATGGTCTCGTCCTGGCCGATGTGGGTGAGCGCGCCGAAGGCCTTGGACTCCTCGGAGCCGGAGTTCACCGTGATCACCGGGATGCCGGCCTTCTCGGCGCGGGCCACGGCGGCCTTCATGGCGTCGGGCTTGGCGAGGGTGACGATGATTCCGTCGACCTTCTTGTCGACCGCCGCGTCCACCAGCTGCGCCTGCTGCTGTGCCTCGTCGTCGTGCGAGTACAGGAAGTTGATGTTGTCCTTGAGGGCGGCCTGCTTGGCGCCGCTCTGCACGATGTCCCAGAAGGTGTCGCCGTCTCCCGAGTGGGTGATCATCGCGAAGGTCCAGCGCGGGGTGTTCACCGCCGCCCTCCCCTGGGCCACGGCGGCCTTGCGGGCGTCCTCGGCCCGCTTGCCCCCGGTACTGCTGCACGCTGCCAGAGACAGCGAAAGTGCCCCTGTCAGCCCGATGACTGCCCAGGTCCGAAACCGTGCCACGAGGCGGCGCCCCTTCTTGCTGTGTTCGTACGTACCGAAGGGGCCGGCGATCAGCTCAGCGGCCCCAAACGCTCCAGTATCGAACACGGGTGACACTCATGACACAGCCGGGGAGCACTCGGCCGTTCACATGTCCGGACATTGCGACGAACCCGGCGTCGAGGTCAGGACCGGACGAGCAGCTGGAACTCGAAGGAGTAGCGCGTCGGACGGTAGGTGTGGTCGCCGAACTCGACCGCGCGGCCGGTGTCGTCGAAGGTGGTGCGCTGCATGGTGAGCAGCGGGGCACCCTCGACCTCGGCGAGCCGCTCGGCCTCTTCGGCGGTGGCACCGCGGGCCCCGATGGACTGGCGGGCGCTGTGCAGGGTGATCCCGGCGGAGCGCATCAGCCGGTACAGGCCGGTGGCCTCCAGCTGGCCGGTGTCCAGGTCGAGCAGTCCCGTCGGCAGATGGTTGGTCAGGTACGCCATCGGCTCACCGTGCGCGAGGCGCAGCCGCTCGATGCGGTGCACGTCGCCGCCCTCGGGGACGCCGAGCGCGGCGGCGACGGCGGCGGAGGCCGGCAGCACGGTGTTGACCAGGACCTTGGTCGCGGGGCGCTGGCCGGCCGCCTCCAGGTCGTCGTAGAGACTGCTCAGCTCCAGTGGACGCTTGACCTGGCTGTGCACCACCTGCGTGCCGACGCCGCGGCGGCGCACGAGCAGCCCCTTGTCGACGAGGGACTGGATGGCCTGCCGGACGGTCGGCCGGGACAGCCCGAGCCGAGCGGCCAGCTCGATCTCGTTGCCCAGCAGACTGCCCGGGGTGAGGGCGCCGTGCTCGATGGCGGCCTCCAGCTGCTGGGAGAGCTGGAAGTACAGCGGTACCGGGGAGCCCCGGTCCACACGGAGGTCGAGCGACACGGTCGGGTCCACATCTGGTTTCGGCACGGGCCCGAGCGTAGCCCTGTGATCGGTTGACGGGAAGTTGTGAAGTCCGATTGTCCGGACATACGCATTGACAGCGTACGGGGTCCGCCCTCACTTTGTTTCCATGCGCATCGGGGTCATCGGTACGGGCCGCATCGGCACCCTTCACGCGAGAGCGCTCAGCCGCCACCGCGAGGTCGGATCACTGATCCTGACGGACGTGGATCCGGCGCGGGCCCAGGCACTGGCACAGCGGCTGGGCGAGACGGCGGCGCCGGGGGTGGACGAGATCTTCAAGTGGGGTGTCGACGCCGTGGTGATCACCACGGCGACGGCGGCCCACGCCGAGCTGATCGGCCGGGCGGCCCGCTCGGGACTGCCCGTCTTCTGCGAGAAGCCGATCGCCCTGGACCTGCCGGGCACGCTGCAGGCGCTCGCCGAGGTGGAGACGGCCGGAACGATCCTGCAGATGGGGTTCCAGCGGCGCTTCGACGCGGGGTACGCCGGCGCCCGCGAGGCCGTCCGCTCGGGGCGGCTCGGCCGGCTGCACACCGTACGCGCGATGACCTGCGACCAGTCCCCTCCCCCGGCCGAGTGGCTGCCGCTGTCCGGAGGGCTGTTCCGGGACACCCTGATCCACGACTTCGACGTACTGCGGTGGGTGACGGGCCGTCAGGTGACCGAGGTCTACGCCACCGGGTCCGACGCCGGGCCCGAGATGTTCCGCGAGGCCGGCGACGTCGGCACCGGCGCGGCGCTGCTCACGCTGGACGACGGCACACTCGCCACGGCCACGGCGACCCGGCTGAACGGCGCCGGCTACGACGTGCGCATGGAGCTGGCCGGGGAGCGGGACACGGTCGTGGTGGGCCTGGACGACCGTACGCCGCTCGCGTCCACCGAGCCGACCGGGCCACCGCCCGCGGACAAGCCGTGGCCGGGCTTCCTGGAGCGGTTCGGGCCCGCGTACGAGGCCGAACTGAACGCCTTCGTGGACGTGATCCGCGGTGAGCGGCCCAACCCGTGCGACGGACACGAGGCCCTGCAGGCCCTGCGGGTGGCCGAGGCCTGCGAACGCTCCCGCCGCGAGCGACGCCCGGTGGACCTGTCCGAGATCCCCGGCCAGGCGCCGACGCCGTAGCCCGCCCGGCCGCCCGCTTCCCACCGGCCCGTTGCAACCCGCAGCCCTCGCCGAGCCCTCCGGCCGGCCCACGGGCGACGCGACCCGCCCCGGCCGCAGGCCGCGCCCCGCACCAACGCCGGCCGGACACAGGCCCGTTGCCCAGGCACCGGCCTGCCCGTGGCACTCGCTGAGATCGTCGGGCAGGCACCGTCTCACGACCCGGGCGTCGGGGGCGTCCGCCGGTGTCGGCCGGGGGCTCACCGGAGGGTGCGCTACCAGCGCACAGGCAGGCTGCGTACGCCTCTCATCAGCAGGCCGGGGAGCCAGTCACCGGGGTGGCCGTCGAGGGTCAGGGCGGGGGCGCGGCGCAGTAGCGTGCCGATCGCCGTGCGGCCCTCCAGGCGGGCCAGGGGCGCGCCCAGGCAGTAGTGGATGCCGTGGCCGAAGGCGAGGTGGCCGCGGGAGTCGCGGCGGATGTCGAAGCGGTCCGGTTCGGCGTAGCGGTCGCCGTCGCGATGCGCGGCGCCCAGGCCGACCATCACGTGCTCGCCCTGCTCGATCCGGGTGCCGCCGATCCGCAGGGCCTCGGTGGCGTAGCGGAACGTGGCGGTCTCCACCGGGCCCTCGTAGCGCAGCATCTCCTCGATCGCGCCGTCCAGCAGGCCCATGTCGGCGCGCAGGGCGGCGAGTTGGCCGGGGTGGTTGAGCAGGGCCAGGACGCCGTTGCCGATGAGGTTGACCGTGGTCTCGTGGCCGGCGATCAGCAACAGGTAGGCCATGCCGCGCAGTTCTTCGGCCGAGAGCCGGTCGCCGTCCTCGGCGGTGGTGCGGATCAGGTCGCTGAGCAGGTCGTCGGCCGGACCGGCGCGCCGCTTGTCCTCGATCAGCTCCGTCAGGTACCCGGCGAGACGGACCACCGCGTCGTACTCGCTCTGCGGGCTGGTCGGTGCGACCACCTCCGTCGACAGTTCGCGGAACCCGTCGCGGTCCATCTCCGGGACGCCGAGCAGTTCGCAGATGACGGTGATGGGGAGCGGGTAGGCGAGCGAACCGATGAGGTCGCCGCGGCCGGCCGGGAGCATCTCGTCCAGCAGGTCGTCGGTGATCTGCTGGACGCGCGGACGCAGCCGCTCCACCCGGCGCATCGTGAAGGCCCGGGCGACCAGGCCCCGCAGGCGGGTGTGCTGCGGCGGGTCGGTGGCCAGCAGGTGCCGGCCGATCAGGTCCTCGTCGAGGAACCGGACGTCGATCCTGCTGCCGTCCTTGGCCAGGCGCGGGTCGGCGAGGGCGGCGCGGGCCTCCTCGTACCCGACGACGAGCCAGCTCTCGTAGCCCTCGTCGGCGCCCGGGGGGCACACGCGGTGGACCGGGCCCCGCTCGCGCAGCCGGGCGTACACCGCGTGCGGGTCGTGGAGCAGCTCCTCGGCGTACTCCCCCAGATCGATCCGTTCCATGAACTTCCGTCCTCCCCGTGCGGCCCCCGAGGCCAGGACAAAGCGGCACCTGTGCACGGACAACGTCCGGGGCGCCGCGTCAGTGCCCGTCCTCGTCCAGAAGGCCGGCGTCGTAGGCGAGCAGGGCGATCTGGACGCGGTTGTCCAGGCCGAGTTTGGCCAGGATGCGCGAGACATGGGTCTTGACCGTGGCGACGCTCATGAACAGTTCCACGGCGATCGCCGCGTTGGCGAGGCCGCGGCCGACGGCGACGGTGACCTCACGTTCGCGGTCGTTGAGGACGGCGAGGCGTTCACGCGCGCGTGCCTGGCGTGCGTCCGCGGCACTCCCGGCCGCGTGCCGCATCAACTGCCGGGTGACGGCGGGCGAGAGCACGGGGTCGCCGGCCGCGACCCGGCGCACGGCGTCGACGATCTCGGCGGGCGGGGTGTCCTTCAGCACGAATCCGGCGGCGCCCGCACGCAGCGCGTGCAGCACCTGTTCGTCGGCGTGGAAGGTGGTGAGTACGACGACCTGCGGGGCGTCGGCCCGTGCGCGCAGTCGCGCGGTCGCGGTGAGCCCGTCCACCGAGGGCATCCGGATGTCCATGAGGACGACGTCCGGCCGGGTGCGCGCGACGAGTTCCTCGGCCTGGGCGCCGTCCGCTGCCTCACCGACGATCTCGATGTCCCCGGCCCCGCCGATCATCAGGACCAGTCCGGCCCGGACCAGCGGGTCGTCGTCGACGAGGAGGAGTCTGATCGGCGTCATGGGCCTTACGTAATCACGGGGGCGGGCGGCGCGCGGGGGGCTTTCCGGAGGACGGGTCGTCGTCAGGACGTCGGTCCGGTCTGTGCCCACGGCAGCCAGGCCCGGACCTCGAACCCGCCGTCGCCCGTGGTGCCGTGCTCCAGCCGGCCGCCGGCGAGGGTCGCGCGTTCCGTGAGGCCGATCAGGCCCTGACCCGAGCCGGGGACGGGCGTGGGCTCGGTGGTGGGCGGCGGGTTGGTGACCGCGAGCGTGAGGCCGTCGCCGGGGCTGCCGGTGAGGCACACGGTGACCTCGGCGCCCGGGGCGTGTTTGCGGGCGTTGGTCAGGGCCTCCTGGGCGATGCGGTAGGCGGTGCGGCCGACGGAGGCCGCCACGGCGGCCGGGTCGGCGACCCGGTGGTCCAGGGCGACCTTCATGCCCGCCTCGCGGCACTCGGCGACCAGGGCGTCCAGCGCGGCCAGCGTCGGCTGGCGCCGCTCGCCGGCGCTGTCCTCGGACTCCCCGGCCCGCAGCACCCCGATGATCTCCCGCAGGTCCTGCAGCGCCTCGTGGGCGCTCTCCCGGATCACTCCGGCGGCCCGGGCGACCTCCTCGCGCGGCGCGTCCGGCCGGAACTCCAGGGCGCCCGCGTGCACGCTGAGCAGGGTGAGCCGGTGGGCGAGGACGTCGTGCATCTCGCGGGCGATGGCCTCGCGGGCGAGCCGCTGCGCCTGCTCGGCGCGCAGCCGTGCCTCGTTCTCCGCCCGGCGGGCCCGCTCGCGCAGGCTCAGCATCAGCAGCCGCTTGGAGCGCACGAACATGCCCCAGCCGATGACGGAGACGGCGAGCAGCACGGCGAACACCACGGATCCCGCGAAGGGCAGATCGGGATCGGGGCGCAGCCAGTAGTAGAGGGGTACGAGAGCGAGGTCGGCGCCCCCGATCCAGGCGACGTGGCGGAACGGCCGGTGCACGGCGAGGGTGAACAGCGCGACCATGGCGGTGCCGCCCGCGGTGGAGGACACGAAGCCCAGGGGGACCATCGCGGCGGCGAGGCCCACCGGCCAGCGGCGGCGCAGCCAGACGGCGCCGCAGGACAGCGCGCCGAGCAGCACGTCGGCGACGGCGAGGCCCTGGGGCGCGTGCTGGTCCCGGAGCAGGGCGGTGGCGGCCACCAGGAACACGAGCCCGGCCAGCAGGAAGCAGCAGGTGTCGACGGCCCAGTCCCGTGCGGTGCGCCGCGGTGGCCGGCCGTCGGTGCCGGAGTCCGGGTCGAGCCCGTGCAGCAGGGCCGAGGGCAGCATCCACCGGCGGGGCCACGCCCCGCCCGCCACGCCGTGGCCGAACCCGTTCTCCGTCACGGTCGACCAATCTACGAGAGGTGAGGACCCCCGGCCGCACCGCGCGGGTGATCGGCTACCAAAGTCACGCACTCATGGACTTTCGGCGGCGGCAGCCGGCCCGTGACGAGGGTGCGCGTGATCGGTCCGACCCCGTATGGCTTCCCCGATGAGCGCCGTGCCGGATGGCGAACTAGCCTCCGAGATGAGCGCCGAGCGGATCTTCCGGTGCGCTCGACCCGGCCCCGAGGAGGAGAAATGCGCGTGCGCTGTTCACCGGCATCGGTTCCGATTGCGGCCAGCCGCGTCGGGTAGCCGACCGGTCGCTGGTGTGTGTCTCCGAGTGGATGTCAAAGGCCCCGTACCGTGACCGGTACGGGGCCTTTGCGTCAGCAGCCGAAGTCGATCAGGTCGAACGTGGCGTAGTGGTCGGAGGTGTAGTAGTCCTCCTGGGACGCCTCACCGGTGACGATGCGCCGGGCACCGCGTGTGGGGGATCCGGGGGTGACCACCGTGTACTCGTGGTAGTAGCCGGAGGGTTCGCTGGGCAGGACGCCTTCGCGGTTGGAGAAGACGGTGCCGTCCTGCGAGTACGGGTAGGGGCCGCCCCGGGCGATGAGGTCCAGGGTGTCGTGGGCCTGCGACGGCAGGTCGCTGGAGCAGATGCTGCCGACCGACGAGGCTGCGGCGTCCGCCGTGGTGGCGGAGACGGTGCCGCCCACGAGGAGCGCGGACAGGAGCGCGGCTGCGGCGCCGATACGAGTTGCGTGTGGGGGGAATCTCATGTCCTCATGATGACGCGCGTAGACGTTGGCATGTCAACGACAAGTTTGAAGATTTTCCCTCGAAGTCCCATGAGTTCTCGGGAAGTTAACCTGCCCCCCGGCGTCTACCGGTCCTCTTCCGCGCGTTCGTACGAGCCGTACTCCGGGCTGCCCGCCAGGTCGTACGACTGGATGGAGACACCTGATCCCGTGACGCGGCCGCCGGTGTGCCGGAACGCGGTGGGGAGCGTGCCGTCGCCGAGCAGGCGGCGGCCGGAGCCGAGGACGACCGGGAAGGTCAGCAGATGCACGGTGTCGAGGAGACGGAGGCCGATCAGGGAGCGGACCAGGGCGCCGCTGCCGTGGACCTGGAGTTCGCCGTCCGTGCGCTCCTTGAGGGCCTGCACCTCCTTGGCGAGGTCGCCGCCGAGCACCGTGGTCCCGGACCACGCGGGCGACTGGAGAGAGGAGGAGACGACGTACTTCGGGAGCGTGTTGAGCCGGCCCGCGATGGCGGCGGGCTCGGCCGTCCGCGGCCAGTAGGAGGCGAAGATCTCGTAGGTGCGGCGGCCGAGCAGGAAGGCGGCGGACCGGTCGAAGACCTCGGTGATGAACCGGCCGGAGTCGTCGTCGCCGTACGGAAAGCTCCAGCCGCCGTGCCGGAAGCCGCCGCTGGGGTCCTCCCGGGGGCCGCCGGGCGCCTGGTACACGCCGTCGAGGGTGACGAAGAGGGTGGAGACGAGCTTGCCCATGGCGGGTGCCTTCTTTCCGGGTGCGGGGTCTTCGCGGTCATCGGTTCGGACCCCGCACGCACCCGGAACTCATCGGTTCAGCCCGCGTGGGTCGAGAACAGTCCGCCGGTCGGGCCCTGCTTGTCACCGCCCTGGGCCTTCTTCAGGGCGTTGGCGAGGCTCTCGATGGTGAGGGACTGCAGGATCACCCGGCCGTTGCCCTCCAGGGTGGCCAGGGACAGGCCCTCGCCGCCGAACACCGCGTTCATGATCCCCTGGCGGTTGAGGCCGCCGACGCGCTGGACGCCGTACTGGATGCCCTCCTCGAAGGCGACCACACAGCCGGTGTCCACCTCGATGCGGCCGCCGAAGTCCGCGGGGTTGAGGTCGATGAAGTTGCCCGCGCCGGCGATGATCACCGTGCCGTACCCGGTGAACTTCTCGAGGACGAAGCCCTCGCCGCCACTCATGCCGGTACGGGCGCCGGCGAAGGCGATGCCGAAGTCGACGGTGGACTCGGCGGCCACGAACGCGTCCTTCTCGGCGAACCACGCGCGGGTGCCGTCGAGTTCCAGGGCGCGCATCTCGCCGGGGAGCACACCGGCGAAGCCGACCGTGCCCTGACCGCCCTGGGAGGTGAAGTACTGGAACGCCAGCGACTCGCCCGCGAGCATGCGCTGGCCCACCTGCATGGCGGTGCCCATGGCCTGGCGCAGCAGGCCGCCCATGCCGCCGCTGCCGCCCTGGCCCTGCTGCCCGCCGTTTCCGGACGGGCCCGACAGGCGCGTCTCCATGGTCACGTTCGTCGTCTTGAACAGGAACTTTCCGGCCTCGCAGTACACGGTCTGGCCGGGCTGCAGGTTGACGACCGCCATCTGCATGGCGTTGCCGACGATCTCTTGCTGAAGGGTCACACGGGAAGAACGCGGGAGACGGACCGTTGAGTTCCAGGAGGCGGGAAACGGGTCCCAGCGGGTGACACGCGGGGCGCCCGGTGCTGTCCAGGCCGGGGCGCCCCGCGCGCGTCAGGGGGTGGGTCAGCCGCCCAGTTCCCGGTGCCGGCCGGCGAGGTCCGCGGCGCCCTGCTCGGTCAGGGAGCCGTACAGGCGCAGACGGGAGATGCCGCCGTCGGGGAAGATGTCCACGCGCGCGTGCGTGCCGACGGCCGGCTCGGGGAGCACGAAGCGGTGGTTGGTGTCGGGCTGGAGGCGGGTGCGCGGCAGGATCTCGGTCCACTCGCCGTCCTCGCCGTCCTTGACGTGGACGGAGGCCCAGCCGGCGCTGTTGCCCTTCAGGTAGGCGGTGTCGATCTCGATCGCGCGGATCTGCGCCTGGGCGGCCAGCTGGTAGCGGATCCAGTCGTTGCCCCGGTCACGGCGGCGGCGGGTCTCCCAGCCGTCGTCCATCTTGCGGGAGCGGCCCGGCTGGATGGTGTTGGTGGCCGGGGAGTAGAAGAGGTTGGAGGCGTCCTCGACCCGGCCGCCGTTCTCCAGGGCGACCACGTCGAAGGTGCCGAGGGCCGCGAGCCACCCGGGGTCCGGGACGACCTCGCCGTAGACCCGCAGGCGGGCGATGCCGCCGTCGGGGTGCTGGTTGACGCGCAGGTGGGTGAAGCGCTGCTCGGCGGTGACCTCGAAGCCGTTCGCGGCGTGCCCGCCGACGGCGGTGCGCGGGACGATCGTCGTCCATTTCACGTCGTCGCCCAGCAGTTCCTGCGGGGACGGCGCGCCGGGTACGGACGTGCCCTCGACGGACACCGCCTGCGGGTAGTTGCCGCGGAAGTGGGCGGTGTCGACGACGATCCCGCGGATCACCCCGGGCGCGCCGAGGCGGACCAGCGCCCAGTCGTGGTCCTCGGCCGTCGGCCAGGGGTGCTCGGCCGAGACGCCGCGGCGGCGGCGGGTCTCCCAGCCGTCCATGATCTTGCCCTTGTGCCCGAAGTGCTCGGGGTCGAACTCGGCCGGCTCGGGCACCAGCAGGTTCTCCCGCTGGGCGAAGAACTCGTCGTTGGCGGCGATGACACCGGCACCGAGCTGCCGGTCGGCGAGGTTGGCGTACTGGGTGAAGGGGAAGTCGGCGGTGCGGTAGTCCGCGTACGGGTCGCCGCCTCCGTAGGGGTTCGCGTCGCCGGTGAAGCTCTGTGTCGCCGTCACGGGGATCAGGGGGTCCTTTCTGGAGTCGGCCGGTTGCGGGTGCGGGGTGGCTTACTGGGGGCGGGTGAGGAGTGTGCCCTTCGGCTCGGTGAACTCGCCGTCGTGGACGATGCGTTCGCCGCGCAGCCAGGTGGACTTCACGACGCCGTACAGGGTCTTGCCGGCGTAGGCGGTGACCCGGTTGCGGTGCTGGAGGCCGGCCGGGTCGACGGTGAACGTCTCGTCGGGGGCGAGGACGGCGAAGTCGGCGTCACGGCCGGCCTCGATGGCGCCCTTCCGGCCCAGCCCCACGAGGCCGGCGGTCCGGGTGGACATCCAGCGCACGACGTCCTCGAGGCCGTGACCACGCGCGCGTGCCTCGGTCCACACGGCGGACAGGCTGAGCTGGAGGCCGGAGATGCCGCCCCAGGCGGTGGCGAAGTCGGCGGTCTTGAGGTCGGCGGTGGAGGGCGAGTGGTCCGTGACGACACAGTCGATGGTGCCGTCGGCCAGCGCCGCCCACAGCAGGTCCTGGTTGGCGGCCTCGCGGATGGGCGGGCAGCACTTGAACTCGCTGGCGCCGTCCGGTACTTCCTCGGCGGTGAGCGTCAGGTAGTGCGGGCAGGTCTCCACGGTGATCCGCACCCCCTCGGCGCGGGCCGCGCGGATCAGCGGCAGCGCGTCGCTGGAGGACAGGTGCAGCACGTGCACGCGCGCGTCGAGCCGCCGGGCCTGGCCGATCAGGGCGGCGATGGCCGTGTCCTCGGCGTCGCGCGGGCGGGAGGCGAGGAAGTCGGCGTACCGGGGGCCGCCGTGCTGCGGGGCGGCGGCGAGGTGGTGCGGATCCTCGGCGTGCACGATCAGCAGGCCGCCGAAGCCGGAGATCTCCGCCAGGGACCGGGCGAGCCGGTCCTGGTCGAGATGCGGGAACTCGTCCACCCCGGACGGCGACAGGAACGCCTTGAAGCCGAAGACACCGGCGTCGTGCAGCGGGCGCAGGTCCTTGACGTTGTCCGGCAGGGCGCCACCCCAGAAGCCGACGTCGATGTGCGCCTTGTCGGCGGCCACCTCCCGCTTCACCCGCAGGTTGTCCACGGTCGTGGTCGGCGGGAGGGAGTTGAGCGGCATGTCGACCAGCGTGGTGATGCCGCCGGCCGCCGCCGCGCGGGTGGCGGTCCAGAAACCCTCCCACTCGGTGCGGCCCGGGTCGTTGACGTGCACGTGGGTGTCGACCAGACCGGGCAGCAGGACGTGGTCGCCGAGGTCCTCCAGCCGCGCGTCGGCCGGGATCCCGGCGTCGTACGGCAGCACGGCCGTGATCGTCCCGGCGGACACGGCGACCGTGGCGGCCCGTGTCCCTTCCGGAGTGATGACGCGCGTCGAGCGCAGGACCAGTTCAGCGTCGGACACCCGAACCCCTCTCTGTACCGCCGTTTTACGCCCCGGAAACCGGATTTACACCCACGAAACGGATTTCAACGTTCTGTTGAAGGAGTCTTCACTCCCGCTCCCCCGCCGTCAAGAGGCACACTTCCGGACAGGACACCCCGCGCCTGCAGTCTGGACGTTTCCACAAAGCGGAATTACAATTCCAGCAAGCAGAACGTAGCTACGTACAAGCGGGGAGTCAACCGGCTGCCGGGTAGGCTTCTGCCCTCCCGCCAGTCCCGAAAGGAACGTGCCGTGCCGACGTCCAGCGCCAGCACCACCGACTCCGCCAAGTCCTCCAACGGAGGTGGCGTCCAGTCCCTGGAACGGGCCTTCGACCTGCTCGAGCGGATGGCGGACGCGGGCGGCGAGGTGGGCCTGAGCGAACTGTCCGCGACCAGCGGACTGCCGCTGCCGACCATCCACCGGCTGATGCGCACGCTGGTCGCCTGCGGCTACGTCCGCCAGCAGCCCAACCGGCGCTACGCGCTCGGCCCCCGGCTGATCCGCCTCGGCGAGTCGGCGTCCCGGCTGCTCGGCACCTGGGCGCGGCCGTATCTCGCGCGCCTGGTCGAGGAGACCGGCGAGACCGCGAACATGGCACTGCTGGACGGCGACGAGATCGTGTACGTGGCCCAGGTGCCGTCCAAGCACTCGATGCGGATGTTCACCGAAGTGGGCCGACGGGTGCTTCCGCACTCGACCGGGGTGGGCAAGGCGCTCCTGGCCGGGGTGCCGGACGACGAGGTGCGGGCGCTGCTGGCGCGGACCGGGATGCCCTCCGCGACCGAGAAGACGATCACCACGCCCGAGGGGTTCCTGGCCGCGCTGGAGGAGGTGCGGCAGCTGGGGTACGCCGTGGACGACAACGAGCAGGAGATAGGGGTCCGGTGCCTCGCGGTGTCCGTACCGGAGTCTCCGACGGCTGCGGCGATCTCGATCTCCGGGCCGGCCGGACGGGTGACCGAGGAGGCCACCGGGAAGATCGTGCCGGTGCTGCAGCAGATCGCCCTCGAGCTGTCCCAGGCTCTGGCGAGTTCGGGCGCCTGACTTCCCCGCGCCCCCCGGGGGGCCGGGGTCAGCCCCTCTGCGCCGGCCCCCCGAACAGGTCCACCGCCTGGCGCACCTCGCCCAGCCCGCCGGCCAGGGCACTCACCGACCCGATGGCCCCGGCGATCAGTAACAGGGAGCTGCGCAGGCGCGGGATCTCCGGGGAACCGCCGGAGGCCATCGCCGCCAGGGCCGCCAGCTCGTCCTCGGCTATGGCGCGGTCGGGGAAGTCGGAGGGGAGCGCGGCGAGTTCGCGGCGCAGCCGGGACACCGCGGTCCGCAGTTCCGCCACCCTCACGTCCTCGTCGCTGCCGGTCACTGGCCTCTGCCCCAAGCTCCGCAACACAGCCCTCCCCCTCACACGGCGTCGTGCGCGGGCCAGTAAACGCCACCACGTCCGGGAGCGCCACAGGGCGGACCGAAATTCAGCCCAAGGAAACCGGCCGCCCCCGCCTCCGTCAGGTATGCAGGACGCATGACGGACAACCATCACGCGGAGGTCGCCGGGCTGCTGCTCGCCGCCGGCGGGGGCAGGCGGCTCGGCGGGCGCCCCAAGGCACTGCTGGAGCACCGGGGGCGCCTCCTGGTCGAGCACGCCGTCGGGGTGCTGCGGGCGGGCGGGTGCGCGCGGGTGCACGTGGTGCTGGGCGCCCGCGCCGAGGACGTCCGGGCGCGGGCCGGCCTGAGCGGCTGTGTGCTTGTGGACAACCCCGGCTGGGCCGAGGGCATGGGCTCCTCGCTGCGGGCCGGACTGGACTCGCTGGCCGGTACGGGGGCGCGGGCGGCCCTGGTGAGCCTGGTCGACCAGCCCGGGATCGGACCGGCGGCCGTGGCACGGGTGCTGGGCGCCTACGAGGACGAGAAAACGCTGGTCTCCGCCGCCTACGACGGCACACGCGGACATCCCGTGCTCTTCGGCGCGGCCCACTGGCCGGGCATCGCGGCGACGGCCACCGGGGACCGCGGTGCCCGCACCTACCTGAAGCAGCACGCGGCCGCGGTCCGGCTCGTGGAGTGCGCGGACGTCGCCGAGCCGTACGACATCGACACCGAGGCCGACCTGCGCCACCTTGAGTGAGGAAGGTGGCACTGGGAGCCACCTTGCCTCGACCCAGAGAATCTCGACATCAACAAACCATTGAAGTTCCACGATGAGGAAACTAGTATCCACTGTTCAGAAGCGCCTGCCCGCACAGTTGGCGCTGTTTGCCCTATTCGTGCCTCTGGGCACCCGGTGCCACCGCTGAAGGAAGTGACAGCTCATGTCCGCACCAGCGCCGTCCCCGCTGGCCATCGTCGACGCCGAGCCCCTGCCCCGGCAGGAAGAGGTACTCACGGACGCGGCGCTCGCCTTCGTGGCGGAGCTGCACCGGCGGTTCACCCCGCGCCGTGACGAACTCCTCGCCCGCCGGGCCGAGCGCCGCGCCGAGATCGCCCGCACCTCCACGCTCGACTTCCTCCCCGAGACGGCCGCGATCCGCGCGGACGACTCCTGGAAGGTCGCCCCGGCCCCGGCCGCGCTGAACGACCGGCGCGTCGAGATCACCGGCCCCACCGACCGCAAGATGACCATCAACGCCCTGAACTCGGGCGCGAGGGTCTGGCTCGCCGACTTCGAGGACGCCTCCGCGCCCACCTGGGAGAACGTGGTCCTCGGCCAGGTCAACCTGATCGACGCCTACACCCGGAACATCGACTTCACCGACCCGGTCTCCGGCAAGTCCTACGCCCTGCGCCCCGACGAGGAGCTGGCGACGGTCGTCATGCGGCCGCGCGGCTGGCACCTGGACGAGCGTCACCTGACCGACGCCGACGGCCGCGCCGTCCCGGGTGCCCTCGTCGACTTCGGCCTGTACTTCTTCCACAACGCCCAGCGGCTGCTGGACCTCGGCAAGGGCCCGTACTTCTACCTGCCGAAGACCGAGTCCCACCTCGAAGCGCGCCTGTGGAACGACGTGTTCGTCTTCGCGCAGGACTACGTCGGCATCCCGCAGGGGACCGTCCGCGCCACCGTCCTGATCGAGACCATCACGGCCGCGTACGAGATGGAGGAGATCCTCTACGAACTCCGCGACCACGCGGCGGGGTTGAACGCGGGCCGCTGGGACTACCTGTTCTCCATCGTGAAGAACTTCCGTGACGGCGGTGCCCGGTTCGTCCTCCCGGACCGCAACGCGGTCACCATGACCGCCCCGTTCATGCGGGCGTACACCGAACTCCTCGTCCGCACCTGCCACAAGCGCGGTGCGCACGCGATCGGCGGCATGGCCGCGTTCATCCCGTCCCGGCGCGACGCCGAGGTCAACAAGGTCGCCTTCGAGAAGGTCCGGGCCGACAAGGACCGCGAGGCGGGCGACGGTTTCGACGGGTCCTGGGTCGCCCACCCCGACCTCGTCCCGATCGCCATGGAGTCCTTCGACAAGGTGCTCGGCGACAGGCCGAACCAGAAGGACCGGTTGCGCGAGGACGTCCACGTCGAGGCGGCCGACCTGATCGCGATCGACTCGCTGGACGCCAGGCCGACCTACGCCGGACTGGTCAACGCCGTCCAGGTGGGCATCCGTTACATCGAGGCCTGGCTGCGCGGCCTGGGCGCGGTGGCCATCTTCAACCTCATGGAGGACGCGGCCACCGCCGAGATCTCCCGCTCCCAGATCTGGCAGTGGATCAACGCGGGCGTCGAGTTCGAGAACGGCGACAAGGCCACGCCGGAGCTGGCCCGCAAGGTCGCCGCCGAGGAACTGTCCGGCATCCGCCAGGAGATCGGCGAGGAGGCCTTCGCCGCCGGCCACTGGCAGGAGGCCCACGACCTGCTGCTGCGGGTCTCCCTGGACGAGGACTACGCCGACTTCCTCACCCTGCCGGCGTACGAGCAGCTGCGGGGCTGAGCCCTCAGGAAGCCGGATCGTCCGAGTGGCCCAGGGACCTTCCCGGGGCCACTCGGTCGCGTACGGCCCGCTTGACGGCCGTGGGCTCGGGGAAGCCCTGTTCGCGGCGGTCCCAGACGGTCTCGTCGTCGACCCTGACGACGAACACCCCGCCCGTGCCGGGCTTCAGCGCCAGCTCCGTCAGCTCCGCCTCGAAGGTCGTGAGCAGTTCCTGCGCCAGCCAGGCGGCACGCGGCAGCCAGCGGCAGCGGGTGCAGTACTCGATCTCCACACGGCTCATCCCAGGTGCACCGTCCAATCCTGTTCGGCCGCGGGCTTGCCGTGCAGGTCGGGGACCTGTTTGAGCCACGCCGGGCGTCCCTGCCGGCTTCTCGCCGTGCGCAGGGCCTCCTCGGCGGCGAGCTCCTCCCGGGTGGGGAAGCCCGTGGGCAGCCAGGCCTCTGAGGCGCGCACGCGCGCGTGGAGGTAGTCCACGTACGCCGCGCGGATGTCGTCCGCGGTCGCGAACCCCTCCTCTCCGGCCAGCCAGGCGTCCGGCACCTCGGCGGCGATGTCCCGCAGCAGCTCCCGCGTCACCTTCGGCGCCAGCTCCGCGTCGGCCGCCCGTACGTCGGGGCCGTAGTGACCGAGGGCGTGATGGCGGAAGTCGTAGGCCTTGGCCGGGTCGGAGCTGTCCCAGCGGTGGTGGAAGACAAGAGCGGCGCCGTGGTCGATCAGCCACAGGCGCGGGGGCACGGTGCCGAGGGTCGGCCAGACCATCAGATTGGAGCTGTGGACCGTGCGGTCGACGTTCACGGTCAGGGCGTCGAGCCAGACGATGCGGCCCGCCTCCAGGGGATCGACCGGGAAGACCTTCGCGACCTCGGGGGTGAGGTCCCGCGCACCCGGGAGGTAGTCCATGCCCAGGTTGAGTCCGCTGCTGGCGGCGTGGAGGTCGCGCACCTCCTGGTGCGGCTCGCTGTCCGCGATCGCCGGGTCGAAGTGGACGAGGACCAGCTCGGGGAAGCGCAGCCCGAGAGCGCGGGCGAGCTCACCGACGATCACCTCGGCGACCAGCGCCTTGTGCCCCTGCGCGGAACCGGTGAACTTCACGACGTACGTGCCGAGGTCGTCGGCCTCGACGACCCCGGGCACGGATCCGCCGGAGCGCAGCGGGGTCACGTATCGAACAGCAGTCACGTCGCGCAGCACACGGCCACCCTAAATCAGGCGGGCCGTCCCCGAACGTCCCGAGAGTGACATCCCTCACACCCCGCTCGCCAACTAACCGTGCCGCGTAGTAGACACAGCTCCGACGACATATGGGATTTGTCCGTCTTGCCATCGGCACGCGGCGTCCGCCAGGTGCGACCCCAGCGGTCCGACGACACCCTCCCCCATCCCTCCCGCACGGTGGCCTTCTGACGGCCCGCCAGTCCTCAGCAAACGTCACGGGCGCGAACCCGGCATCTCCTCGCCCGCCTGACAAGGCGCGACCCGGTCTACTAGGCGAGGTCGTAGAAGCGGCCCTTTGCGCTCCTTGGGAGCCCTCCTGAAAATGAGCCCTCGGCGATCACCGAGTGAGGTTCACGCATGGCCAAGCACCGCAAGACGCAGCAGTTCCGGCGAATAGTCATCGCCACCGCCGCCATCGGCGCCGTGGGCGTACCGTCCGTCGCCCTCGCCTGTTCCGACTGGCCGCACGGCACGGAGCACCAGGCCGACGCCGCCGCGACCAGCACGCCCCAGCAGCGCGAGCACCACGGTCACCGGCATCACCATCGCAATGGCCATCACCACACCGGCACACCGCGTGCCACCGCGTCCCCCACGCACCGGCCCACCGCTCACCCGAGCACGGCCACGACGGCCCCGGCGCACGAGCCCGCACGGACCACCGCCCCCAGCACGCCCCGGGCCACCGCCACGCCGAGCGCCCCGAAGGCCACCGCCACGGCGTCCGGTGCCACCGCGCGCGTCGTGCAGCTCGTCAACGCCGAGCGCGCGAAGGTGGGTTGCCATCCCCTGACCGTGAACTCGGAGCTGACCAAGGCCGCGCAGGCCCACAGCGCGGACATGGCGGCCCACCGGAACATGTCGCACACGGGCTCCGACGGGTCCTCCCCGGGCGACCGCATCACGCGGGCCGGCTACAGCTGGAGCTCCTACGGCGAGAACATCGCCTACGGGTACGCGACCCCGGAGCAGGTCATGACGGGCTGGATGAACAGCCCCGGACACCGGGCCAACATCCTCAACTGCTCGTTCAAGGAGATCGGCGTCGCTCTCGCCCAGCCGGGCAGCTACTGGACCCAGGACTTCGGCACCGCCCGGTGAGCACGGGTCAGCCGCCCGCCAGCGGGTTCGGCAGGGGCAGGTAGCGGGCGTCCGCGCCGTCCGCGCCGGTCCAGCGCAGCAGCAGGTTCGTCTTGCCGGGCAGGGTGGGCGAGGCGAGCAGGGCGGGGATCTCGGGCAGGTCGTGCCGGGCGAGTTCGGCGCGGGCGGCCGGCCAGGGGTCCAGTCCGGGGTGGTGTTCGGCGAGGGCGGCGGCGATCTCGGCGAGGTGGTTGACGACCAGGCAGTACACCAGCCGCTCCCAGCCCGCGGCCCGGGTCACGTCCGGCAGCAGCTTGACCCCCTCGGCGTCCCGGAACAGCACCTGGACGGGCAGGCCGGCCGCGTCCACGGCGACGAGGGTGTTCTGCAGATGGGCCTCGACCACGACCCCGTGGTCGCCGAACGCCCTGAGTGCGGGCGGCACGACCTGGCGCAGATACGCCTCCCACCAGACCGCCGGGTCCGCCGCCGCGGCCAGCGGACTGCCGTCGAACCCCTCGGCGAGGCCGGCGGCCAGCAGCGGGGTGGCGCCCGGCAGCAGGTGGCCGCGCAGGCCGTCCCGGACGAGGACGGCCAGTTCCTCGAAGGCGAAGACGGCCGTGCGGTAGCCGCGGTCGCCCAGCCAGGCCGCGGGCCGGCCCACGGCCTCGACGGCGTGCAGGGCGGCCGTGTCCGTGCGGCGCAGCCTGCGCAGGTCGTGGCGCCACAGGCGGCGGACGTCGTTGGTGATGCGCACGTCCAGGCTGAACTTCAGGAAGAGGTCGCGCCCGGGCTCGTACACCGTGCGGATCGCCGCCGTCGGCCAGGTGTCGAACGCGGTCGTGCCGAGGCGCAGCAGGCGTCCGTCGGCGAAGGCCTCCGCCAGTTCCCCGGCGACCAGGTCCAGCTGCCACGGGTGGGCGGGCAGCAGCCGGTAACCGGGCGGGGCCGTGCCGAGCGCGTCCAGGGCGCCGGTGTCGCCCTCCTCCGCCACCTGGTCCTCGCGGACACCCAGCAGCACGAGCGGGAAGCGGGCGTGCGCCTCGGGGGCGTACGGCAGCCAGGAGGCGACCGGGCCGCCGCCGCGCGCCTTGGGCGCCGGGTGGTGGGGGTGGCCGGTGATCAGGGACTGCTCGGACCTCAGGTAGGGGTCCGCGGGCGGCGTGGCGCGGGCACGGGCGGTGAGCAGCGCGGCGACCGCGTCCCGGCTGTCGACCATCTCGGCGGGCAGGTCGCCGCCCGGCAGACCGGTGTGCCGGCGCAGTTCCTCGGCGACCAGTTTGACGAGCTCGGTGTGGCCGACGCGGTGCCAGGCCCCGGCCGCGTGGAGCTCGGGGTCGGCGGGACGGCGGCCGGGCCGCACGCGCAGCAGCCGCCCGCTCGGCAGCCGGTGGACCCGCGGGTCACCGGGGCCCGCGAGCGGCTCGGCCACCTCCCGCAGCAGGCAGTTCAGCAGGGGCGCGGCCGCGTAGGCGTCGGCGCGGCGGCCGACGGCTTCGGCGGAGGGGGAGGCGTCCACGCGATCCATTCGTTTCGTCCGGGCTGGTCCCGATCAGTATGTCTGTCGTCCACGACAATCGTCCTGCGCGCGTACCCGAGGAGCCGACCGTGCACCGTCCCCCCACCGCCGAGGCCGAGGTCGCCGAGGAGCTGACCGCCCTCCGGCCCGCGCTGCTGCCCCGGTACACGGCGGAGCTGCCGGGCGCCCGCGCCGCAGTGCTGACCCGGCTGTGGCGGGCGCTGGCCCACGAACCGCTGCCATGGGTCACCGGCCGGGTGCGCGGCGCCCACGGCCTGGCCCTGCGGCTCGCCGACGGCCGGACGCTCTACGGGCCGCACGCGGACCCGTACGCCACGAGCGCGTACGTCACCGGTGTCCGCCTGGACCGCGAACGCCACGTGGATCCGGCCGGGCTGATGAGCGCCCTCGCGGTGCCGCACGGCGCCGCCTTCGCCGCCGAACTGGCCGGGAGCGTCGCCTCGTTGGCCCTGTCGCGGGCCGACGCGGATCACCCGAAGGAGTGGCCGGCGGGGGTGCCGACCGAAGGCCGGGCGAGGGAGTGGGAGTGGGAGCAGCGGGTGACCGACGGGCATCCGTACCACCCCGGCTGCCGGTCCCGGCCCGGTTTCTCGGTGGCGGACGAGCTGGCGTACGGCCCGGAGCACCGGCCGGTGGTGGAGCTGGGGACGGTGCCGGTGGCGGCGGACGGGTGCCTGGTGACCGGCGACTGGCCCGGGGAACTGCGGGACGGCGAGCGGCTGCTGGTGCCCGTCCACCCCTGGCAGGCCGACCACGTCCTGAAGCGGTCGTACGCCCCCTGGCGCTCGGCCCACCCCCTGCTGTCCCTGCGCACCCTCGCGCTGCCGGACGGCCCGCATGTGAAGACCGCGCTGAGCGCCCGGCTGACGTCCTCCGTGCGGGACATCTCCGCGTACTCGGTACGGGCCGCCGCGCCGCTGTCCGGCCTCGCCGAGGAGCTGGCGGCGCGCACCGACGGCCTGCTGCACATCACCCGTACGACGGCCGCCGTCTCGGCCCACTCCCCCGACCTGGCCGCGCTGCTGCGGGAGTCGCCCGAGGTGTACGCGCGTGCGGACGAACAGGTCGTCCCGGTGGCCGCGCTCGCCACGACCGGGCTGCCCGACTCGCCCGGCTGGACGGCCGCGTTGGCCCGGCTGGCGCTGACCGTCGGCCTGCGGCTGCTGGACCTCGGCGTGGCCCTGGAGGCGCACGGCCAGAACCTGCTGGTGATCCTGGCGGCCGACGGCACCCCCCGGCGGCTGGTCTACCGCGACCTGGCCGACATCCGGATCAGCCCGGACCGCCTGGCCCGGCACGGCATCACCCCGCCACCGCTCACCGGCCGCCTGGTCACCGACGACGAAACGGCCCTGCGCCGCAAGCTGTTCGGCTCCCTGGTGGCGGGCGCCCTGGCCGGTACGGCGGGTTCGGCCGCGGCCCTGGGAGCGGCCCTGTCGGCCGCGGTACCCGGAATGCCCGACACCCCCGACCTGCGCGCACTGCGCGAAGGGCCGCTGCCGGCCAAGGCGTTGACCTTGATGCGGCTGTCCCCGCGGTCCCCCGGCGACCGGTGGACCTCCCTGCCGAACCCGCTCGTTTTGGAGCCCGGACCGTCTGATCAATAGGATCCGGCGATGATCACAAGACAACGGCTGGCGGCGGGCGTCTGTGCTCTGCTCGCCGCCCTGGCGGCCGGGATCGCGTTCCCCGGCCAAGGCGTCGCCGACGAGACGCGGGCGGCCGCCCCACAGGTCGAACTCGTGCTGGACGTCAGCGGTTCGATGCGGACGCAGGACATCGACGGCGGCACCCGGATGGCCGCGGCGAAGCAGGCGTTCAACGACGTCCTGGACGCGACCCCGCAGGAGGTCCGGCTCGGCATCCGCACCCTGGGCGCCAACTACCGCGGCAACGACCGCAAGGAGGGCTGCAAGGACACCGCGCAGCTCTACCCGGTCGGCCCGCTGAACCGGACCGACGCGAAGACCGCGGTGGCCACGCTGCAGCCCACCGGCTGGACGCCGATCGGGCCCGCGCTGCTGAAGGCGGCGGACGACCTCGGCAGCGGGGACGGAACCCGCCGTATCGTCCTGATCAGCGACGGCGAGGACACCTGCCAGCCGCTCGACCCGTGCGAGGTGGCCCGGGAGATAGCCGCCAAGGGCATCGGGCTGACCATCGACACCCTCGGCCTGGTGCCGGACGCCAAGACCCGCGACCAGCTCAGCTGCATCGCGGACGCGACCGGCGGCACCTACACCGACGTACGGCACAAGGAGCAACTGTCCGACCGGGTCGGGCAGTTGGTCGACCGGGCCGCCGACCCGGTGGTGACGCCGGTGGCCACGCAGGGCGCCGCGCAGTGCGAGAAGGCCCCGACGCTGAAGTCCGGGCTGTACACGGACCGCGAGGAGTTCGGGCAGCAGCGCTGGTACAAGGTCGACGTCGACCCCGGCAAGGAGCTGCGCGCCTCGGTGAGCGTGGCCGACGACCGTGCCGTGAACCCGGACTACGGGGTGCTGCTGCGGGCGGTGACCCTGCGCGGACGGGAGATCGTGCGCGGCGAGGCCGCGGGCACGGGCCGTACGGATGTGATCTCGACGGGCCTGCGCTACCCGAAGCCGGACAGTGACGACGACAACGCGCCCGCGGAGACGGTGTGCCTCCAGGTCACCAACTCCTTCTCGGCCGCGGCGGGCGTCAGGACCGCGCCCGGCCTGCCGCTGGAACTGACCGTGGACGTCGTGGACGGGCCGTCCGGCCATCACGACGTGGCCTCCTTCGGCCTCGGTCGCGGCTGGTGGCTGCTGGGCGCGCTGGTGCTGACCGGCTTCCTGGCCGGTGTGCTGTGGGGCTGGCTGTCGCGCTGGCGGGTCGCGGTCTGGAGGGCGAACTGATGCGGATCACACGTGTGCTGGGCGCCGCGCTGCTGGCGCTCGGTCTCGCGGCCGGGCCGGCCGCGGCCGACTCCTCCCCCTCTCCGAGTGCCTCCGCCGACGGCAAGGCACCCACGCAGGCGGGCACCTCCTTCCGCACGGCGACGGAGGTCCGGCAGGGGCAGCGGGCCACCGCGTCCGGCTCCACCGGTGACTACCTGTACTGGTCGTTCCCCGCGGACACCGGGCAGCGTCCCACCGTCAGGGCGACGGTGAAGCTGCCCGCCACGCACGGGGCGCAGACCTGGCAGCTCGACGTGTACGACGGACTGCGCCGCCGCCAGGCCTGCCAGTACGGCGCGGCGAGCCGTACGGCCGGGCAGGGGGCGTCCTCCGTCGGGCTGGCGTGTGTGCTGCGCACCGTGCGCGGCTGGTCGGAGCCCTGGGCCGACGACCCGCTGCCGGGCACGTACTACGTCCGGCTGACGGTCGTGGACCTCGGCTCCGCCGACCTCGGCAAGCCGGTGAGCGTCGAGCTCCGGGCCGACTCCGAGGACATCGGCGGCGCGGCCGCGGTCGACGGCTCGCTGGCCAAGCCGCTGGTGCCCGGCATCGCCGTCAAGTCCGAGGCGAGCGGGGACGGTTCGAAGACCGCGGTGCTGTCCAGCTTCGGCTCGGACGACGGCTGGTCCTCGGGCTGGTGGTCCGACCGCTGGGTGTGGACCGCGGTCGGGGGCCTGCTCGCGGCTCTCGCCGGGATCGGCGGGTACGCGCTGACGCGGGGTTCGGGACGTCCGTCCCGGGTGCCGCCGAACGTGTGAGCCCAGGTACTCGAAGGCCCGCCGCCCGGCGGGCCTTCTCCCTTTTCCCGTTCCTACGCCTCCCTCAGCACCTTGGCGAGCAGGCCGTCGCCGGTCACGGTCACCCGTCCGTCCCGTACCGCGTCCGCCAGGCCCGTCTCGCCCCTGGCCAGGGCCTCACAGGTCGCCGCGTCCATCGCCAGGCAGGCGTCGGCCGTTCCCGGCGCGGGCCCCTCGCCGTACACCGGGCCCTCCTGCGCGCCGACCCACAGGTGGAAGTCGCCCTCCTCCAGCCGGACTTCGACCAGCCCCTCGCCCTCCAGTGCCCGCAGCAGCGGCAGGGCGAACCAGTGGGCACGGACGGCGTCGGTGGGCCGCCGCTCCCCCAGCCCTCCCTCGCCCCACCGCCCCAGCGCCTGCAGCACCGGCAGCAACTGCCGCCCATGCGCGGTGAGTTCGTACACGTAGGCCGCACCGGGCGGAGGCAGCCTGCGCCGTGTCGTGAGGCCGTCGCGCTCCATGTCCTTCAGCCGGGAGGCGAGTACGTCCGTGCTCACGCCGGGCAGATCCGCGTGCAGGTCCGTGTAGCGGCGCGGGCCGGCCAGCAGCTCCCGGACGATCAGCAGGGTCCAGCGGTCGCCGACGAGGTCGAGGGCGCGGGCTGCGGAGCAGTACTGGTCGTAGCTTCGGCGTGGCGACATGCGACGCAGTCTAGACATGTTGTTGGACTTTCCAAGCTCGAACTTGGTAAAACCAAGCAACACGAGTTTCCGGAGGGGTCCATGGAGTTCCGGCAGTCGAACAAGCTCAGCGAGGTCTGTTACGAGATCCGCGGCCCGGTGATCGAGCACGCCGACGCGCTGGAGGAGGCCGGGCACAGCGTGCTGCGCCTGAACACCGGCAACCCCGCGGCCTTCGGCTTCGAGGCGCCGGAGGAGATCCTCCAGGACATGATCCGGATGCTGCCGCGGGCGCACGGCTACACCGACTCCCGCGGCGTCCTCTCCGCCCGCCGCGCGGTCGCCCAGCGCTACCAGAACCTGGGCGTCGACGTCGGCGTGGACGACGTCTTCCTGGGCAACGGCGTCTCGGAGCTGGTCTCCATGGCCGTGACCGCGCTGGTCGAGGACGGCGACGAGATCCTCATTCCCGCGCCGGACTTCCCGCTCTGGACCGCCGTGACCACCCTCGCCGGCGGCAAGGCGGTGCACTACCTGTGCGACGAACAGGCCGACTGGAACCCGGACCTGGCCGACATGGCGTCGAAGATCACGGACCGCACGAAGGCCGTGGTCATCATCAACCCCAACAACCCCACGGGCGCCGTGTATCCGAAGGAGGTCGTCGAGGGCGTCCTCGACCTCGCGCGCCGGCACGGCCTGATGGTGTTCGCCGACGAGATCTACGACCAGATCCTCTACGACGACGCCGTCCACCACTCGGCCGCGGCACTGGCCCCCGACCTGGTGGTGCTGACCTTCTGCGGACTGTCGAAGACGTACCGGGTGGCGGGTTTCCGCTCCGGCTGGCTGGTGGTGACCGGCCCCAAGCAGCACGCGAAGGACTATCTGGAGGGCCTGACCATGCTGGCCTCCATGCGGCTGTGCGCCAACGCCCCGGCCCAGTACGCCATCCAGGCCGCGCTCGGCGGCCGCCAGTCCATCCGCGAACTGACGCTGCCCGGCGGCCGGTTGCACGAACAGCGGAACGTGGCCTGGGAGAAGCTCAACGAGATCCCGGGGGTGTCCTGTGTGAAGCCGAAGGGCGCGCTGTACGCGTTCCCGCGCATCGACCCGAAGGTGCACCGCATCCACGACGACGAGAAGTTCGTCCTCGACCTGCTGCTGCGCGAGAAGATCCAGGTGGTCCAGGGCACCGGCTTCAACTGGCCCTCCCCCGACCACTTCCGCATCCTCACCCTGCCGCACGCGGAGGACCTGGAGGCAGCGATCGGCCGGATCGGGCGGTTCCTCGGCGGGTACCGGCAGTAGCCACCCGGAGGCCGGACGCCGCGAATGCGGGCCGGGGTGACAGGGCGGTCACCCGTCCCGCCCGTCACCGCCGACGACGACGGCGAGCGTCGCCGTGCCCGCGCTGCGGACCAGGGTCCGGCGGTCACCGGACAGGGTGGGCGGCGTCAGGGCGAGGATGCGGACACGGCGTGGGGCCTCGCCGAACAGGCCGCGGCGGTCGGCCTTCACCGTCGCTTCCTTCAACGCCCAGGCCGCGGTGAGGAGTTCGGGGACCTCGCCGGTGAGCCGGCGCTCCTCGGGAACCAGGACGTGGGCCGCGGCACGGCCCACGGCGGGTGCGGCGGCCGTCTCGCACAGGTCCACGCCGACCGCGCCGGGTGCGGTCACCGCCGCGACGTGGTGGGTCGTGTGGCTGATGGAGACGTGGAGGCCCGGTACCGAGACGCGGGGGCTGCCGTCGGCGCGGGGGAGGATCTCCACCTCGGCGAGCGGCAGACCCGTCGCCCAGGACACCACGGACTTGGCGAGCAGGCGGCCCACCCCCCACTCGGCCTGCCGCCACGCCGGCAGGCCGCGGAAGACGTGCCGTTCGGCAGGGGTGAACAACGGCGGCAAGGACCAGGGGGCGCGCCGGCCGAGTGTGTCGCACCGGACCACGAGGAGGGTCGCCCCGCCCCAGCGGTGGACCCGGCCCCGCGCGATCGCGGGGAACACGGTGTGGGACACGACGGGCTCCGGCCGTCACGCCGTGCGGGCCGTGTCCGCGCCACCGCTCCGGCCCAGTTGCCCTGCCAGCGCCGCGACCGTGTACCGGATCTGCTCCGGCGTGTGCTCACAGGTGACGAAGAACCGCAGACGGGCCAGTTCCTCGGGGACCGCCGGATGCAGGATCGGGTTGACGCTGACGCCCTGTTCGAAGAGCGCCCGGGCCAGCCGCAACGTCCTTGCCGAGTCCCCTACGACGCACGGCACGATCGGCGTACCCCCGCTGCTGCCCGTCTCGACACCCGACCCGCGGGCCAGGCGCACGAACAGCGCCGCGTTCTCCCTGAGCCCGGCGAGGCGCTCCGGTTCGGCCCGCATCAGCCGCAGCGCGGCCAGCGAGGCGGCCGCGTTGGCCGGGGTCATGCCCGCGCTGTAGACGAAGCCCGGCGCGGTGTAGCGCAGGTAGTCGACCACGGCACGGTTCGCCGCGACGTACCCGCCGCAGCCGGCCAGGGACTTGGACAGGGTGCCCATCCACAGGTCGACGTCCGGGCGCTCGACGCCGTGGTGTTCGCCGACACCGCGTCCGGTGGCGCCGAGCACGCCGATGCTGTGCGCCTCGTCGACCATCAGCAGCGCGCCGTGCCGCCGCTTGACCGTGACCAGGCCCGGCAGGTCGGCGATGTCACCGTCCATGCTGTACACGCCCTCGGCCAGGACCAGTACCCGTCGGTACTGGTGGCGGACCCTGGTGAGGAGTGCGTCCAGGGCCGCCGCGTCGTTGTGCGGGAAGGGCCGCCGCGTCGCACCCGAGAGCTTGCAGCCCTGCAGGATGCTGTCGTGGGCGAGCGCGTCATGGACGATCAGGTCACCCGGCCCGACCAGGTGCCCGACCACGGTGACGTTGGTGGCGTGCCCGCTGGTCAGGGTGATCGCGTCCTCGGTCCCCAGAGTGCGCGCGAGTTCGCTCTCCAGGTCCAGGTGGAGCGGACGGGTGCCGGACAGCAGCCGGCTGGCGGAGGCCGATGTGCCGTACCGGTCCACGGCCTCCTTCACGGCCGCACCCACCTCGGGATGCGTGGCCAGGCCCAGGTAGTTGTACCCGGAGAAGGAGACGAGTTCCCGGCCCTCGACGACCGTCCGGTCCGTCATGCCGCCGTCGTGGACCAGGAAGTAGGGGTTCCCCAGCCGGAGTTCACCGAGCGCCCCGATCCGCTCGCGGTGGGCGGTGACCTCGGGGAAGCACTCCGGGCGCCGCTGCTCCTCCGGGGGCGGGCCGCCGGCCTCCCCGGCCTCCTCCGTGACCATCGCGGTGATGCCTCCGACGGTCGGCCGGGCGCACCGCTCGTCGATCGTCAGCGAGGGCCAGCGGCCCTTGAGCGAGGTGAACAGGTCGGTCAGCATCAGCGAGTCGAAGCCGAGGTCGTCGACCAGGCGTTGACCGGACCGCAGCTGCTCCACCGGGAAGGCGCTGACGCGGGCTATGTGTTCGAGCACGGCCTCCTCGGCCCCGGGGGCGGGACGGTCGCCCGGTGGGGAGAACGCCTCGGGAGGACGGGCCGCCGACCGGGACCGGGCGGTGACCGTGGCCGTGTCCATGGCGGGCAGCGTGTCGCTCAGGCGCCTGAGGATCGTGACCTGCTGCTGGATGAGGTCGAGCAGTTCGTGCATCGGGGTCTCCTTGGCCGAGTCGTCCACCGGACGGCCGGTCGAGTCGTCCACCGGACGGCCGGTCGAGTCGTCGGCCGGGGTGTGGAGCGTGAAGGGCTTCCGCCCGGGATCGGGTCGGCGAAGCCAGTAGGACCGCTCCTCCAGCCGGGCCACCGGCAGGTCCAGCGGCCGGCGGTCGTCCTCCCCCGCCAGGGCCCGGGGGTCGACCGGGACACCCAGGACCGCCAGCCGGGCCAGGGCCCGCGGGAAACCGCCCGCGTCGCCGGGCGCCGTACCGGCGACGACGTGGACGTCCTCGTGGTCGGCGAGGTTGCGGCGGACGGAGGTGAGGAGCGAACCGCCCCCGGTCACCTGGAGGAAGACACGGGCGCCCGCGTCGTAGGCGCTGCGCACGGCGTCGCCGAAGTGGACCGGCCCGGACGTGTGCCGCGCCCACAGCTCTCGCAGCCGTTCCGGCTCGCCGCACACCGTCCCGCTCACGGCCGACACGAACGGCAGGCGGGGCGTGCCGAGGGGGCGGCGGGCGAGGTCCGTGCGCATGGCGTCGTCGGCCCGGGCCAGGCGCGGCGAGTGGAAGGCGTGGGACGCCTCGAGGGCGGAGGTCGCGACCCCCGCCTCGGCGCAGACCCGCCGCAGCGCGTCGATCCCTTCCTCGCTGCCGCTCACCACGATCTGGCGCGCGTGGTTGAAGCACGCGAGCCACACGTCGTCGATGCCCCGCACGAGCCTGCGGCAGGTCTGCCTGTCGGCCTGCACCGCGAGCATCCCGCCGCGGGATTCGGCCTCGGCGGCCCCCATCACCGCACCCCGGTGGGCGAGCAGCCGTACGGTCTCCTCGTCGGTGAGGAAGCCGGCCGCCGCGGCCGCGGCGAACTCGCCGAGACTGTGGCCGAGTACGAGGTCGGGGGCCACCCCGCACGCGGCCAGCAGCCGGGTGGCGGCGATCTGCACGGTGCCGAGCACGGGCTGGCACACCTCGGTGGCGGCGAGCCGTCGCCTCACCTCCGCCTCGTGCGCACGGCCGCCGTAGAGCAGACCGGACACATCGGTCCCGGCCGCGGCGCCCAGCGCGCCGACGACGCGGCGGAACTCCGGGAACCTCTGGTGGAGGTCCCGCAGCATGCCCGGCTGCTGACTGCCCTGGCCGGGGAAGACGAAGGCCACGCGGCGCTCGGCCGGCGGCAGGGGCGCGTCGGAGGCGAAGGCACCGTCACCGAGGTCGCCCCGGGCCCCGTGGGCCAGCTGTTGCCGGGCCCGGCGCAGCCGCGCGGTGAGTTCGGCGGTGCCGGCGGCCACGATGGCAAGCCGGCTGGGCAGCGGCTCGCGCCCGCCCAGGCTGTGGGACAGTGCCGCCATCGACAGGCCCGGCGTGTGCTCCAGGGTGTCGAGCAGCGCGCCGATGTGCTCCTGGAGCAGCTCCGGGCTGCCCGCCGAGATCAGGGCGAGCCGGGGTTCGGGCGCGGACCGGGCGCCCGCCGGCCGTCGTACGGGGACCGGGGCGGGCGCCTGTTGCAGGACCACGTGGACGTTGGTGCCGCCGAAGCCGAACGCGCTGACGGCGGCGCACCGCGGGGCGTCGCCGTCGGGCCACGGCCGGACGGTGTCGGCGACGCGCAGGCCGGCGGTGTGGAACCCGAGACCGGGGTGGGGGGTGAAGTCCGGCTGTGGCACGACCGTACGGTGGTGCACGACCAGCGTGGTCCTGATCAGCCCGGCGATGCCCGCGGCGGACAGTGAGTGCCCGATGAGAGCCTTGCCCGAGGACAGGTAGCTCAGGCCGGGGTCCTCGTCCGGGTACTCGGTGCGCAGCCGGCGCAGCGCCTCCACCTCGACGCGGTCGCCGACCGCGGTACCGGTGCCGTGGGCCTCGATGAACCCCACGGCGGAGGGCGGCAGGCCCGCGTCGGCGTAGGCGCGGCGCATGGCCCGCAGCTGTCCTTCGGGAGTCGGGCTCACCGGGCCGGGGGTGGTGCCGTCGTTGGCCGAGCCGATGCCCTTGATGACGGCGTAGACACGGTCACCGGCGGCGAGCGCGTCCTGCAGGGGCCGCACGACGACCGCGCCGGCGCCCTCGCCCAGGACGAAGCCGTCGGCCCGTTCGTCGAACGGCCGGCACACGCCCTCGGCCGACAGCGCGCCGAGACGGGAGAAACCCACGAGGCTGTCCGGGGTGAGACTGAGGAAGACACCGCCGACGACGGCCGTGGTGCAGGTGCCCCGGCGCAGGTGCAGCATCGCCTGGTCGAGGGCGACCAGGGAGCTGGCGCAGGCGGCGTCGACGGCGAAGCTGGGGCCGCCCAGGCCGAAGTGCCGGCTCACGGCGGCGGGCGCCATGTTGAGCAGGCTTCCCGGCAGGCTGAACGGGTCGGCGACGGCGGGCAGTTCCCCGGCCCGTTCCTCGAGCGCCCGCGCGAGGGCGGGGTCGGTCGATCCGTCGGCGATGCCGCGTGCCCTCAGGCCCGCCGTCATGAGCTCCCGGTAGTCGGAGGCGGACAGGCCGAAGAAG
This sequence comes from Streptomyces sp. NPDC048191, assembly GCF_040652655.1. Lineage (NCBI taxonomy): Bacteria > Bacillati > Actinomycetota > Actinomycetes > Kitasatosporales > Streptomycetaceae > Streptomyces > Streptomyces sp. NPDC048191. The sequence continues at coordinate 39,123 of NZ_JBEZMO010000009.1, forward strand.
ACGCCGGTGTTCTCCCGGTCGTAGTCACCCCGGCCGAGCCCCGCGTCGTCGAGGGCCTCGCGGGTGACGTCGAGCATCAGCCGGTGCTGCGGGTCCATGGCCTGCGCACGGCGGGGTGGCAGACCGTAGTGCCGGGCGGCGAAGCGGTCCACTCCGTCGAGGAAGGCGACCCGGTCGGTGTAGGCGGTGCCGGGGGCGGACCGGCCGACGGGGTCATGGAACGCGGCGTGATTCCACCGCTCCTTCGGGACGGGGGCGAACCGCCGCTCCGCACCGAGGAGGAGCTGCCAGTACGCGTGGGTGTCACGGGCGCCGGGGAAGCGGCAGCCGAGGCCGACGACGGCGATGTCATTCATGGGAGACCTGCTTCGGTTCTGGTGCCCGGGGCGGGCAGCCGTGGTGGGAGGGGTGGTGGGCGGACGGGGACGAGGGCGGTGCCCGCCGCGCCCCGGCGGTCGCGGCGGGTGTGCCGGTGTCGTGCCTGCGGGGGCGGGGAGCCGGCGGGGGAGGCGCCTGGGCCGGTCCGGACAAGGGCCGCACGGCGAACGGCCGTCCGGTGCGGGCGGGTCCGGCGAACGGCCGCGGCGCCCACCAGTTCAGTCCGCCGGCGAGGCGCATGAACGCCGGCACGAGGACACCGCGCACGAGGCTCGCGTCGAGCAGGACGCCGAGGCCCGCCCCGATCCCGAAGAACTGCAGGAGGGACACCTGGGAGGTGCCGAAGGCGAGGAGCGTGAAAGCGAGCAGGGCGCCCGCTGTCGTGACGATGCCGCCGGTGCGGGCGACGCCGTTCACGATCGCGTCGGCCGTGTCGTGTCCGGCGTCGTGCGCCTCCTTGATGCGGGCCAGGACGAAGACCTCGTAGTCGACCGAGAGCCCGAAGACGACGCAGAACAGCAGCACCGGCATGGTCGTGCTGAGCGGCCCGGGGGTGAAGCCGAGCAGCGTGCGCAGGTGCCCGGCCTGGAAGATCCAGACCATGGCGCCGAGGACCGCGGCGAGGCTCAGGCAGTTCAGCGTGATCGCCTTCAGCGGCAGCAGGAGGCTGCGGGAGAAGAGGAACAGCAGCACGAACGTACTGCCGGCGATCACGGCGGCGGCGATCGGCAGCCGCCGGGCGATGGTGTCCTTGGCGTCGACGAGCGCGGCGCTCGGCCCGCCGACGTGGATCTCGGTGCCCGCGGGCGTCGGCGTGCCGCGGACGGTGCGGACCAGGCGCTGGGCGGAGTCCGAGTGCGGGTCGGCCGACGGCACCACCGAGAACAGCGCGGGAGCGCCGGGACCGTGCGGCAGGAGGCGGGTCGCCGCGGAGCCCGCGGGGGCCACCCTGACGCCGTGCCGCCACACCCCGGACGGTCCGACGACCTCGGCCACGCCGGGCAGTTCGGACAGCGCGGGTGCGTAGTTGCGCGCGCTCTGCGGCGTGCGGCTGGTGAAGAACACCGTGAGGGCGTCGGGGCTCCCCCGGTCGAAGTCGCCGCGCAGCAGGTCGCCGGCCTGACGGCTGGACGTGGTACGGGGCAGCGCCCGGTCGTCGGGAGTCGCGAACCCGGCGTGGGTGAAGGGTGCCGCGAGCACCGCCAGGAGGGCCAGCACCGGCAGTGCGGCGAGCACCGGGCGGCGTACGACACCACGCGCCAGCCGCTCCCAGAACCGGGACGCGGAACCGGCCCGGGCCCGGCGGCGCCAGGGCACCGCCCACGCGTTCACGCGGCGGCCGAGCAACGCCAGCAGCGCCGGCAGCACCGTGACGGCCGCGACCGCGGCGACGGCCACCACGGCGATGCCGGCATAGGCGAAGGAGCGCAGGAAGTACGGAGGGAAGAGCAGCAGGGCCGCCAGTGCCGCACAGACCGTGGCGGCGCTGAAGAAGATGGTGTGGCCCGCGGCGCATGCCGTCCGCCGGGCGGCCTCGCGGGGTTCGTGTCCGGCGGTCAGTTCCTCCCGGAACCGGGAGACGATCAGCAGCCCGTAGTCGATGCCCAGGCCGAGTCCGAGCGCGGTGGTGAGGTTCAGCGCGAACACCGACACATCGGTGACCTGACCGAGGAGGCTCAGGGTCAGCAGGGTCCCGCCGATCGCCAGGACGCCGATCAGCAGGGGCAGGGCCGCCGCCATCACGCTGCCGAACACCAGGACCAGCAGCAGGAGTGTGCCGGGCAGGACGACGGCCTCGGCCCGCTTCAGGTCGGAGGCGGCGAGGTCCTGCATCTCGTGGTCGGCCAGGGCGGTGCCGCCCACGTGCACCGTGAGGTCGGACCGGCCGGACAGCGCCGCGCGCACCCGCTCGGCGCGCGGGCCGAGCTGTTCTCCGTCGCCGTCGACGTGCGCGATCAGCAGCGCCGAGCGGCCGTCGCGGCCGCGCAGCTCGCTCACCCCGCCGCTCCAGTAGGAGGACACGTCGCTCACGTGGGGCTGGGCGGCCAGGCGCCGGGTCAGTGCGCGTCCCTCGGTGCGCACGGCGGGATCGTCGACCCCGCCGCGGCGGACCCGCACGACGACCACCAGGTTCGCGGACGTGCCCTGGTACGGCGCGGTCACGCGGGCCGCGAAGCTGGAGTCGGAGGCGGGGTCGTCGTACCCCTGCGTCTTCAGCCGGCTCGTCGCCGACGGGCCGAGGACCAGCGACAGGGCGAGGAAGCCGAGGGCGGCGAGCAGCACGCGGCGGGGGCGGCGGGTGGCGAAGGAGCCGAGCCAGCGGTACATCCACGCCTCCTTCCGGGTCGGCGTCCGCCTGCGGTGGGTCGCAGGAAGGTCGGCTGCCACCGTCCCCCGCGAGCGATGCGGCGCCCCAGCCCCGACTGTTCGTTACTTGACGGAGGGCGGAGGGTGCGCTATTGGCGACGCCCGCTTGTCCGGGCTTCGCAAGGATGTGCGAAGATCACGCGACCCGTCGTCTCCGACGGCGGGGCCGGCCTGGGGGGTCCTTGAACGCGTGGTTTCTCCGTGTGCGCTCGACCGGCGCGCGCCGCCGTTCCCCCCGTCCGGTTCCAGCAGACCAGGGGGAGCACCGTTGTTCTCGTACACAAGACCGTCCTCGTCACGCATGCGCCGCGTGACCGTCGCCGTGGTGTGCGGCGCCGCCCTCGGCGGCGGGGTTCCCGCCGCGCAGGCCGGGCCGGCCGGGTCACCGGGCCCGGCCGCAGGGCAGGAGGCCCGGCAGGCCGCGCGGTCGTGGACCGCGCAGCGCATGGCCGACGCGGCGCCGCTGGACGGGGACCGCGCCCGGCCGGAGGGGCCCGGGGCGTCGGCCGCGGCCGCGGGCCGGCCGCAGGGCACCCTGTTCAAGGGAACGCCGCTGGTCGGGACGTTCTTCGGGTCCGACGGGCCGGGCGGCACGGCCTGGCACTGCACCGGCAGTGTCATCGACACCAGCGTCCGCGACGTCGTCCTCACCGCGGCCCACTGCGCGCTGAACATGAAGGGCGACTACGTCTTCGTCCCGGAGTTCGTGAAGGGCGCCGGACCGGACGAGCAGCCGTACGGCATCTTCCACATCCAGCACGTCTACATCGACCCGCGCTACGTCCCCGACAAGGGGTCGTCGACCACCAAGAAGCCCGTGTCCGACCTGGACACGGCGTTCGCGCGGGTCTCGCCCAACCAGAACGGCCAGAGCCTTCAGGACGCGGTGGGCGGCGGCCTGACCTTCACCCGGCCCACCGGCTACACGCAGAAGAACGTCACCGTCGTCGGTTACCCCTCCTACCAGCACAACAGCGCGGGCCGCGCCGTCAAGTGCACCGTGCCCACGACGCAGCTCCCCGGCTACCGGCAGCTGTCCATGACCTGCGGCGGCTACTACGGCGGCACGTCCGGCAGCCCCTGGATCACCGACTACAAGGACGACGCCCGCACCGGACACGTCATCGGCGACCTCGGTGGCTACAACGGCGGCGGCAACGACGCGAACGTCGACTACATCAGCTACGCCCCGGCGTTCGGCGCCGACGCCGCGAACCTCCTCGCGGACGCGGTGGCCGGCCAGGACCCGCCCTCCGGTCTGCCGCCGTACCAGGGCCTGCAGTTGCCCGGTGGCGCGGCCCGCTGGCAGAAGGCCGCGCTGCTGGCCTCCGCCGACTACACCGGTGACCACCTCGGCGATCTGCTCGTCGTCTGGTCCGACGGCGGGGTCACGCTGTACCCGGGCGACGGCAACGGCGGGTTCGGGGCCGAGAAGCGGCTGCTGAAGGCCAACTCCACCTGGACGCACGCCCGGAGCATCACCGGCGGGACCTTCGGCGGCACCCGGCCCGGCCTGCTGGTGCGCTGGTCCGACGGCGAGGTCACCCTCTACCCGGCCCTCGGCACCTCGGGGGTGGGCCGCGAGGTCCAGATGGCCAAGCCCAAGTCCGACTGGAAGGACGCCATGCAGCTCACCGCCGGCCAGTTCCACGGCGCCAAGGGCGCGACCGACCTGCTGGTGCGCCGGTCCGACGGCAGTCTCGTCCTGTACACCCAGATCCGCTCCGGTTCCTTCGGCCCCGGCAAGCGGCTCGCCGGGGCGAACGGCACCTGGACCAAGGCCGCGCTGCTCAGCGGCGGCGCCTTCAAGGGGACGAGCGGCGCGGACCTGCTCGTGCGCTGGTCCGACGGTTCGCTCGAAAGCCGCACCGGCGTCTCGGCCGCCGGGCTCGGCGCCCGCTCCCGGCTGCGCGGCCCGAACGGCACCTGGCAGCACGCCCAGGTCATGACCACCGGTGACCTCACCTCCGACCACACCGGCAACGACTTGGTCGTGCGCTGGTCCGACGGTGAGACCTCGCTGTACGCCGACACGGGCGCCACGGCCCTCGGCACCGAGAACACGCTGGTCCCGCCGGGCACCTGAGCCACGAGACGTGTCCGGCCCGTGGGGTCGGGAGGGAAAACACGCGTCGGCCGGGGGCGCCGGGAATGCCCGGCGCCGTCGCCACGTTGACGACCTCCGTCGATGATCGCCGGACTGGGGGAATGACGCATGCGGATCGACGTGCACGGCACGGTGGCGGAGGGATTCGAGGGCGTCCGCGAGGAGTTCGCGGCGGTGCTCGCCGAGGAGCGGGACGATCCGGGCGCACAGCTCGTGGTGTACCGGCGCGGGCGGCGGGTGGTGGACCTGTGGGGCGGGGACGGCCTCGACGGGGACTCGGTGACGACCCTGTACTCCATCGCGAAGGGAGCGGCGCACCTCGTCGTCGCGCTGCTGGTGCAGGACGGGGTGCTCGACCTGGAGCGCGAAGTCGCCTCGTACTGGCCCGAGTTCGGCGCCCACGGCAAGGACCGGCTGACGCTGGGCGAGCTGCTGGAGCACCGGGCCGGACTCGTCGGCGATGCCGAACAGCCCTTCACCATCGAGGAGTTGGCCGACGACCGGATCACCGCCGCCCGGCTGGCGGAGCGCCGCCCGTTGTGGGAGCCGGGCAGCGCCTGGGGCTATCACGCCTTCGTTATCGGCGCCCTCACCGGCGAGGTGGTGCGCCGGGCGACCGGCCGGTCGATCCAGGAGCTGTACGAGGAGCGGATCCGGGCGCCGTACGGACTCGACTACTACCTGGGCCTGCCGGCGCATGCCGAGCCGCGCTGGGTGGACGTGCAGCCGCTGGTGCCGACCCCGCAGGAGGCGGTGCTGCTGAAGGAGCGTGCGGCGGCTCCGGACAGCATCCGGGGCATCGCCTTCAACGCGCACGCGGGGCAGCCGACGGACCTCGTGGCCTTCGGCAATCACGCCCGGGTGAAGGCCCTCGGGCCGGCGTCCTCGGGCGGGGTGGGCAACGCGCGCGGGGTCGCCGGGATGTTCGCGGCCGCCATCAGCACGGTCGACGGCAGGCCGCCGCTGCTCACGCCCGGGACGGCGGCGCTCTTCGGTGAGCTGCGCACCCCCGGCGGGCCGGACCTGGTCACCGGCAGCGAGGACCACTTCGCGCGCGGCTTCGAGCACACCCGCGGGCTCTACCCGTTCCTGGACGCCGGCACGTTCGGGCACAGCGGTGCGACCGGCTCGCTGGGCTTCGCCGACCCGGCGAACGGCATCGCGTACGCCTACACCCGGCGCCGCTTCTCCTTCCCCTCCGGGGTGGGCGCCGCCCTGGAGAACGGCCGTCTGGCCGAGTCCGTCCTGCGGGCGGCCGCGTCCCTGTGACACCGTGCTGACAGGCGAGCGGGAAGGGCGCTGACGTGGGTGACCTCTTTCTCGTCCGGCACGGTGAGACCGAGTGGTCGCGGTCCGGACGGCACACCAGTTGGACCGACGTACCCCTCACCGAGCACGGGCGGCAGGAGGCGCGCCGGCTGGTGCCGCTGATCCGCTCGCAGCGGATCGGGGCCGCGTTCGTCAGCCCCCTGCAGCGGGCCCGGGAGACCGCCGGGCTGATCGGGATCCCGGACGCCCGGGTCGACGCCGACCTGCGCGAGTGGGACTACGGCGGGTACGAGGGCGTGACCACCGTGGAGATCCAGCAGGACCGGCCGGACTGGTTCCTGTTCACGGACGGGGTCGCACCGGGGCCGCCGGAGCATCCGGGCGAGACCCCGGAGCAGGTCGGCGAGCGCGCCGACCGGATGCTGGGCAAGGTGGACGCCGCCCTCAACGACACCGGGGACGCGGTCGTGCTGATCGCCCACGGCCACTTCCTGCGTGTCCTCACGGCCCGCCGCCTGGGTCTGCCGCCCCAGCACGGGGCGCTGTTCCAGCTGGCGACGGGAACGCTGTGCCGCCTCGGGACGGAGCACGGGCGCCCGGTGGTGGCGGGGTGGAACATGCGGCCCTAGCTCCAGGGGCGGTGCACGGCGGGAGTCCGGGGACCGGGCCCGGGGCTGCGGTGCGGGTGGCCGCGTTGTCAGACCCGGGCCGTACTCTGCGAAATGGACCGGCCGGCGGTGTCCCCGCGCGGGGACGGCGGGGACGGCACCGGAAGGAGGGCGCGCCATGACACGACCGCCGACCGCGGCACAGCGGCGTGTGATCGAGGCCGCCGACCCGGTGACCGGGCGGCTGCGCGGTACGCAGGCGCAGCTGGCGGCGCTGGTGAAGCGGGGGCTGGCCTTCCGGCACCCGCGGCCGCCGCACGAGCACTTCCTGACCCCGGCGGGGCATCGCATACGGGAGGCGGTGCCCGAGGCGGCGGCCGAGGAGCCCGGAGCGGACGCGGGGGTGTTCGCGGCGCGGGTCGGAGGTGAGGAGGAGCCGCCGGCGGACGGTGCGGCGCGGCTGCGTGAGGTGCACAGCGCCTGGCAGGGGCTGCTGGAGCTGCGCCGGATGACCAACCCGGACGGCGCGCCGGACCGGCCGTGCGGCTGGGAGCGGGGGCATCTGGTGCGGGCCGCCGCGCTGGCCCTGGAGGCGGCCGGGCACCGTCCGGCGGCCGGGGACGAGGACGGTTACCGGGTGCGCGCCACCCCGCAGCCGGAGGCGGTCGCCGTGTACGCGCCGGACGCGGAGGGCCTGGCGGCCTGCGCGGCCACGCTGGAGCGCGCGGGCTGGCAGGCGGGCGAGTACACCGAGCCACGCACGCGGGTGCGCTATCTGCTGGCCTCGCCGCGCCGGACGTGAGCGGCGTGTCAAGATCGATCGACCGGAGATCCGAACGCGAGAAGGGCAAGCAGTGGCCGAACCGTTTTCCGTCCGTGTGACCGTCCGCGGCTACGAGACCGACACCCAGGGGCACCTCAACCAGGCCGTGTACCTCAACTACGCGGAGCACGCCCGCTGGTCGCTGCTCCAGGCCGCCGGGATCAGCCAGGCCCGGCTCATAGACAAAGGTGTGGGTCCGGTGGCGCTGGAGACGACGCTCCGCTTCCGGCACGAACTGCTCGCCGGTGACGAGGTCGACGTGACCACCCGGTTCGAGTGGGGCGGCGGCAAGACGTTCCGGATCCTGCAGGAGATACGCAAGGCCGACGGCACGCTGGCGGCCGAGGTCAGCGCGGTGGGCGGCCTGCTGGATCTCAAGGAGCGCAGGCTGGTCGCCGACCCGCGGGAGGTGTTCAAGGAGCTGACGACGGACCTCACCCTGTTCGGGCTGTAGGGGCCCGGGGGCCTACGCGTCGAGCAGCTCAGGCCGGCGCTCGGGGACCGCTGGGTCCAGCGCCGGGCCGGTCGCACGGTCTCGCTCAACTCACGTGCGACGGGCGGGAGTTCGTACGCCACCTTGGGCGGCACGATCGGACGCACCGTGCGGTGACCAGGCCGTCGCGCTCCAGGTCGCGCAGGGTGGGGGTGAGCGTCCGGCGGCACGACGAGCCGGGGCCCGCCGATCGCGGCACGAGCGGTCCGGGGCGCCGGCGGGGCCATGGCCTCGGCGCCGGTGGGACGGGCGGGGCCCGGCCCCCGCCGGACCGCTCCCGTCAACTCCCCCTCGCTCAGTACGGGTTCATCCGGCGCTGAAGGCCTCCTTGTGGTCCTCGGCCCAGTCCCGGAACGAGCGGGCCGGCCGGCCCAGCACCTCCGGTACGTCGTCGGTGACCACCGCGTTGCCACCGGCCCGGACGAACGCGACGCCGGCCAGGATGCCCTCCGCCCGGTCCTCGTCGAAACCCCAGGCTGTGCGCAGGAACTCGCGGGTCTCGTCCGGCGACAGGTCCCGGGCCGGCACCGGGCGACCCAGGACACCGGCGAGCACGGCGGCCTGACCGGGGACGCTGATGGCCTCGGGCCCGGTGAGGGTGTACATCCGCCCCGCGTGCCCGGCGTCCACCAGCGCACGGACCGCGACCGCGGCCACGTCGCGCGGGTCGACGACGCCCGAGGCCCCGTCCCCGGTCAGGTTGGGCACCGGCTCGCCCGCGCGGAGCGGTCCGGCCCAGCTCAGCGTGTTGGAGGCGAACGACGACGGCCTGAGCACCGTCCACGCTGTCCCGCTGTCCCGCACCGCCCGCTCGCCGTCCTGGTGCCAGAACGCGGAAGGACCGGAGGCGGGATCGCCGGTGCCGATGGCGGAGAGCTTCACCAGCCGGCGTACGCCCGCGGCGCGGGCCGCTGCGACCAGCGCCGCGTCCTGTCCCTCGTCGGGGCCGGGCGGGCGGAGCAGGAAGGCGGCCGTCACCCCCGCCAGCGCGGCCTTGAGGGACGCCGGGTCGCGAAGGTCCCCGCGCGCCACCTCCACCCCGGCGGGCACCCGGGCCTTCGCCGGGTCGCGGGTGAGGGCGCGCACCTTCTCACCGCGCGCGGCCAGTTGTCGTACGACGTCACGTCCGATGGTGCCCGTGGCACCCGTCACCAGAATCATGAGGTCCACGGTGGGCCGGCGCGGGCGCTCGGCTCTTGGAAATTCCGGCACGGCCGGGCCGCCCCGACGGCGGTGCCGGGCACTTACGGTGGAGGGGTGCCGATGACCACCACCGAGCAGGTTCCGACCACGCCCGAAGTGCTGCGCCCCTGGATCGCCGGGGTGCGGACCCTGTCCTTCGCCGGGCCGCCCGAGGAGACGTTCGTCCGTCTGCCGGAGGCGGAGACCAAGGTGGTGCTGCGGGTGACGGCGGACGGGCGGCGTGACGTGCTGGCCGTCGGGCCGCGGGTGCGGGCCGCGTACCACGAGGGGAAGGCCCACGTCTCGTGTGTGGAGCTGCGCCTCGCGCCGGGTACGGCGCGGCCGTTGCTCGGCGTTCCGGCCGCCGGGCTGGTCGGCCGGGTCGTCCCGCTGGACGAGCTGCCGGGCGGGGCGGCACGCCGGCTCGCGCGCGAGCTGCGGTGGCTGGATCCGCGGGAGTCGGTGCCCCGGCTCACCGAGGTGCTGCCCGGGCTGCTGTCCGACGCGGTGGACCCGGGACGGACGGCGCTGCTGCGGGCGGGGGTGGCGGCACTGTCGGTGCGGATGGACCGGGCACCCGCGCAGGTCCGGGACGTGGCCCGGGAACTGGCCGTCAGCGAACGGCAGTTGCGGAACCTGTTCACCGACGGCGTCGGCGTCTCCCCCAAGCACTACGCCCGGATCGACCGCGTCCGTACCGTCGCCGGCCGGGCGGGGAGCGTCCGCTGGGCCGAACTGGCCGCCGCCACGGGCTACTTCGACCAGTCCCACATGACGACCGACTTCCGCGCCCTGATGGGCGTGCCGCCCCGGTCGTACCTCACCGGCCGGCTGCCCGCGCTCACACCCTGCCAGGCGACCGCGCGGGCCTGAACCCGGATCCCTGTACGGGTACCGGATCCGGTTCACCGGCGAGAACCCCTCCGGGCTCTCCGCATGCCCGGACATCCGGACGACGCGACCGAGCAGGCGGAGCTGCCGGCGAACCTCATGGCGTCGCCGGGTCCCGGCGGAGCGGTACCGGTACCTGGTTGAAGCCGTAGTAGAGGGCGAGCAGGCCGTGCGCGGCCAGAGTGAGGGGCGCGGAGACGAAGGCGAGGCCCACCGTCAGGGGATAGCCGAGGGAACCCAGCGCGAAACGGGCCCGGGTCGCCCTGGCCGCCACGGTGTCCACGCGCGCGTCGAAGAGGTGGCCGGTACGGGTCAGATGCCACCACAGGGCCTGGAAGGCAAGGGCCATGGCCACCATGACCAGGCTGTAGACGGCGGCCGCCGCGTGCGAGGCGGCGTCCTCGCGCAGGTACTCGGCGAGCATGGCGGTCGGCCAGGGCACGGCAGCCACGACCATCAGCACCAGCAGGTTCAGGAACATCAGCGGCCGGTCGACCCGGGCGACATAGCTGAACAGCTGGTGGTGGTTGACCCACATGATCCCGATGACCAGGAAGCTCACCACATAGGCGGCGTACGACGGCCACTGCGCGCCGATCGCGTGCCACAGGCCACCGTGCTCACCGGCCCTGGGCACCTTGATGTCCAGGATGAGCAGCGTGATGGCGATGGCGAACACGCCGTCGCTGAAGGCCTCTACCCGGCCGGACTCGTTCATGGGCATGCGCCCAAGACTGCCGTATACGACGGCGCGAGGCACGGCATCCGCCGTGCCCCGCGCGGGAGTTCAGTGGGCGGGTGTGAGTTCCTCCCCGGCTTCCATGGGGTGGGTGACGTCCTCCGTCTCACGGTTCCTGCCGAGGTGGTTGAAGACGAGGTTGAGCAGGACGGCGGTGACGCAGCCGGTGGAGATGCCGGAGTCCAGGACGATCTTCGCGGTCTCCGGGAAGGCGTGGTAGAAGTTCGGCGCGGTGATCGGGATGATGCCGACCGCGAGGGAGACGGCCACGATCAGGACGTTGTTGTCCTTCTCCAGCCCGGCGCGGACCAGGGTCTGGATGCCACTGGCCGCGACCGAGCCGAACAGGACGACGCCGGCCCCGCCGAGGACCGGACGGGGGACGACCGCGATGAGCGAGGCGGCCATCGGGCACAGTCCCATCAGGACCAGGAAGCCGCCGCCCACGGCGACGACGTAGCGGCTGCGGATCCTCGTCATGGCGACGAGGCCGATGTTCTGCGCGAAGGCGCTGCACATGAAGCCGTTGAAGAGGGGGCTGAGGGCGGAGCCGAGGGTGTCGGCGCGCAGCCCGGCCGCGATGGTCCTCTCGTCGCTGGGGCGTTCGACGATCTCGCCGAGCGCCAGCATGTCGGCGGTGGACTCCGTCATGGAGACGACCATCACCACGCACATCGACAGGATCGCCGCGATGTGGAAGGTCGGGGCGCCGAAGTGGAACGGGGTCGGGAAGCCCACGACGTCGGCGTGGGCGACGGGGCTGAAGTCCGTGACCCCGAAGGGTATCGCGAGGAGCGTGCCGAGGATCAGGCCGAGCAGGACCGCGATCTGCTTGACGAAGCCGCGGGTGAAGCGGCGCAGCAGCAGGACGATCAGCAGGGTGGCACCGGCGAGGGCGAGGTTGGTCGTCGAGCCGTAGTCGTGCACCGCGGGGTTCGGTCCCTGGGCCCAGCCGAAGGCGACGGGGAGCAGGGAGACGCCGATCAGGGTGATGACCGAGCCTGTGACCACGGGCGGGAAGAAGCGGATCGCCTTGCTGAAGAAGGGGGCGGCGACGAACCCGAGGAGGCCGGCGACGATGACCGCGCCGAAGATCATCGGCAGGGCGTCGGACTTGTCCTTCGCGGACGCCACGATGGCCGTCATGGGGGCGACGCCGGCGAAGGTGACGCCGTTGACGAACGGCAGGCGGGCGCCGATCTTCCAGAATCCGAGGGTCTGCAGGAAGGTGGCGAGCCCGGCGGTGAACAGACAGGCTCCGGTGAGGAAGGTGAGGTCTTTGCCGGACAGGCCTACGGCCGCGCCGACGATCAGGGGTGGGGCGACGACTCCCGCGTACATGGCGGCCACGTGCTGCAGGCCGCTGGTCGCCATTTTGAGGGCGGGGAGTTTCTCGTCAACAGGATGGGCGGCCACGGCTGCTCCTCCGGGCGGGTAACACGTCTTCGGCGACGTGGGTTTCATGGAGGTGGTGCGTGTGGTCGTGCGGGACCGGGACGGGGGTGGTGCTTGAGCGGGCCGAGCGGTGACCGTTCCGGGGCGCGTGTATCGACACGCGCCCCGGAGACGGCTGCCGTGGACCCCGCTCGGGTCCACGGACCCCGGCCGGGAGCCGTCCCTCCCGACCGGAGCATTCCGGCGGGCCGCCCCAGGGGCCGCCCACCGCGTCCTCCGGCACGCAGCCCCTACGGGACCGCCTGCCAAGTACTCTCCGACGAGCCGGCCACAGGAGCCGCCCGCCAAAGCCTCCGGCAAACGGCCGCAGGGACCGCCTACCGAGTTTCCTCAGCCCCGCCCGTTCGGGGCGGTCGCCAAGTCTGTTGGCCGGCGAGGGGTGACCGCCGACTCCATCGGCACGGCACCCACGCGATGTGGCCGCCGAGCCTGTTGGCGGAACACCCGCGAGGGGTGACCGCCCGGTCCGTGGGCGGGACACCCGCGAAGGGTGACCGCCAGGTCTGTTGGCGGAACACCCGCGAGGGGTGACCGCCCGGTCTGTGGGCGGAACACCCACGAAGGATGACCGCCGTGTTGTCCGGCAGACCAGCCGCCGGGCCCGCCTGCCTGGGCCTGGAGCGCCCCGACGAGCGGGGCGACCGCCAAGTCCGGCGGCGGGTCACCCGTACGGAGTGACCGCCGAACCTGTGGGCGGGACACCCGCAAGGGGTGGCCGCCCAGTCCGTGGGCGGGACACCCAAGAAGGGTGACCGCCCGGTCCGTTAGCGGGACACCCACGAAGGGTGGCCGCCCGGTCTGTTGGTGGAACACCCGGGAGGGGTGACCGCCGTGTCGTCCGGCGGACCGGCCGTCGACGTGTGTGGGGATCAGGCGCGGGCCATGATCCGGGCGAGGCGCTGGGCCTCCTCGCGGGTGGAGTGGGCGATCGCGTCCTCGTCCACGGTGGTCAGGCGGCCGTTGTCGACGATCTGCCGGCCGTTGACGAAGGACGCGGTGACCGGTGCCGCCGCGCCGAAGACCAGCGCGGTCACCGGGTCGGCGATGGAGGCGTGGGCCAGGGTGTCCATCTTCCACAGCACCACGTCGGCCAGCTTGCCGGGCTCCAGCGAGCCGATCTGGTCGGCGCGGCCGAGGACCCGGGCACCGCCGTGAGTGCCCAGACGCAGCGCCTGACGGGCGTTCAGCGCGGCCTCGCGGTGCGCGCCGAGCCGGTTGATCAGCAGGGCGTTGCGCAGCTCGGTGTGCAGCTCGCCGGACTCGTTGGAGGCGGTGCCGTCGACGCCCAGGCCGACCGGGACACCGGCCGCCAGCATGTCGGGGACCCTCGCGATGCCCGCCGCCAGACGGGCGTTGGAGGACGGGCAGTGGGCCACACCGGTCTTCGTACGGCCGAACGCGGCGATGTCGGAGTCGTTCATGTGGACGCAGTGCGCCATCCACACGTCCTCGCCGAGCCAGCCGGTGGACTCGAAGTAGTCGGTCGGGCCCATGCCGAACAGCTCGTGGCAGAACTTCTCCTCCTCCACGGTCTCCGAGCCGTGGGTGTGCAGCCGTACCCCCAGTCGGCGCGCCAACTCGGCGCCTTCCTTGAGGAGTTCGGTGGAGACGGAGAACGGCGAGCAGGGGGCGACGGCCACCTGGGTCATCGCGTCGAACGAGGCGTCGTGGTGCTTCCTGACGGTCTCCTCGGTCGCCGCCAGCGCGCCCTCCAGCGTCTCGACGGCGAAGTCCGGCGGCAGGCCGCCGTCCTTCTCGCTGCGGTCCATCGAGCCGCGGGCCAGGGTGAAGCGGACACCCGTCTCCGCGGCGGCCCGGATGATCGAGCCGGACAGGTCACCGGAGCCGTGCGGGTAGACGTAGTGGTGGTCCATGGCGGTGGTGACACCGCCGCGGGCCATCACGGCGAGGGACCCCTGCGCGGCCGCGTACGTCATCTGCTCGTCGATGCGGGCCCAGGTGGGGTAGAGCGCGACGAGCCAGTTGAACAGGTTGTGGTCGGTGGCCAGGCCACGGGTGATCCATTGGTAGAAGTGGTGGTGCGTGTTGACCAGGCCGGGCGTGGCCAGATGACCGCTCGCGTCGATCCGGCGCACGACGTTCTGCAGGCCCTCGGGGGCCCGCCCCGCGCCGACCGACTCGATGCGGTTGCCGAGGAGGACCAGATACCCGGAGGCGTACTCGGTGTCGCCCGCGTCCACGGTCGCGATCGCACAGTTCTCGATGACGATGCGCTGGTCTGCCGATGGTGCCATCGTGCTTCCTTGTCTTTCGGTGGCGGCCCGTGGGCGGGGAGGTGTCCACGGGGAGGGCACGGCAGGACCCTAGGAGGATTTGAGTGCCGGAGCGGGCCCGCCGCTCCGGGTGCCGAGATGGTGGAAGAACAAATTCAGCAGGACCGCCACGAGCGCGCCCGCGCTGATGCCGGAGCCGAGCACGGTCTGCGCCCAGGCCGGGAAGTCGGCGTAGAACGTCGGCGCGGCCAGCGGGATGATGCCGGCCCCGAGCGCCACGGCGACCAGGATGATGTTGGAGCTGTCGTCCAGGCCCGCCTCGGACAGTGTACGGATGCCGCTGACGGCGATGGAGCCGAAGAGCACGATGCCCGCGCCGCCGAGGACCGGCATGGGGACCAGGGAGACGACCGCGCCGAGGACCGGGAAGGCGCCGAGCACCAGCAGGGCGCCGCCGGCGACGGCGACGACGTAGCGGCTGCGGACCCGGGTGAGTGAGACGACGCCGACGTTCTGGGCGAAGGCCGAGGTGGGGAAGCCGCCGAAGACCGGGCCGAGCAGGGTGGCGATGCCGTCGGTGCGCAGACCGCGGGTGATGGTCCTCGCGTCGGTGCGGCGCTCGCAGATCTCACCGAGGGCGAGCATTCCGGCGGAGCTCTCGGTCATCAGCACCAGCATCACGATGCACAGCGACAGGACGGCCGCGGGCTGGAACTCGGGCGGGCCGTAGGCGAAGGGTGCCGGCAGCGCGGCGACGGGCGCCGACTTCAGCGCGCCGAAGTCGGCCATGCCGAACGGAATGGCGGCCAGGGTGCCGACGAACAGCCCGAACAGCAGGGCGACCTGCTTGACGAAGCCGCGGCCGAAACGCTGGACCAGCAGGATCACGGCGAGGGTGAACCCGGCGAGCGCGAGGTGCTTCATGGAGCCGAAGTCGGCGGCCGTCCTGTCCCCGCCCTGCGCCCAGCCGACCGGGACGGGCATCAGCGTGACGCCGATCAGGGTGATGACGACGCCAGTGACCAGCGGCGGGAAGAAGCGCAGCAGCCGCCCGAAGAAGGGGCCGACCGCGAGACAGAACACACCGGCGACCATCACCGCGCCGTAGACGGCGGGGAGTTGGTGGCCTTTGGCGTTGGTCTCGGCGATCGCCAGGATCGGGGCGATGCCGGCGGAGGAGGCGGCGTTGACGAAGGGCAGTCGGTTGCCGACGAGGCCCCGCACGCCGATGGTCTGCAGGACGGTCGCGACGCCCGCGATGAGCAGGCTCGCGGCGATCAGCCGGGTGCGGGCCGCGATGTCGAGTCCGCACGCCTGGCCGATGATGAGCGGAGGTGTGACGACGCCCGCGTACATCGCGGCGATGTGCTGGAGCGCGGCGGGGACGAGTCGCGAGACGTGCAGCTTCTCGTCCACCGGGTGCACGGACGGGGCGGCGTCCTCGGTGTGCACCGGCGGGGTGGAACAGGGGGCTTCGGCCGGCCCCTTCGCAGGCTGTGCCATGGGGATCCCTCCGGTGTGGCGTGTCCCCGGCCCGGGTGGCGGGGCCGGGGACGCGCGTCCCGCGTCAGAGGTTGGTCATGTCGACCGGGATCTTCGGCTCACAGCCGTCCCGGAGGATGGTCGCCTCGATCAGGCCGTAGGGCCGGTCGGCGGCGAAGTAGACCTCGTTGTCGTTCTTGAGCCCGAAGGGCTCCAGGTCGACCAGGAAGTGGTGCTTGTTCGGCAGCGAGAAGCGGACCTCGTCGATCTCGCTGCGGTTGTTGATGATGCGCGAACCCATCTGGTACAGCGTCTGCTGCAGGGAGAGGGAGTAGGTCTCGGCGAAGGCCTGCAGCATGTGCTTCTTGACCTGCTCGTAGGACTTCTCCCAGTTGGGCATCTTCTGCTCGTCGTCGGTCCAGTTGAACCGCCAGCGGCCGGAGACCGAGGTCGCCAGGATGCGGTCGTACGCCTCCTGGAGCGTCGTGTACTTGTCCTTGACGTAGCCCCAGAACTCGGAGTTGGTCGAGTTCATCACCGTCAGGTCCTTGAGGCCGGAGACGACCTCCCACGCCGAGCCGTCATAGGTGATCTGCGTCAGCCGGGTCTCCTGGCCCTTCTTCACGAACGAGTGCTTGACCTCGTCCGCGCCGATGAACTTGGAGTTGGCGTCGGAGGTCTCGATCCGCTCCCAGGCGTACTCCTCGATCCGGATCCGGGCGCGGTGGATCGCCGGCTGCGAGGTGACGAAGTGGCGGGCGAGGTGGATGCCGAACTGCTCGGCGGACTCGATGCCGTGCTCCTTGGCGAACGCGAACACCGTGTTCTTGGTGGTGTCGGTCGGCAGGACGTTGGCGTTGGAGCCGGAGTAGTGGACCTCTTCCATGTCGCCGCTCAGCGCGACGGAGACGTTGAGGTCCTTGATGTGGTGGGTGGCGCCGTCCCGCGTGATCTTTACGACTCGGTTCTCGGCCTTGCCGTACTGGTTCTGTCCCAGGATGGTCGGCATTAGCTAGCTCCCTCGGTAAACGGAGTAGCCGAACGGGTTGAGCAGCAACGGTACGTGGTAGTGCTCGCCCGGTACGACGGCGAACGTGATCGCCACCTCCGGGAAGAACACGCCAGGTCCGCTGTCCCGATTCGCGGGGGCGTCCTGCTGCGCATCGGCTTGCTTCTTCTCGAAATACGGCTCCACCGCGAAGTCGAGCCGTACGTGTGTGGTCCCCTCCGGCAGCGCCGGGAGGTCCTTGCACCGGCCGTCGGCGTCGGTCGCGCTGCCGCCGAGCGTCTGCCAGCCCGCGTCCCGGCCGCTGCGGGCGGAGAGCTGGACGGCGACGGCCTCGGCGGGACGGCCGACCGAGGTGTCCAGGATGTGGGTGGACACGGAGGCGGTGGTGCTGGTGCTCATGGTTCAGGCGTCCTCTTCGACGAGTCGGGCCAGTCGGATGCGGTTGATCTTGCCCAGTTCGGTGCGGACGATCTCCCGCTCCTGCTCCGGCGCGTTCCCCATCCGCTCCTTGACCGCGTCACGCATCTGCTCACCGGTGCGGCCGGTGGCACAGATCAGGAACACATGGCCGAACTTCTCCTGGTAGGCCAGGTTGAGCTCGAGCATCTCGGCCCTGAGTGCCTCGGACGCGCCGGCCATGCCGCGCTGTTCGCGGGCGGAGGTCGGGTCCCCGGGCTTGGGGCGCCCGATCGGCGGGTGCCCGGCCATCGCCTCCTCGAGGTCCGCGGTGCCGAGCCCGGCCGTGGCGGCGTCGCTGGCGGCGTAGAACTCGTCGAGGCCGGCGTAGGGGCGGCCGGCGAGGATTCGCCGGCCCCACTCGGCGGAGGCGCACGCCTCGTGGAGGGCGGCGAGGGCCGCGCGCTCCTCCAGGTCGTTGAACCGGGCCAGGCCCGGGGGCGTGGAAGTCGAAGTCACGGGAGCCTCCGTGGCCGGATTCGGCCTTCGTGCTTGAGCGGGCTGCGAACAGCTAACGCCCTCCGAAACACGACGTCAACACTTTGTTGAAAATTCCGCGTGACAACGCCGTCTCCCGCAGCGTCCGCTCAGGCCCCCTTCTCCCGGTTGAGGTAGTTGTAGACCGTGAAGCGGCTCACCCCGAGCGCGCTCGCCACGGTCTCCACGCCGTGCCGTACGGCGAAGGCGCCGCGCGCCTCCAGTATCCGTACGATCTCCTGCTTGGCCTTGCGGTCCAGGTCGGCCAGCGGCCGGCCCTGCCGGCGCTCCATGGCGGCGAGGATGTGGTCGAGGGAGTCGGCCAGCTGGGGCAGGCGTACGGCGACGACGTCGACGCCTTCCCAGGCGAGGACGACGTCCTCGGAGCCGGCCTCGTCCGGCGGGATCAGCTCCCCGCCCATGGCGTCGACCAGCGGCTTCACGGCCGTGATGAAGGGCTCGTCCCCGGTCATCCATCAGCCTCCGTGATCACGTTGACCTGGAGGGAGATCCGGGTCGCACCGGCCTGAAGACTCCTGCGCAGCAGGGCGTCCACGGCGGTGAGCACGCGGTCGGCGCCCCCTTCGACCGTGTTGCCGAACGGGCCGACGTCGACGGCGTCCAGGGCCGCCGTCTCGATGACCTCCCGCGCGGCCAGGGCATGCGCGGGCGCCTCGTCCAGGTCGAAGGGTTCGGTCGTGAACTCCACTCTCAATCGCACGCGCCCAACCTAACGCGCGGCAGCGCTGTTCCGGCAGCCCTCCGGGCCCCGCACTCAGCACTCCGCACTCAGCACTCAGCACTCCGCGCGACGGACCCGCCGTCCGGCCGCGTAGAGCTGTTGACGGATCCATCCAGGCAGGGGAGCTGCACAGTGGCAGTGCGTGCACGCAAGGGGGCACCGAGGGGTGCCAGGGGTACGGCGATCGCGGCGGCGGCGTTGGCCGCGCTGACCGCGTCACAGGCACCGGGGGCGCTCCCGGCCGGAGCCTCGGAGCCCGCGCCGAAGACGGCACCCGCCGGGCACGGCGCCAGCGTGTCCGGCGACGCCCCGTACCGCACCGACCTCCCCCCGCTCCGGACCCGGAGGAAGAGCTCGGCACGGGGTGTGACCGACGGCGGTGCCCTGCCCGCGACCGTGTTCGCCGCATACCGGCGTGCCGAGGAGGAACTGGCGCGCACCGCGCCCGGCTGCCGGCTGCGCTGGCAACTGCTGGCCGCGATCGGCCAGGTGGAGTCCGGACAGGCGCGCGGCGGCCGGGTGACCCCGGACGGTACGACCGTGACGCCCGTCCTCGGACCCCGGCTGACCGGCGGCGCCTTCGCCGTCGTCCCGGACACCGACGGCGGCGCGTACGACGGGGACCCGGTGTACGACCGCGCGGTGGGTCCGATGCAGTTCATCCCGTCGACCTGGGCGCGCTGGGGCGCGGACGGCAACGGCGACGGGCACGCGGACCCGGACAACGTCTACGACGCCGCTCTCGCCGCCGGCCGCTACCTGTGCGCCGGCGGGCGGGATCTGTCGAACCCCGCCGACCTGGACCGGGCGATCCTCGGCTACAACCACTCGGACGCCTATCTGAGCACGGTGAAGGCCTGGTACGCGTACTACCTGACCGGACACCGGGTGGTGCCGGACGCCCCCGCCGGGACTCCCGCCGAGTCCCGGGACCGGCCGAAACCGTCGCGCCCCAAGGCCCCGAAGCCCTCGCCGAAGCCGTCGGACGACCGGAAGCCGGGCCCCGCGCCCTCGCGCACGCCGTCGACGCCACCCGCCTCGCCCTCCCCCGGTCCCTCCCCCACGGCGGACGTCCCGAAGGCGTCCGGGACACCGCTGGTCCCCGTCCCCGAACCGGCCGTCACCCTGCCCGGCGGCGGCGTGCTGCCCGACCCGGGGCCACTGACCACCGGCAACGGGTAGAACACGATGGGAGCCGCCCCCTCCACAACCGCGGCTACCCGGCGGTAATGTCGCCACCCGCCGGAAGCACGGGCCGGCGGGTGAGTGCGAAGGGGCCCTCATGGCGACGGACATGCCTGCGGACGCAGAAGCCGCCGACGAGCGCTGGCAGCTCATGTGGAGCCACCGCGAGCAGTTGCTCAAGGTGGCCCGGCGCCGCTCGATGAGCCAGGAGGACGCCGAGGACGCCGTGCACGAGGCCATGCTGCGGGCCGCGGAGCGCCCGGACCTCGACGACGAGCGGCTCGGCGCCTGGCTGACGACGGTGACGATGCGGCTGTGCGTCGACCGGTACCGGCAGGTCAACCGCGAGGCCGAGGTGGGCCGCCGCCCCACGCTCGTCGCGCCGGGCCCGGTGCCCGTCGAGGAGGCGGTGTGCGACCGGGCCGAGGCGCGCTGGCTCGCCGTCCGCAGCGGGGAGCTGCCCGCCCGGCAGGCGGAGGCGCTCCGCCTGAAGTCCGAGGACCTGGACGTGAGCCAGGTCGCCGTGCGGATGGGGCTCAGCTACCGGACCGTCGAGTCTTTGCTCGCCCGGGCCCGGCGGACGCTGCGCGCCTCGCTGGCCGGGACGCTCGGGCTCGTGCTGTTCGTCATCGGGCGCGGGCGGCCGCGCGGGGGCGGAAAGGTACAGGCCGTGGCGGTCACCTCGACGGCGGCGACCCTGGTGGTGGCGGGGTTCGTGCTGCCGTACGCGCTCGGCGGGGGCGGCGGAACGGCCGCTCCGGCGCCGCGGCCGGCGGTGTCCAGCGGGACGAAGGTGGTCCGGAACGACAGCACCGGGCAGCCGCCCGCACCTGGGACGCGCCGCCCCTCGGCACCGGCACCGGCCCGGGCGGCGGCTCGGCCGTCCGCCGGCGCGTCCGCCGTACCGCTCTCCGTGCCGACCCTGCCGAAGGTCCCCTCGCCCAGGCTCCCGGAGCTGCCGACCCGGTCCGCGGTGCCGTCGGTGCCGCCGCTCCCCTCGGCGCCGCCCCTGCCGTCCGTTTCCCTTCCCGTTCCCACGCCGAGCGTGCTGTCCCCGAAGCTGCCGGTGCACACCAAGCTGCCGTAAGCGGGTCAGGGCGCCGAAACACGCCGTAAACGCGTCCGGAAAAAATCTCCAGATCGCCGCGACGGACGCCCCGCCCCTCCCCGTAGAGCAGATGTCGGAGCTGCTCCACGGGCGAAGGGTGGGACCGGATGGGTGTCGAGATCTGTGTGGAGGGACTGACCAAGTCCTTCGGCCACCAGGTCATCTGGCAGGACGTCTCGCTGACGCTGCCCGCCGGAGAGGTGTCGGTGATGCTCGGCCCCTCGGGCACGGGCAAGTCGGTGTTCCTCAAGACGCTCGTCGGGCTGCTCAAGCCGGAGCACGGCTCGGTGAAGGTCGCGGGCCGGGACATCACCCGCCTGCGGGAGCACGACCTGTACGAGGTGCGGAAGTTGTTCGGGGTGCTGTTCCAGGACGGCGCGCTGTTCGGCTCGATGGACCTGTACGACAACATCGCCTTCCCCCTGCGCGAGCACACCCGTCGGTCCGAGACCGAGATCCGGCGCATCGTCCTGGAGAAGATGGACATGGTCGGGCTGATCGGCGCCGAGGGGAAGCTGCCCGGCGAGATCTCCGGCGGTATGCGCAAGCGGGCCGGGCTCGCCCGCGCCCTGGTCCTCGACCCGGAGATCATCCTGTTCGACGAGCCGGACTCGGGCCTGGACCCGGTCCGCGTGGCCTACCTCAACCAGCTCATCGTCGACCTCAACGCACAGATCGACGCGACCTTCCTGATCGTCACCCACGACATCGCCTCGGCCCGCCAGGTGCCCGACAACATCGGGCTGCTGTTCCGGCGCGAGCTGGTGCTGTTCGGGCCCCGCGAGGAACTGCTGACCAGCGACGAGCCGGTCGTACGGCAGTTCCTGAACGGCCGGATGCAGGGGCCGATCGGCATGGCGGAGGAGAAGGACGCCGCCCAGGTCGAGCAGGAACTGGCCCAGATCGACGAGGGCGGCTCGGTCCAGGGCCTCACGCCCCGCCTGCTGCCGAGCCCCGGCATCGCCCGCCCGCCCCGCTGGGAGGCGATCGCGAGACGGGAGGCCGAGCTGCACGGGACGGGGGTGACGGGCCCATGAGGCTCTCCCCGACGGGTGCGCTCAGACACTCGGGCAACCTGTTCGCGATGGCGCTGGACGTCGTCCGGGCCCTGCCCCGACGGCCCTTCCAGGCACGGGAGTTCATCCAGCAGGCGTGGTTCGTCGCGAGCGTCACGATCCTGCCCACCGCCCTGGTCTCGATCCCCTTCGGGGCGGTCATCGCGCTCCAGATCGGCAGCCTGACCCGGCAGCTCGGCGCCCAGTCCTTCTCCGGTGCCGCGTCCGTGCTCGCCGTGCTGCGCGAGGCCTCGCCGATCGTCACCGCCCTGCTGATCGCGGGCGCGGGCGGTACGGCGATCTGCGCGGACCTCGGGGCGCGCAGGATCCGGGACGAGATCGACGCGATGCAGGTGCTCGGCATCGACCCGATCCACCGGCTCGTCGTGCCGCGCGTACTGGCGTCGATGGTGGTGGCCGTCCTCCTCAACGGCCTCGTCTCGGTGGTCGGCGTCGCGGGCGGATATTTCTTCAACGTCATCCTCCAGCACGGCACGCCCGGCGCCTACCTGGCGTCCTTCACGACCCTCGCCCAGCTCTCCGACCTGTGGGCGGCGGAGGCCAAGGCGCTGGTGTTCGGGGCGATCGCGGCGATCGTCGCCTCGTACAAGGGGCTGACCGCGAAGGGCGGCCCGAAGGGCGTGGGCGATGCCGTCAACCAGTCCGTGGTGATCACCTTCATGTTGCTGTTCGTGACCAACTTCGTGATGACGGCCGTGTACTTCCAGGTCGTCCCGCAGAGGGGGTAGCCGATGAGACTCCTCGACCGCCCCTTGCGCTCACTGGAGGAGCTGGGCACCCAACTGTCCTTCTACGGCCGTTCGCTGGCCTGGACGGGCCGGACCCTGCGCCGGTACAAGAAGGAGGTCCTGCGTCTGCTCGCCGAGGTGAGCTTCGGGCGCGGTGCGCTCGCCGTCGTCGGCGGCACGGTCGGCGTGATCGCCTTCCTG
Source organism: Streptomyces sp. NPDC048191 (assembly GCF_040652655.1). Taxonomy (NCBI): domain Bacteria; kingdom Bacillati; phylum Actinomycetota; class Actinomycetes; order Kitasatosporales; family Streptomycetaceae; genus Streptomyces; species Streptomyces sp. NPDC048191. The sequence continues at coordinate 62,133 of NZ_JBEZMO010000009.1, forward strand.
TCCTTCTTCACCGGCACCGAGGTCGGCCTCCAGGGCTACGCGGCCCTGAACCAGCTCGGCACCTCCAACTTCGTGGCGTTCCTGTCGGCGTACTTCAACACCCGGGAGATCGCCCCGCTGGTGGCCGGACTCGCCCTCTCCGCGACGGTCGGCGCCGGGTTCACGGCGCAGCTCGGTGCCATGCGGATCAGCGAGGAGACCGACGCGCTGGAGGTGATGGGCGTCCCGTCGCTGCCGTTCCTGGTGACGACGCGGATGATCGCCGGCTTCGTCGCGGTGATCCCGCTGTACGTGATCGGCCTGCTCTCCTCCTACCTGGCCGCCCGCACCATCACCACCGGCTACTACGGCCAGTCGACGGGCACCTACGACCACTACTTCCACCAGTACCTGCCGCCGGTCGACGTGTTCTGGTCCTTCGGCAAGGTGATCGTCTTCGCGGTGCTGATCATCCTGGTGCACTGCTACTACGGCTACCACGCGAGCGGCGGCCCGGCGGGCGTCGGCGTCGCGGTGGGCCGGGCGGTGCGGACGTCCATCGTCGCCGTCAACGTCCTCGACTTCTTCCTGAGCCTCGCCATCTGGGGCGCCAGCACGACCGTACGGATCGCGGGGTGAGAGCAGTGCGCACATGGAGACTCAGGCTGTACGGCATCGTGTTCCTCGCCGTGCTCGCGCTGCTGCTGTCGCTGTCGGTGGCCGTCTACCGGCAGGCGTTCACGTCCGTCGTGCCGATCACCCTGCGGGCCGACACCCTCGGCAACCAGCTCGATCCGCGCGCCGACGTCAAGCTGCGCGGACTGCTGGTCGGTGAGGTGCGCGAGGTGCACGCCGACGGTGCGAAGGCGACCCTCGGCATCGCGCTCAAGCCGCAGTACGTCCCGTACATCCCCGCGGACGTGCACGCGCGGCTGCTGCCCAAGACGTTGTTCGGCGAGAAGTACGTGGACCTGGTCCCGCCCGCGCGCTCCGCGGCCCGGCCGATCCGCGCCGGGGACGTCATCACCCAGGACCGTACGAAGTCCGGCATCGAGGTGCAGCAGCTGATGAACGACCTGCTGCCGCTGCTGCGGACCGTCCGGCCGGGTGAACTGAGCGCCACGCTCTCGGCGTTCGCCACCGCCCTGGAGGGCCGCGGCGACCGGATCGGCGACAACCTCACCCGGGTCGAGGGCTATCTGCGCCGGCTGAACCCGCACCTGCCGTCGATCAAGGAGGACATCTCCCGGTTCGCCGACGTCGCCCAGGTGTACGGCGACGCCGCACCCGACCTGATGCGGATCCTGCGCAACACGGTCACCACCAGCCGCACGATCGTCGAGAAGCAGGACCAGCTGGCCGCAGGGCTCCGCTCGACCGCCGCCGTGGCGGGCACCGCCGACGACTTCCTGTCCGAGAACGGCGACCGGCTGATCACCCTCGGCCGGGTCTCCCGGCCCACGCTGGAGCTGTTCGCCCGCTACTCCCCCGAGTACCCCTGCTTGTTCCAGGGTCTGGTCCGGCAGGAGAAGGCGTCCGAGGACGCGTTCCGGGGCGGCGAGATGCGGATCACCCTCGAAGTCGTCCGGCCCCAGGGGGCGTACCGGCCCGGTGAGGAGCCGGTCTACGGCGAACGGTCGGGCCCGGACTGCCGGGGCCTGCCGCATCCGCAGGTGCCCGGGCCGAAGCCCCGTCTCGACGACGGTACGTCCGCCGGAGGTTCCGGCGGCGCACTCCCCGGAGGTGCCGACGTGTCCGCCACCCGGGCCGAGCAGCGGGCCGTCGGCTCGCTCGTGGCCCCCGTCCTGGGCGTCCCCGAGGACCAGGTGCCGCCCGTCGCGACCCTGCTGTTCGGGCCGCTCGCGCGCGGAACGGCGGTGAGCGTCGCATGAGCAGGCCAGGAGCCCGGCAGACGGCCGCCCCGCTGATCAAGTTCAGCCTCTTCGCGCTGGTCACGATCACGGCGACGGCACTGCTCGCCGCCACCATCGTCAACCTCTCCTTCACCCCGAAGGACACCTACCACGCGGTGTTCACCGACGTGACCGGGCTGGAGACCGGTGACGACATCAGGGTGGCCGGGGTGCGGGTCGGTCAGGTCGAGGACATCCGGATCAAGGACCGGACCCTGGCCGACGTCACGTTCACCGTCACCACCGACCGGCCGCTGCTCGCCGGCACCCACGCGGTGGTCCGCTACCGCAACCTGGTCGGGCAGCGGTACATCGCGCTCACCGAGGGCACCGGCGACGGCACCCGGCGGCTGCGGCCGGGCGGCACGATCCCGCTGTCCCGGACCCGGCCGGCGCTTGACCTCAACGCCCTGCTGAACGGCTTCAAGCCGCTGTTCGCCGCGCTCAGCCCGAGCGACGTCAACCAGCTCGCCACCGAGATCGTCAAGACGCTCCAGGGCGAGGGCGGCACGGTGAACAGCCTGCTCGCGCACACCGCCTCGCTCACCACGACACTCGCCGACCGCGACCGGCTGATCGGCTCGGTGATCGACAACCTCAACACCGTCCTGGAGACCCTCGACAAGCGCGGCTCCCGCTTCTCCGACCTGCTCACGCAGCTGCGCCGGCTCGTCTCGGGGCTCTCCGCCGACCGCGAGCCCATCGGGAAGTCCCTGGTGAGCATCGCCGACCTCACGGACGTCACGTCGGGTCTGCTGAAGGACGCGCGTCCGCCACTGAAGGACGACATCGCCGGGCTCGGCGAACTCACCGGAACGCTGGACAAGAACGAGAACACCGTGGAGGGCGTCCTGAAACGGCTGCCGAACAAGCTCGACAAGCTGACCGGAACGGCGTCCTACGGCTCCTGGTTCAACTTCTACCTCTGCGACTTCGACGGCCGGATCGTGCTGCCGAGGACGAAACAGGTGCTCACCCCGGAGCTGCACGTGGCGCGGGCGAGGTGCGGCGGATGAGACTGCGTGTCCCAAGGCGGCGGCGCCGCCCCGAGCCCCTGGTGAAGGTGCGCGTCCTGCCGCCGAAACTGCCCACGATCCGGCTGCCACGGTCGCCGAAGCGCGAGACCCGCCCCGAACCCCTCGTCAAGGTGCGCGTCCTGCCGCCGAAACTGCCCACGATCCGGCTGCCGCGGTTGCCGAAGCGCGAGACCCGCCCCGAACCCCTCGTGAAGGTACGCGTCCTGCCGCCGAAACTGCCCACGATCCGGCTGCGGCGGCCGCGTCTGAAGCCGTTCCGCGAGCGGAACCCGGTCGTCGTGGGCGCCGTCGGTCTCACCGTCCTCGCGCTGCTCACGGTCGCCGCGTTCAACGCCGACAGCCTGCCGCTGATCGGTGGCGGCGACACGTACAGCGCTGCCTTCTCGGAGGCGGGCGGGCTCAAGCCGGGTGACGAGGTGCGCATCGCCGGCGTGAAGGTCGGCAAGGTCGACGGCGTCGACCTGGACGGCGACCACGTCAAGGTCACCTTCAAGGTGAAGGGCCGGCCGGCGTTCGGTACCGACACCGGTGCGGCGATCCGCGTCAAGACGATCCTCGGCGCGAAGTACCTGGCCCTGTACCCCAAGGGGCCCGGCCGGTTGAAGCCGGGCAGCGAGATCCCGCTCGGGCGGACGGTGTCGGCGTACGACGTCGTCCAGGCCTTCAGCGACCTGACCACCACCACGGAGAAGGTCGACACGGGCCGGCTCGCGAAGGCGCTGGACACGATCTCCGTCACCTTCCAGGACTCCCCCGAGGAGGTACGGGCGTCGATCAAGGGGCTGTCGCGGATCTCCCGGACCGTCGCCTCCCGTGACAAGGCGCTGCGCGGGCTCCTCGACCGTGCGAACGGGGTCACCAAGGTGCTGGCCGGCCACACGAAGGACTTCTCCGCGCTGGTGAAGGACGGCGACGCGCTGTTCAAGGAGATCGGCAGACGGCGTGCCGCGATCCACCAGTTGCTCAAGAGTTCGGCGCTGCTGGGCATCGAGCTGTCCGGCCTGGTCGACGACAACCGCGACGCGATCGGGCCCGCCCTGAAGAACCTCAACGCCTTCGTGAAGATGCTCGAACGCAACCAGGCGAGCCTCGACCGCAGCGTCGAGCTCCTCGCCCCGTACGTGCGGCTCTTCACCAACACCCTCGGCAACGGCCGCTGGTTCGACTCCTACGTCCAGAACCTGGTCGCCGCCCCGGTCACGCCACGGACGGGAGGCACCCGATGACCCGCAGACTCCTGGCCCTGTTCACCGCGCTCGCCGTCGCCGTGGCGCTCGGCGTGGTCCTGTGGCCGCACTCCGACCCCGTCAAGGTCACGGCGTACTTCCCGCGCACCGTCGGCATCTACCCCGGTTCGGACGTCCGTGTCCTGGGTGTCCGCATCGGCGAGGTCGACAAGATCACGCCGGAGGGCGGCCGGGTGCGGGTGGAGCTGGAGTACGACCGGGGCCACAAGGTCCCCGCGGACGCGCAGGCCGCCATCATCAACTCCTCGGTGGTCAGCGACCGTTACGTGCAACTTCTGCCGGTGTACCGCGAGGGAGCGGTCATGCGGGACGGCGACGTCATCCCCGAGTCCCGTACGGCCGTCCCCGTCGAGCTGGACCGGATCTTCGACAGCCTGCACGGCACCGCCGAGGCGCTCGGCCCGAACGGCGCCAACAAGGAGGGCTCGCTGTCCCGGCTGCTCGGGGTGAGCGCGGACAACCTCCGGGGGCAGGGCAGGAACCTGAACCAGACGGTCGAGGACCTCTCCCAGGCGGTCACCACGCTGTCCGACGGCCGCGGTGACCTGTTCGGGACGGTGCGGCACCTCCAGGTGTTCACGGCCGCGCTGGCGGCGGACGACCAGAGCGTGCGGTCGTTCGACACCGACCTCGCCGACGTGGCCGGGCAGCTCGCCGGGGAGCGCAAGGATCTCGCGGCCGCGCTGAAGTACCTGGCCGCCGCCCTCGGTGACGTGTCCGGCTTCGTGAAGGGCAACAAGAAGGCGCTGACCTCCGACGTCAGGGGCCTGGCCAAGGTCACCCGGGTCCTCGTCACCCAACGCGCCGCCCTGGAGGAGCTGTTGACCGTCGCCCCCACGGGTCTGTCGAACCTGCAGAACGCCTACAACCCGGCCGCCGGCACCCTCGACACCCGCGACAACGCGCAGGTCCCGCAGGACCCGGCGTCCCTGCTCTGCTCGGTCCTGAGGACGACCGGGGACGACCACGGCAGCTGCACTGACCTGAGGAAACTCTTCGACTCGCTGCCGAAGGTGCCGTCGGCCCCGGCCACGACGGGCACGGTCGACAGGACCCTCGGCGGAATCCTGGGGGCACCGGCATGAGAGTGCAGCGCTCGGTGCGGGTGGCCGCCTGGACGGCGGTCGGCTCGCTGCTGCTGACCGGCTGCGAGTTCGACGGCTGGTACGACGTCCCGCTCCCCGGCGGCGCCGCCTCGGACGGCCACGCGTACCACGTCACCGTCGATTTCCGGGACGTACTGGACCTGGTGCCGCAGTCGGCGGTGAAGGTCGACGACGTCACGGTGGGCGCGGTCGAGAAGGTCGAACTGGACGGCTGGCACGCGCGGGTGCGGCTGCGGATCGCCGACTCGGTGAAGCTGCCCGGCAACGCGGTCGCCGATCTGCGGCAGACCAGCATGCTCGGCGAGAAGTACGTGGCCCTGTCCGCGCCCACCGGCACGGCGCCCGTCGGACGGCTCCGCGACGGCGACCGCATCCCGCTCTCCCGCAGCGGCCGCAACCCGGAGGTCGAGGAGGTGCTGTCGGCCCTGTCCGCGCTGTTGAACGGCGGCGGGGTGGCCCAGCTGAAGACGATCACGGTCGAGCTGAACCAGGCCCTGAACGGCCGTGAGGACCGGGTGAGGTCGCTGCTGAGGCAGCTCGACACGTTCCTCGGCGGCCTCGACGACCAGCGGGCGGAGATCGTGCGCGCGCTCAAGGGCGTCGACCGGCTGGCCGGGCGGCTGGGGAAGGAGAGGAAGACGATCGCCCGGGCCGTCGACACCATGCCGCCCGCCCTGAAGGCCCTCGCCGACCAGCGCAAGGACCTGACGAAGATGCTCACCGCGCTGTCCAGGCTCGGCACCACCGGCACCCGCGTGGTGAACGCCTCCCGGGACGACACCGTCGCCGACCTGACGAAGCTGCGGCCCATCCTGCAGGAGCTGAACAGGGCGGGCGACGACCTCCCCAACTCCCTGGAGATCCTCACCACTTACCCCTTCCCGCGCAACGCCACGGACGCGATCAAGGGCGACTACGTCAACCTGAAGATCACCGCGGACCTCGACCTGGCCGGCCTCTACGGCAACGTCACCGGAAAGCCGGGCAAGGGCAGGAAGTCCCCGGCGCCCAGGCCGCCGGGGCTGCCCGGTGTCCCCACTCCCACCCCGCTCCCGTCCCTGCCGGGCACTCCGTCCCTGCCCCCCACCCCGTCCGTGCCCCCCGTGCCCTCGAAGCCGTCCGGCGGCAGCACCCTGCTGTGCCCACCGGTGTGCACCGCGGCCTACGGCACCGGAGACGACACGCGTCGCCTCCCGCCCGGGGTCGACCTCGGCCTCGCCGAGCTGATGCTGAAGGGGATACTGCCGTGATCACACGTACGGTCAGGGCCCAGCTGCTCGCCTTCGCGGCCGTCACCGCCCTCGGGGTGTCGTACGTCGGCGCCCGGTACACGGGCCTGGTGGACGACGTCCTGCACCGCGGCTACACCGTGCGCGCCGACTTCGCCGAGTCCGGGGGCGTCTTCCCCGGCGCCGAGGTCACCTACCGGGGTGTTCCCGTGGGCCGCGTGGGCGACCTGCGGCTGACCGGCTCCGGGATCTCGGTGGCGCTGAAGATCGAAGACGGCGCCCCGAGGATCCCGGCCGACACGCTCGCGGTGGTCGCCGACCGTTCGGCGGTGGGCGAGCAGTACGTCGACCTCCAGCCGCGCAGGTCGGGCGGGCCGTACCTGATGGACGGCAGCCCGATCCCGCGCAGCCGCACCCGGACCCCGCTGCCGGTCACCGACCTGGTCCTCAGCCTCGACCGGCTGGTCAACTCGGTCGGCAAGGACGATCTGCGGGTCACCGTCGACGAGCTGGGCCAGGCCTTCGCCGGCACCGGACCGAACCTGAGCCGTCTGGTGGACTCCGGCAACGCGCTGGTGGAGTCGGCGTCCCGGTCGCTCCCGGAGACGACCTCGCTGATCGAGGACTCGCGGAAGGTGCTCAGGACCCAGGCCGACCAGGGCTCGGCCATCAAGTCCTTCTCCCGCGACCTGGCCGATCTCACCCGGCAGCTGAAATCGAGCGACGGCGATCTGCGCCGGCTGATCGGCAACACGGTGCCGGCCACCCAGCAGCTCGACTCCCTGCTGAGGTCCACCCGACCGCAGGTGCCGGTACTGCTGGCCAACCTGATCAGCGGCGGCCAGATCACCGTGGCCCGGCTGCCCGGCGTCGAACAGGCACTGGTCACGCTCCCGCTCACTGTCGCGGGCAGCTACACGGTGATCCCCGGCGACGGCACCACCCACTTCGGACTGACCGTGAACGCCGACGACCCGCCCGCCTGCACCCGGGGCTACGGCACCCGGCGGCGCGACCCCGCCGACACCAGCAGCCGCCCGGCGAACACCGCCGCGCACTGCACGGCACCGCGCGGCAGCACGACCTCGGTGCGCGGCGCGCAGAACGCACCCGGCGCGACGACCGGTCCGGCCGGCGCGAACCAGGCCGCGTTCGTGGCCCCGTACGACCCGGAGACCGGCACCGTGGCCGGCCCGGACGGAACACCCGTCGAGATCGGCTCGACGGGCGGCGAACAGACCGTGTTCGGAAAGGAGTCGTGGCAATGGCTGCTCGTGGGACCGATGGCGTGACGAGGAGACGCGTGCGGGTGCTGTGGGCGGGGCTCGTCGCCGCGACCGTGCTGACGGCCGCCCTGTGTGCCTGGCTGGGCGTGCAGCTGGCCGACCAGCACGGGGCGGAGCAGCGCCGTCAGGACGTCCTGGCGGCGGCCCGCCAGTCGGCGCTGAACTTCACCTCGCTCGACTACCGGCACTACGGCCGGGACAGCCGCACCGTGCTGAAGGGCGCCACCGGCGACTTCAAGAAGCAGTTCGCCGCGCAGACCGCGCAGTTGACGAAGCTCGTCACGCAGAACAAGTCGGTGTCCGAGGGGCAGGTCCTGGAAGCGGGCATCGTGCGCTCCGACGAGCGCTCGGCCCGGGTCCTGGTCGTGGCCGACAGCAAGGTGACCAACACCGCCGCGCCCGAGGGCCGGGCGCGCACCTACCGGATCCAGCTCGACCTCGTGCGCGTGGCCGGCCACTGGCTGACCTCCGACGTCGCGTTCGTGGGCTGACCCACCGGGCTGCCCCACCCGTGCTGCCCCACCCGTAAGGAGAGACACCGTGGCGAACCCGACCTCCCGCACCCGCGGCAACGGCTCCCCGGCCCGCCGCACCATGACCGCGGCCGCCCGTGCGGCGGCCAAGCGCGCCGGGCGTCCGGTGCGCCCCGAACGCGCCGCCCTCCAGGAAACGGAGCCCTCCCCCGGGCACACACTGCTCGTCGAGCCCCCGGCCAAGGGCCGGCAGGACCCGCCGGAGCCCGAGCCCGCCGAGGACGAGCCGGAGGAGGGCCCACCCTCTCGCAGGCCCCGGCGGAACGCGCTCACCACGATCCTGGGCGTCGTCCTGGTGGCGGCCCTGACCGTGGCCGCCGTCCTCGGGTGGCAGTACCGGGAGGGGCGGCAGGCGGAGGAGGCCCGCGGTGAGGCCCTCGCGGCCGCGCGGACGGCGGCGCCGGTCGTGCTGTCGTACGACTACCGGCACCTCGGCCGGGACTTCGCCCGGGCCCGCGCCCTGCTGACCGGGCACTTCCGCGACCAGTACGGCAGGACGACGAAGACGGTGGTCGCGCCCACCGCGACGAAGTACCACGGCGTGGTGAAGGCGACCGTGGCCACACCCGCCGACGGCGGCGCCCCGGCCGTCTCCGTCGTGTCGGCCACGCCGGACAAGGCCGTCGTCCTGCTCTTCGTCAACCAGGTCACCGACAGCACCCAGGTCCCCGAGCCCCGCCTCGACCTCAACCGGGTGCGGATGACGCTCACCCGCACCTCCGGCGGCTGGAAGGTGAGCGGCGTCGACGCCCTCTGATCAGGCCTTCCTCAGTGCCCTCGCGCCCCAGGCGCGGGGGCACTTTTTCGTGGGCTCTCTTGACAGCCGCGCCCCCTCGCAGGCAGTCTTCCATTAAGCAGAAACCAACTTCCGCAATGTGGAATAACCGCAATGTGGAATAACAGGAAGGGAGCGCGGCCCCGTGGGATTCGCAGACCAGCGCTTCAACGTCAACCTGTCGATCCTCTTCACGGAACTCCCGCTCCTGGAGCGTCCCGCGGCCGCCGCCGCGGCGGGCTTCACGGCGGTCGAGCTGTGGTGGCCGTGGATCGACTCCCCCACCCCCGGGCAGTCCGAGCTCGACGCCCTGAAGAAGGCGATCGAGGACGCGGGCGTCCAGCTGACGGGCCTGAACTTCTACGCCGGACAGCTGCCGGGCCCGGACCGCGGCGCCCTGTCGGTCCCCGGCGAGGAGTCGGACAGGTTCCGCGCCAACATCGACGTGGCCATCACCTTCGCCCGGTCCCTCGGCTGCACAACGTTCAACGCCCTGTACGGCAACCGTGTCGACGGCGTGGACCCGGCCGAGCAGGACGCCCTCGCCCTGGAGAACCTGGTGCTCGCGGCGCGGGCCGTCGGCCGGGTCGGCGGGACCGTCCTGATCGAGGCCCTCAACCAGCCCGAGTCGCCGAAGTGCCCGATCGTGAGCGCGCCCAAGGCGATCGAGATCGTGGACAAGGTCAACGAGGCGACGGGGCTCGGGAACGCGAAGTTCCTGATGGACCTGTACCACCTGTCCATGAACGGTGAGGACCTGCCCTCGGTCATCGAGAGCTACGCGGCGAAGACCGGCCACGTCCAGATCGCCGACAACCCCGGCCGCGGCGCCCCCGGCACGGGCTCGCTCCCGCTGGAGGAGCTGCTCGACCAGCTGACGAAGGCCGGTTACGACGGCTGGGTGGGCCTGGAGTACAAGCCGGGCGACCGCCCGAGCGCCGAGGCCTTCGGCTGGCTCCCGCGCGAGGCGCGTGCGGCGCGCTGAACCCCCCGACCTTGCAGAGCAGTTAGAGAGGCACCCCCGAACATGAGCACTCTTCCCAAGATCGCGTGGATCGGCCTCGGCATCATGGGCTCCCCCATGTCCGAGAACCTGATCAAGGCGGGTTACGACGTCACCGGCTTCACCCTGGAGCAGGACAAGCTGGACCGCCTGGCCGCCGCCGGCGGCACGGCCGCGTCCTCGATCGCCGAGGCCGTGCGCGACGCCGACGTGGTGATCACCATGGTGCCCGCGTCCCCGCAGGTCGAGGCCATCTCCTACGGCCCCGAGGGCATCCTGGAGAACGCGAAGCAGGGCGCCCTGCTGATCGACATGTCCTCGATCACCCCGCAGACCTCCGTCGACCTGGCCGCCGCCGCCAAGGACAAGGGCATCCGGGTGCTGGACGCCCCGGTGTCCGGCGGTGAGGCCGGCGCCATCGAGGCCGTACTGTCGATCATGGTCGGCGGCGAGCAGGCCGACTTCGACCAGGCCAAGCCGATCCTCGAGGCCCTCGGCAAGACCATCGTGCTGTGCGGTCCGCACGGCTCGGGCCAGACCGTGAAGGCCGCCAACCAGCTGATCGTCGCCGTGAACATCCAGGCGTGCGCCGAGGCCGTGGTCTTCCTGGAGAAGTCGGGCGTGGACCTCGCGGCCGCGCTGGACGTCCTCAACGGCGGACTGGCCGGCTCGACCGTGCTGACGCGGAAGAAGGACAACTTCCTGGCCCGTGACTTCAAGCCGGGCTTCCGCATCGACCTGCACCACAAGGACATGGGCATCGTGACCGACGCAGCCCGCAACGTCGGCGCCGCCCTGCCGGTCGGTGCCGTGGTCGCCCAGCTGGTCGCCTCCCTGCGCGCCCAGGGCGACGGCGGCCTGGACCACTCGGCCCTGCTGCGGGCCGTGGAGCGCCTGTCCGGCGCCCAGGTCTGACACCTCTGAGACTTCCGGGCCGCGGCGACGCCGACACCTGTCCTGTCGCGCCCAGGCGCCGCCGCGGCCCGGAACACATCCCTCAGCCCCGAGTTTCAACAAACTGTTGACGCCCGGAAGGCCCGAACTTAGGCTCCACAAAGCGGAAACAGTCTTCCGCTGCCTCTCGTACGGAAGGTCCACGATGTCGAAGCGCGTGCTCACGACAGAGTCCGGCGCACCGGTCGCCGACAACCAGAACTCCGCCTCCGCCGGCGCCGGCGGCCCGCTCCTTCTCCAGGACCAGCACCTCCTGGAGAAGCTCGCGCGCTTCAACCGCGAGCGGATCCCGGAGCGCGTGGTGCACGCCCGCGGCTCGGGCGCGTACGGACACTTCGAGGTGACCGACGACGTCACCGGCTACACCCACGCCGACTTCCTCAGCGAGATCGGCAAGCGCACCGAGGTGTTCCTGCGCTTCTCCACGGTCGCCGACTCCCTCGGCGGCGCGGACGCCGTCCGTGACCCGCGCGGCTTCGCGGTGAAGTTCTACACCGCGGAGGGCAACTACGACCTCGTCGGCAACAACACCCCGGTGTTCTTCATCAAGGACCCGATCAAGTTCCCCGACTTCATCCACTCCCAGAAGCGCGACCCGTTCACGGGCCGTCAGGAGCCGGACAACGTGTGGGACTTCTGGGCCCACGCCCCCGAGGCCACGCACCAGGTGACCTGGCTGATGGGTGACCGCGGCATCCCGGCGTCGTACCGGCACATGAACGGCTACGGCTCGCACACCTACCAGTGGACGAACGCCGCAGGCGAGGCCTTCTTCGTCAAGTACCACTTCAAGACGAACCAGGGCATCCGCTCCCTGAGCAGCGAGCAGGCCGCGGAACTCGCGGGCAAGGACCCCAACTCCCACCAGACGGACCTGCTCCAGGCCATCGAGCGGGGCGTGCACCCGTCCTGGACCCTCTACGTCCAGCTCATGCCGGCGGCCGAGGCGGCGGACTACCGCTTCAACCCGTTCGACCTGACCAAGGTGTGGCCGCACAAGGACTACCCGCTGCAGCGCGTGGGCCGCCTGGTGCTCGACCGCAACCCGGACAACGTGTTCGCCGAGGTCGAGCAGGCCGCGTTCTCCCCGAACAACTTCGTTCCGGGCATCGGGCCCTCCCCCGACAAGATGCTCCAGGGCCGCCTGTTCGCCTACGCGGACGCGCACCGCTACCGGCTGGGCGTCAACCACACCCTGCTGGCGGTCAACGCCCCGAAGGCGACGACCGCGCAGAACTACGGCCGGGACGGCTTCATGGCGGTCAACGGCCAGGGCCGCGGCGCCAAGAACTACGAGCCGAACTCCTACGACGGCCCGGTGGAGACCGGCCGCCCGCTGTCGGCCCCCCTCGCGGTGTCCGGCTACACCGGCAACCACTCCGCCCCGCTGCACACCAAGGACGACGACTTCTACCAGGCGGGCGAGCTGTACCGCCTGATGTCGCAGGAGGAGAGGGCCCGCCTCGTCGCCAACATCGCCGGCGGCCTCTCGCAGGTCAGCCGCGACGACGTGATCGAGAAGAACCTGGCCCACTTCCACGCCGCCGACCCGGAGTACGGCAAGCGCGTGGAGGAGGCGGTCCGCGCCCTGCGCGAGGACTGAGACCGGTAACCCGCAAGCGGCGTACGGGATCCGACGGGAGGTCGGCACTCCGTACGCGGCCCGCGCGGCACGCCTGACGACCCGGATGAGGGGTGGTCGTACGGCGGTGGGCGCGGGCAGGGCGAGGACCGTGGCGGCGTGTGAGCCAGTGCGGTGGTGAAGGACCGAGTCCCCTTCTCGACCAGAGGGAAGGGGCCCCGGCTCCGTCGCACCCACCACGGTCCCACCCAGCCCCCTCTCGGGGGCCACCCACCCCGTCCGGCGGCGCGAACGACCTGTCGCGCCCAGCCTCGCGCCGCCGGACGGTCACCACATGGACACGAAGCGCTCCCCCGGTCCCGGGGGAGCGCTTCGTGCTGTCCGGGCCCGGAGCCGTGTCGCTGTCCGGGTCCGGAGCCGTGTTCCGGCGTGCGGTCGCGGCGTATCCGCAGGACGCTGAAGCCATGGGCAATACGCAGTTCCCGCACATCGTGGTCCACTCCCCCGCCCTGGACGGATCGCGGCGGGTCACCGAGGGGGACGTGACGCTGGGGATCGCCTCGCATCTGGACGATGTCGTGGAGATCCTCCGGCTGGCCGATCTGGACCGGATCGAGGTGGAGGAGAGCGATCTCATCGAGTGGCAGGGCGGCGGGCCGGACGACTGGCCCGGGCTGTCGGAGCACGAGCTGTGAGGGCCGGCGTACGGCGACGGTCGTAGGCGGGCTACGCCATCCTCAAATGAAGCTCTGAAGACAGGACCGGAGGCTTCAACCGCCCCCGCGGTAGGGCAGATTACGTGCACCAGGGGCCCGCCGGCACGGGGGCGGCGGGCCCCGCACGGGGGAGCACGACGGGGGACGTCACGGGGGACGCGAAAGGGCGGCCCGTCCTTGTGGACGGGCCGCCCTTGGTGTGCGCGGCGGTGTGCCTGGCGGGTGTCAGACCTTCAGCGGCTTGATCGAGGTCGGCGCGTGGCCGGGCTCGGTGGCGAGTTCCTCGAACTCGGAGATATCGCTGATGTCCATGGTGCGGCTCATCGAGATGTTGGTGATCCGCTCCAGGATCGCCTCGACGACGACCGGCACCTGGTACTCGGCGGCCAGCTTCTTCGCCTGCTCGAACGCCGCGCCCAGCTGGTCCGGCTCGGTGACCCGGATCGCCTTGCAGCCGAGGCCCTCGGCGACCTTGACGTGGTCCACGCCGTAGACGCCGAGCTCGGGCGTGTTGATGTTCTCGAACTCCAGGTTGACCTGGAAGTTGATGTCCAGGCCGATCTGTGCCTGGCGGATCAGTCCCAGGTAGGCGTTGTTCACCAGCACGTGGACGTAGGGGATCCGGTGCTGGGCGGCGACCGCCAGCTCCTCGATCAGGAACTGGAAGTCGTAGTCGCCGGACAGGGCGACGACCGGGGACTCCGGGTCGGCCTTGGCGACGCCGATCGCGGCCGGGATGGTCCAGCCGAGCGGGCCGGCCTGGCCGCAGTTGATCCAGTGGCGCGGCTTGTAGACGTGCAGCATCTGCGCGCCGGCGATCTGGGAGAGGCCGATGGTGGTGACGTACCGGGTGTCGGGGCCGAAGGCCTTGTTCATCTCCTCGTACACCCGCTGCGGTTTCATCGGCACGTTGTCGAAGTGCGTACGGCGCAGCAGCGTGGCCTTGCGCTCCTGGGTGGAGGCGACCCACGCGGAGCGGTCGGGCAGCCTGCCCGCCGCCTCGAGCTCCTTCGCCACCTCGACGAACAGTTCCAGCGCGGCCTTGGCGTCGGAGACGACCCCGTAGTCCGGCGGGAAGATCTTGCCGATCTGGGTGGGCTCGATGTCGACGTGGACGAACTTGCGCTCGCCCCGGTAGACGTCGAGCTTGTAACCGGTGTGGCGATTGGCCCAGCGGTTGCCGATGCCGAGGACGAAGTCCGACTCCAGGAAGTTGGCGTTGCCGTACCGGTGCGAGGTCTGGACACCGACCATGCCGGCGTTCAGCTCGTGGTCGTCGGGCAGCGCACCCCAGCCCATCAGGGTCGGGATGACGGGGGTCTGGGTCAGCTCGGCGAACTCCACCAGCAGGTCGGCGGCGTCGGCGCCGAGGATGCCGCCGCCGGCCACGAGGACCGGGCGCTCCGACTCCAGAAGGAAGCCGATCGCCTTCTCGATCTGGGCGCGGGTGGCGGCCGGCCTGTAGACCGGCAGCGGCTCGTACGTCTCCGGGTCGAACTCGATCTCGGTGAGCTGGACGTCGATCGGCAGGTCGATCAGGACCGGGCCGGGACGGCCGGAGCGCATCAGGTGGAAGGCCTGCTGGAAGACGCCGGGGACCTGCGCGGCCTCCAGGACGGTGACCGCCATCTTGGTGACCGGCTTGGCGATCGAGGCGATGTCGACGGCCTGGAAGTCCTCCTTGTGGATCACGTTGGTGGGCGCCTGGCCCGTGATGCACAGGATCGGGATGGAGTCACCGATGGCCGAGTACAGGCCGGTGATCATGTCGGTGCCGGCCGGGCCGGACGTGCCGATGCAGACGCCGATGTTGCCCGGCTTGGTGCGGGTGTACCCCTCGGCCATGTGCGAGGCGCCCTCGACGTGGCGGGCGAGGGTGTGGTGGATGCCGCCACCCTCCTTGAGGGCCTTGTAGAAGGGGTTGATCGCCGCGCCCGGCACACCGAAGGCGTCGGTGACGCCCTCGCGCTTGAGGATCTCAACTGCCGCGCGGGCAGCGGTCATACGAGCCATCGAGTACTCCTGCTTCGGCTTCTCGGATGCGTACTCCCGTCGCGCCCCGCGGTGAGCACAGTCTCCAGATGGTCGACACTCCGCGACCTTTTCCGTATCGCGGAATTTAACTTCTACTATCTGGAATCAATGTAGAAGTGCGCGCCGAGGATCGTCAAGAGAGACGGAGCCGCGGCAAGCGCCGGACAACCGGGGTGGAGGAGGAGGACGATGGGAGCCGCTGTCCAGACGCGACTGTCCGAAGCGACACCTGAGGGGTGGAGCATGCCCGAGAGCGTGCCGGTGCGCTGCCCGGTCTGCCGCCGCGAGCACGTCTACACCGCGCCGGCGTATCCGTGCGCCTGCGGCGCGCCCACCGCCCCGCGGCTGGATCCTGCCGCGGCACCGGTCGTGACGGCCCACCGGGCCTGGGACGACGAATGGGTCCGTGTGCCGTGCGCCGCCTGCGGGCGCCTGGGCCAGTGGCCGCAGCCGGAGCTGGGCTGCTCCTGCGGCACGGTGCTGCGCATCCCGGTGGTGGCGGCGGCGCCTGCGGCGGACCCGGACACGGCGCCGACGGCGGCCGGGACGCCCCCCTCGGACTCCGGCACTGCGACGGCGGCCGGGCCGGGGGCCCTCGCCCACCGCCCCGCCTTCCACCCGCGCGCCATCCGCACCGCCCGTGACGCCGTCACCGTCGCCGCGCTCTATCTGCGCTGGCTCGGCTACCGGGACATCCGCCGCGCCGACCAGCGGCCGCCGAACGGCATCGGGCTCGCCGCCCACGGGCTCCTCGCCCAGGTGGACCCGACCGTGCGACCGGCGGCGCCACGGGACGTCGAGTGCCTGTGGCTGACGGCGATGACGGAGTCCGCGGACTGTGTGTACTTCTCCCTCGCCGGCTACACCGACGAGGCCCGGGCCCGCGCGGACGCCCTGGACATCCCGCTGTTCGTCCTGGACCTCGCGGGCGTCCCGCAGCCGGTCAACGACGCGGCCGACACCCTGAACACGGTGGGCGCGCCGGCCGGGACCGGCAGGTAGCGGGCCACGACCCGTACGGGGACGGGCTCACGCCCCGTACGTCTCCCGCAGCTCGACCTTGCGCACCTTTCCGGACACCGTCATCGGGAAGGTCTCGAGTATCCGCAGCCGGCTGGGGATCTTGTAGTGGGCGAGCCGGCCCTGGCAGAAGGCGCGCAGTTCCTCCAGGGTGAGCGGGTCGGCCGCGTCGTGCGGGATCACACAGGCGAGGACCTCCTCGCCGTACGTCTCGTGCGGCACCCCGACGACCTGTACGTCCCTGATCTTCGGGTGGCCGTAGAGGAACTCCTCGATCTCGCGCGGGTAGATGTTCTCGCCGCCCCGGATGATCATGTCCTTGATCCGGCCGACGATCTCGACGTAACCGTCTTCGCGCATCACCGCCAGATCCCCGGTGTGCATCCAGCGGCCCGCGTCGACGGCCTCGGCGGTCTTCTCGGGCTCGTTCCAGTAACCGAGCATCACGCTGTAGCCGCGGGTGCACAACTCCCCCGCGGTGCCGCGAGGTTGGGTGACCCCGGTGGCCGGGTCGACGATCTTGACCTCCAGGTGCGGCAGGACCCGCCCGACGGTGCCGGTGCGGTGCTCCAGGTCGTCGTCCCGGCGGGTCTGCAGCGACACCGGGGACGTCTCGGTCATGCCGTAGCAGATGGAGACCTCCGCCATGTGCATCTCGGCGACGACCCGTTTCATCACCTCCACCGGGCAGGGCGAGCCCGCCATGATGCCGGTGCGCAGGCTCGAGAGGTCGTACGACCGGAAGCCGGGGAGGTTCAGCTCGGCGATGAACATCGTCGGGACGCCGTACAGGGACGTACAGCGCTCCTGCTGCACCGCCTCCAGGGTCGCCTTCGGGTCGAAGGACGGGGCCGGGACGACCATGCAGGCGCCGTGCGAGGTCGCCGCCAGGTTGCCCATCACCATGCCGAAGCAGTGGTAGAAGGGCACCGGAATGCAGATCCTGTCCTGCTCGGAGTAGGCGACCAGCTCCCCCACGAAGTAACCGTTGTTGAGGATGTTGTGGTGGGACAGCGTGGCACCCTTCGGGAAACCGGTGGTACCCGAGGTGTACTGGATGTTGATCGGGTCGTCGCAGGACAGTGACGCCTCTCGCGCCCGCAGCTCGTCACGGCGGCCGCCGTCCGCACCACGCGCGGCAAACGCTTCCCAGCTCGGATCGCCGATGTACACGGTCTCCCGCAACTCCGGGCACCGGCCGCGCACTTCCTCGACCATCGCCCGGTAGTCGCTTGTCTTGTGGCTGACCGAGGCGAACAGCAACGAGATGCCGGCCTGGCCCAGCACGAACTCCACCTCGTGGGTGCGGTACGCCGGGTTGATGTTGACCATGACGGCGCCGACGCGGGCGGTGGCGTACTGCACGAGCACCCACTCCGCGCAGTTGACCGCCCAGATCCCGACCCGGTCGCCCTTGGCCACCCCGCTCGCCAGCAGGGCGTACGCCAGCCGCTCGACGTCGGCGGCGAATTCGGCGTACGTCCAGCGCCGGCCCGAGGGCACGTCGACCAGGGCCTCGCGGTCCGGCCAGGCGGCCACCGCCCGGTCGAGGTTGGCGCCGATGGTGTCGCCGAGCAGGGCGGTGGAACCGGTTCCATGGGTGTACGACAGGGATGCGGTCACCGGAAGTCCTCCTCGCGGTACTCGTTCTCGGAACCCTGGGCCGTCGCCTCGCGCAGCTCGATCCGGCGGATCTTGCCGGAGACGGTCTTGGGCAGCGCGCCGAACTCCAGCCGGCGGATGCGCTTGTAGGGGGCGAGCACCTGACGGGAGTGCTCGAAGACGACCTTCGCTGTGTCCGGTCCGGGCTCGAAGCCCTCGGCGAGGACGACGTACGCCTTCGGCACCGCGAGCCGCAGTTCGTCCGGCGCGGGCACGACGGCCGCCTCGGCCACCGCCTCGTGCTCCAGCAGCGCGCTCTCCAGCTCGAACGGGCTGATCTTGTAGTCGGATGCTTTGAAGACGTCGTCCGCGCGGCCGACGTAGGTCAGGTAACCGTCTTCGTCGCGGGAGGCGATGTCCCCGGTGCGGTAGTAGCCGCCCGCCATGGCCTGTGCCGTGCGGTCGGGGTCTCCGTGGTAGCCGGTCATCAGGCCGACCGGCCGCTCCGACAGGTCGAGGGCGATCTCGCCCTCGGTGGCGCCGGGCGCGCCGGAGACCGGGTCGAGGAGTTCGACGCGGTAGCCGGGGCTCGGGCGGCCCATGGATCCGGTCAGCAGCCGCTGGCCCGGGCTGTTGGAGACCTGCACGGCGGTCTCGGTCTGCCCGAAGCCGTCCCGGATGGTGACGCCCCAGGCCCGCCGGACCTGCTCGATGACCTCGGGGTTGAGCGGCTCACCGGCGGCCACCACCTCGCGGGGCGGGGTGGCGAGCTGACCGAGGTCGGCCTGGATGAGCATGCGCCACACGGTCGGCGGCGCGCAGAAGGTGGTCACGCCGGCCCGGTCCATCTCGGCCATCAGCCGGGCCGCGTCGAAGCGGGTGTAGTTGAAGAGGAAGACGGTCGCCTCGGCGTTCCACGGTGCGAACAGATTGGACCAGGCGTGCTTGGCCCAGCCCGGCGAGGAGATGTTCAGGTGCACGTCACCGGGCCTGAGGCCGATCCAGTACATGGTCGCCAGGTGCCCGATCGGGTACGAGGTGTGGGTGTGCTCGACCAGCTTGGGGCGGGCGGTCGTACCGGAGGTGAAGTACAGCATCAGCGGGTCGTCGGCCAGGGTGGGGCCGTCGGGCACGAAGTCCGCGGAGGCGGTGTGGGCGTCCTCGTACGGCTCCCAGCCCTCCTCCGGCAGGCCGCCGACCGAGATCCGGGTGTAGCCGCCGGGCACGTCGGCGAACTTCGCGGTGTCCTCGGCCCGCACGATCACGTGCTTCACCCGGCCCCGCTCCACCCGGTCGCGCAGATCGGCGGGACCGAGCAGCGGGGTGGCCGGGATGACCACCGCGCGCAGCTTCATCGCGGCCAGCGCGGTCTCCCACAGCTCGGTCTGGTTGCCGAGCATGACGAGGATCCGGTCCTCGGCGGCGACCCCCCGGGCGCGCAGATGGTTCGCGACCCGGTTGGACCGCTCGGCCAGCTCGGCGAAGGACAGCCTCCGCTCGCCGCCGTCCTCCTCGACGATGTGCAGCGCGGTCCGGTCGTTGCCGGCGGCGATCACGTCGAACCAGTCCAGTGCCCAGTTGAAGTGCGCGGGCCGGGGCCAGGCGAAGCCCTCGTAGGCGGTGGCGTAGTCCTCCCGGTGCGCCAGCAGAAAGTCCCGCGCCCCACGGAACAGCTCCGTCGCCGTCGTCATCTGGTTCCTCCTCGTTACCGGACCATTGCCGGGCGGCTCTCTGGCATCGTCTAATCCGTGATGCAGCTCTCACTACCCCCGAACGGGGGTGGGGACGGCAGAAGGAGCGAACTGGTGACGGCAGACGCGGCGGGGACGGTGGAGATCGGCGGTGCGCTGGCCCGGCTGCGGCGGGCGACGGGGCTTCCCGTCGCCTTCGGCGGCCTGGTCGAGTCCGGCCGGCCGCGGATCCGGATCAGCGAGCTGAGCGGCACGACCACGGCCGCCCTGCGCTCGCTCGCGGTGACCTCCGGCAACGGGCTGGGTGGCAAGGCGGTGGCGCTCGCCCGGCCGTGCGCGGTGACGGACTACTCCAGCTCCCGGCAGATCAGTCACGAGTACGACGTGCCGGTGGCCGCGGAGGGCATCCGCTCGGTGCTCGCGGTGCCGGTGGTGGTGCGCCGCAGGGTGCGCGGTGTGCTCTACGGCGCGCTGCGCTCGCCCCGGCCGCTCGGCGACCGCACGCTGGGCGCGGCCATGGCCGTCGCGCGGGACGTGGAGCAGGTGCTGGTGGTGCGGGACGAGGCGCGGGGGCTGCTGGCGGCGGCCCGGCCGGAGCCGGCCGGCACGGACCGGGGTGCGGCCTGGGAGCAGGTGCGCGAGGCGCACGCGGCGCTGCGGGCCCTGGCGCCCCGGATCACCGATCCGGGGCTGCGGGCCGAACTGCTGGCGGCCTGCGGTCTGCTGACGGCACCACCACGATCCGGTGGTGTGACCCTGGCGCCACGGGAACTCGACGTGTTGTCCTGGGTGGCGGCGGGGGCGACCAACGCGGCCGTGGCCGAGCGGCTGGGCCTCGGCGCGGAGACGGTCAAGGGCTATCTGCGCTCGGCGATGCGGAAGCTGGGCGCGCACACCCGAGGGGAGGCGGTGACCGCGGCTCGCGCGGCGGGGCTGCTGCCGTGAACACGGGCAGCGGAGACAGGCCCGGGGAAACCTGCCATTCAAGCGGAGACGCCTTGAATTTCCTCATGCTTGACCATTTGTTATTTCCCTCACCACGGCTTCCGTCCGAATTTCAAGGATCGTTGCCTAGAATTTGGCCCGGACACGACACACGAGGGGAGCGGTGACCGTGCGACGGGACTTCCAGGAGCCTGCCAGGTGCCACCCCGACCTGGTCATCGGCCGCGAGGACCTGCTCGCCGGCGCCCGTGACCAACTCGCCTCGGGCGGCAGCGTGCTGCTCCACGGTCCCGCCGGAATAGGGAAATCCACCGTCCTGCGGGCATTGGCCGAGGAATACGGCGCCACCGCGCGCACCGTGCTGCGCTGCTCCGCCACCGAGTCCGAATCCCATCTCCCCTTCCTGGCCCTCGCCGACCTCCTCGGCCTGGTCCTCGACGACGTCTCCCCCCGGCTGCCCGTCGCCCAGCGCACCGCCCTGGAGTCGGCGCTCACCGGCCGCGGCGAGTCCAGCCTCCAGCGCGACGGCCTCGCCCTGCGCCTCGCGGTGCTCTCCGCGCTGCGCGCGCTGGCCGCGCGGGGCGGCGTCCTCGTCGTCGCCGACGACCTGCAGTGGCTGGACCCGGCCAGCGCCGAACTGCTCGGCTTCGCCGCCCGCCGCCTGGAGGGCACCCCGGTGCAGCTGCTGTGCGCGGTCCGCACCGAGGGCCAGGAGAGCCAGGAGTACGACCGTCATCTGCGCGCCTGCCCGCCGGGCACCCTCGCGGTCCGGCTCGGCCCGCTCTCCCGCGCCCAGGTCGCCCAGCTGCTCGATCACCGCGGCCACGGCTGCCTGACGCGCTCCACCGTCCGCGAGATCCACCGCACCAGCGGCGGCAACCCGCTGTTCGCGCTGGAACTCGGCCGTGCCCTGGCCGAGAGCCCCACCCCGCCCCGGCCGGGCGAGCCGCTGCCGGTGCCGACCTCGCTGCGGGCCCTGGTGCTCAGCCGGCTGGACATGCTGTCGGTCGAGGCGCGCCGCACCCTGCTGGTGGCCAGCGCCGGCGCCCGTCCCACTCCGGCCCTGCTGCACGCGGCCGGCCGGACCAACGCCGAGGCCGAGTGCGCGCAGGCCGCCGAACTGGGGCTGCTGGCCACCGGGCCCGACGCCCCTGCCGTACGGTTCGCGCACCCGCTGATATCCGCCGC
This sequence comes from Streptomyces sp. NPDC048191, assembly GCF_040652655.1. Taxonomy (NCBI): domain Bacteria; kingdom Bacillati; phylum Actinomycetota; class Actinomycetes; order Kitasatosporales; family Streptomycetaceae; genus Streptomyces; species Streptomyces sp. NPDC048191. The sequence continues at coordinate 83,973 of NZ_JBEZMO010000009.1, forward strand.
GCTGTACGCGGAGACGCCCGTGCACGAGCGGCGCGCGGCGCACGCGGCGCTGTCCACGGCCGCCTCCGACCCGATCGAACGCGCCCGGCACCTGGCCCTCGCCAGCACCGGCACCGGCCCCGACCCGGAGGTGGCCGCCCGGCTCGCGGAGGCCGCCGCCCTCGCGCGGGACCGCGGTGCCCCGTCGGTCGCCGCGAACCTGGGGCTGCTGGCCGCCCGGCACACCCCCGCCGAGGGCGTGCCGAGCCAGGAGGAGCGCCGGCTGCAGGCCGCCGAGGACGCCATCACCGCGGGCGAGATCGACCTGGCCCGGGACATCGCCCGCGAGGTGCTGGCCCGGGCGGGCGTGCCCGCCGACCGGGTGCGGGCCTGGATGATCGTCATCGACAGCGCCGGTCACACCATGGCCGAAGTCGACGCGGTCTTCCCGCAGGCCCTCGCCGACGCCGGCGACGACCCCCGGCTGCTGGCCCTCGTGCACTACCAGCTGGCCTGGCGGGCGCTGATCGTGGAGGGTGACTTCACCGAGGCCCGCGAAGCCGCCGCGCACGCCGCCGAACTGGCCGCGCGCGGCAAGGACCGGCGCACCGAACTGCTCTCCCTCGCCTTCCAGGCGCAGACCGAGACCCTGATGGGCCATCCGGAGGCGCCCCGGACCATCAAACGCGCCCTGAAGGAGCCTCAGGACCCCAGGGTGGCCTGGCACCACAACGGGGCGGGCAGCGCCCGGTTCCGCTGGCTGGTCATGGGCGACCAGCTGGCCGAGGCCCGGGCCACGGTCACCGCGCTGCTGCGGGAGGTGCGCCGGCGCGGCTCGGTGGAGAGCGAGGTGCACTTCCTGCGCGGCCTCGCCGAGACCGAACTGCGCGCCGGGCACTGCGGGCGCGCCCTGGAGCTGTCCCGCGAGAGCCTGCGCCTCGCCCGGGACTCCGGGATCGGTGAGACCGCCTCGGCGATGCTCACCTCACTCGCGGAGGCCTCCGGCGGCGATGTGGACCGGGCCCTCTCCCTCGCCCGGGAGGCGGTCGAGCACGCCGAGGAGGACGGCGACCAGATGTACCTCTCCCGGGCCCTGGGCGCGCTCGGGTACGCCCAGTTGGTGGCCGGGGACCCGGCGGGCACGGTCCGCTCGCTGCGCCGGGTGCGCCGGCTGGAGCTGGGGCTCGGCATCACCGACCCGGCGCGCGGCCGCTGGCAGGGCGACCTCGCCGAGGCGCTGGTCCGGATCGGTGAACCGGCCGAGGCGCAGGACGTCATCGACGTGAGCCGCGAGCACGCCCTGCGGCTCGGCCGGGAGAGCGTCATCGCCGTGCTGGACCGCTCCGAGGCCCTGGCGCGGGCCGCCCGGGGCGAGCTGGAGGCGGCCGTGGCCCAGCTGACCTCCGCCCGGGACCGGCTGGGCAAGCTCGGTTACGGGCTGGAGGAGGCGCGGGCCGCGCTCGCGCTGGCCCGGCTGCGCCCCAGGCGCCCGGGGCCCGGCGGGTTCGACGAGGCCACCCGGTTGTTCCGCCGCTGCCGGGCGCTGCCGTGGCTGCGCCAGGTGGACGAATCCCTCACCACGCCCGAGCCGGAACCGGCGCTGGCCGTGCCGCAGGCGCTGGACGCGCTGGACGCGCTGGCGGCGATGGAGCGTCAGGTCGCCGCGCTCGTCATGGAGGGCGCCACCAACCGGGAGATCGCCGCGCGGCTCTTCATCAGCGTCAAGACGGTGGAGGCGACCCTGACCCGGGTATACCGCAAGCTGGGGATCCGGTCGCGGGTGGACATCGTCCGATTGGCGGCCGCTCGCCGCGCGAAGTGAGAACGCGGCCGGTTAACTGAGCCGGACCGAGGGTTTTCCCTCACCCAACCCCCTAGGGGGTTCCCTCATTGGGAGCCGAGGGATCCGGGTCCTAGCGTAAGGGGCGTGCCGCTCGCCCGGGCATACGGGGGTCGGTCCCGCGACCCCCGTGCACAACCCACGCCCGTGCGACCCCCCACCGGTGCAACCCCCACTGAGGAGACTCATGTTCGGGCCCAGACGTGCAAGACAGACCGTCGCGAGCCTGGTGGCCACCGCCGCCGCGACGACGGCGCTGCTCGCCTCCCCCACGGCGAGCGCCGCCCCCCAGCCCATCGTCGGCGGTACGACCACCACGACGGCGGCCTACCCGTTCGTCGTGCAGATCACCGACGCGTCCGGCAACCAGTTCTGCGGCGGCACCCTGGTGTCCGCCAAGAAGGTCGTGACGGCCGCGCACTGCATGGCCGGCGAGTCCACCGGCAGCATCCGCGTGGTCGGCGGCCGGACCTATCTGAACGGCACCGACGGCACGGTCGGCAAGGTCAGCAGGATCTGGGTGCACCCGGACTACACCGACGCCACCAACGGCGACGACGTGGCGGTCCTGACCCTGTCGACGTCGATGCCGTACACCCCGGTGTCGTACGTCTCCTCCTCCCGGACGGGCGTGTACGCGGCCGGCACCACGGCCCGGATCCTCGGCTGGGGGACCACCTCGGAGAACGGCAGCTCCTCCAACCAGCTGCGGACCGCGACCGTCCCGATCGTGTCCGACTCCAGCTGCAAGAGCTCCTACGGTTCGGACTTCGTCCAGACCGACATGGTTTGCGCCGGATACACGTCCGGCGGCGTAGACACCTGCCAGGGCGACAGCGGCGGTCCCCTGCTCATCGGGGGCGTCCTGGCAGGGATCACTTCCTGGGGCGAGGGGTGCGCGGAGGCCGGTTACCCGGGTGTCTACACCCGGCTGACCACCTTCTCGGACCTGGTGACCGCGCAGATCGGCGCCTAGCCCGGAAGCGGGAGACCTGAGCACCCCTCAGGCAGATGCCAGGGGGGCGTTGCGAGCCACCACGAGCGGCCCGCAGCGCCCCCCTTTCCACGTTCACCCCCGTGGAACGCGGGGGCTACTTGTCGGCCGTGAGCTTGCCGGCCGCGCCCCAGCTGTCCGCCGGGACCTCGTGGATCCACACCTGGACGCTCTCCGCCGGGATCCGGTACGCGTCGACGAAGGCGTCGGTGACCCGCTTGACCAGCTCCCGCTTGAGCTCGACATCGCGCGGGCCCTGCTGGATGGTGACGATCGGCATGGCTGAACTCCCTTGGACGGTGTCCCTGTTCGGTGGGACCAGTCCATCGCGGCGCACGTCCGTGACCAAGGGGCAGTCCGCGACCGCAGCGATCAGCTTTGGTGATCACCGCAGGCCAGGAGCAGTTTCTCCAGGTGCGGGGAGGGGTCGGCGGCGGGCACCGCGAGACCGGTGGCCAGGGCCAGGCCGGGTGCGCGGAAGGGCACGTACGCCACCCGGGGCGTGGCCAGCACGCGCGCGTGGGAGGCGTAGACGACCGTCCACAAAGGCCGGGCGCCGATGGTGGCGAGGGTGTCGTGCAGGGTGCCGCCGGCCGGTCCGGGCACCGGCTCGAACCCCGCGCCCCGGCAGGCGCCGAGCACCAGGTCCACGAGCGCCGGGTTGTTGCGGCGCGGGGTGAGGGCGAGGGGCAGCCCGGCGAGGTCGGCGAGGTCGACCTCGTCCCGCGCCGCGAGCGGATGCGCGGCCGGCAGGGCGGCGACCAGCGGATCCGCCCAAAGGGGCAGCACCCGTACGCCGGGCCGGGGTTCGACCGCCCTGACGAACGCGGCGTCCAGCCGGCCCGCCGCCACCCGGTCGAGCCGCTCGCCGGCCGGCAGGGAGAACAGCTCCACCGCCACCTCGGGCGCCCGCTCGGCGAACGCGGCCAGCACCCGGTCCAGATGCGCGCCGAGCCCGGTACTGGTGCCCAGGCGCAGCCCGGCGGGTGCCGCCACCACGGCCCGCGCCTTCTCCGCGGCGGTGAGCACCGCCCGCGCCTCGGGCAGCAGCCGCTCCCCCGCCCCGGTCAGCCGCACCCGGCGCGGCGACCGGTCGAACAGCTCCGCCCCGAGCTCCCGTTCCAGCCGCTGTATCTGCTGGCTGACCGCCGACTGCACGATGTGCAGCCGTTCGGCCGCCCGCCCGAAGTGCAACTCCTCGGCGACGGCGACGAAATAGCTGAGCTGGCGGAGTTCCATGGAGTGACTGTAGAGGGGGTGATCGCACAGGGGTCAGGCGTCCCGCTGTACGACCGTCCCGAAGCGGATGTCGTACGACGACTGCGGATGCAGGACCGCGAGCATCCGCTCCCCCTCCGCGGTGACCTCCTCCCGCTGGGTGCAGGTCAGCTCGGCGAACGGCTCGATGACGAGGGTGCCGGCCTCCAGCTTCCACAGGCCGGCCAGGAAGCCGTCGACCAGCAGGGTGCGGAACGCCTGGTTTCCCCGCCAGTGCCGGCCCCGGTATGCGGGCGGTACCACGCGGCTGCGGTCGGCGTGGGAGAGCAGCAGGTTGTCGAACTCGGGCAGGAAGCGGGGCGGAGCCGGGGTGGCCGGGTCGGGGCGCGGGGCGTCGGGGAGGTCGAAGAGCTCGGTTCCGCTCGGGTCGCGGAAGGTGAGCAGCCGGGGGCGCAGCCGTTCGAAGGCGCCCCGGAGCCGGGTGAGTCCGGCCCAGGTCTGCATGTCCTTCACGGACGCCGGTCCGAAGGCGGCGAGATAGCGCAGGACCAGGCTCTCCGGTGCCGGAGCCGGCCCGGCCGGGCGGCCGAGCCAGTGTTCGGCGGTGGTGAGGGCGACCTGACCGCTGCGGCCCCACAGTCCGCGCGGGGTGACCTGGACCAGCGGCAGCGTGCAGCGGGCGGCGACGGCGAGGGCCCGCGGGTCGGCGTCCGGCCACCGGCCGCTCAGGGCCTGCCGCAGCTCGGCCATGGTCCGCGGCTCGGCCTCCACCAGCTCGCGCGCGAGGCCGGCCAGGAGGCCGAGGTCGACGCCGGTCAGCCCGCCGCGGAAGGCGCCCAGCTCGCGGTCCCGGGCCGGCTGCACGAGGGGCCGCAGGGTGAGGCAGTCGTCGGCGGTGTGGGTGTGGAGGGTGGAGCGCAGGGTGACGATCCGGGCGACCTCGCGGCCGGCCATGAGCGCGGCCAGCCGCTGCGGAGCGAAGCCGTCGAGGCGTGCGGCGAGGGCGTAGTACGGCGGCGTGACGTTCTGTGCCTGGAGACCGAGCAGGTGCGACACGGCGTCGAGCGGGGACAGCGCCGAGCGGCGCAGCAGCAGCTGCCGCTCCAGGGTGGCGCGGTTGAGGGCGCGGACGTCCAGGAGCGGGGCCTCGGCCGCGCCGCGCTGCGCACTGGTCTTCGTCATGCCCGCACGCTAACCGGAGTCGCGGACACCTTCTGTCCGCGACTCTCACCCAACCCCTGCACCCTCGCCCGAGCCCGTCCCGGCACCCCGCGGATATCCTTCTTCTCCCGTACCCCTGGGGTTCTCCCGTCCCCTGTCGCCGGCGAGTGGCCGGGCGCACGCGGAGTCGACGGAGAGGCGGCCGATGTCCGAGCGAGAGAACGGCAGGAACGGCGGGCGCAGGTCCGTCTGGCGCCGCGCCCTCCCCCCGCCCCAGCAGCCCGTCGCCGAGGCGTCCGCGCCCCTGCGGGCACAGGACGCCGAGCCGGTGAGCATCGTCCAGGCGGCGCTGTACCGCGACGGCGTGCGTGTCTCCTCCCCGGCCACGCTGGCCGAGACCTACCGCGAGCTGCGCGAGCAGCCCTCGGGCATGGCCTGGATCGGGCTGGCCCGGCCCACCGGCGCCGATCTGCACTCGCTGGCCGCCGAGTTCGGCCTGCACCCGCTCGCGGTCGAGGACGCGATGGAGGCGCACCAGCGGCCCAAGCTGGAGCGGTACGGCGAGACCCTGTTCGTCGTGCTGCGCGCCGCCCGCTATCTGGACGCGCCGGAGCAGGTCGACTTCGGCGAGCTGCACGTGTTCGTCGGCCCGGACTTCGTCATCACGGTCCGGCACGGCGCGGCACCGGACCTGTCGGCGGTCCGCCGCCGTATGGAGGACAGCCCCGAACTGCTCAAACTCGGCCCGGAAGCGGTGCTGTACGCGATACTCGACGCGGTCGTCGACGGCTACGCCCCGGTGGTCTCGGGGGTGCAGAACGACATCGACGAGATCGAGACCGAGGTCTTCCGCGGCGACCCCGAGGTCTCCCGCCGCATCTACGAACTCTCCCGCGAGACGGTGGAGTTCCAGCGGGCCACCCGTCCGCTCGTCGGCATGCTGCACGGGCTGATGGCCGGCTTCGCCAAGTACGAGACCGACGACGAACTCCAGCGCTACCTGCGGGACGTCGCCGACCACGTGACCCACATCAGCGAACGCGTCGACGGCTTCCGCCAGGCCCTCGCCGAGATCCTCACGGTGAACGCCACCTTGGTCACCCAGCAGCAGAACGCGGAGATGCGGGCGCTGGCGGAGGCGGGGTTCGAGCAGAACGAGGAGGTCAAGAAGATCTCGTCGTGGGCGGCGATCCTCTTCGCGCCCACCCTCGTCGGCACGATCTACGGCATGAACTTCGACCACATGCCGGAGCTGCACTGGCTGTTCGGCTACCCGTTCGCGATCGGGCTGATGGGTGTGGTGTGTCTGACGCTGTACGTGGTGTTCAAGCGCCGGGACTGGCTCTGAGATCTGAGACCCCTGCCCGGCGGCCGCCCTCAGGTCTGCGGCAGCCAGCTGCCGACCTCGTCCATGGCGGCGGCGAAGTCCGCCCGGTCGCTGTCCAGGAACCGCCTGAAGAACCAGTTGGGCACCCGGGCGTGCGCCAGGCGGGTGCGCAGCAGCACGTCCTGGGCCTGCCGGGCCAGCACCAGCAGGTCCGGGACGCGGTCCGCGGGCATCCCCGAGCGGGCGTGTTCCCTCATCTCCCGCAGGACCACCTGCCGGGCGTGTTCGCGTGCCGCGGCGGTGTCGCGCTGGGCGCGCACGATGTCGACACCGAGCAGCAGCAGCCCGAGCGAGGGAATGAACCACGTCGTGAGCAGGGAGGCGAGGGTCATCCGGGTGACCACGCCCACGGCCACCCCGATGGCGACCCACCCGACGACACCGGCCTGGACCGCGGTGGCGTAGCGCCGGCGAATGCGCGCGCCCCAGGCGAGGTTCTGCAGGATGCAGGACAGTACGTCCAGGGGGCGCGGCAGTTCGCGGATCTCGTAGTAGTCCCGCAGCCGCTCCACCGACCCCTTGTAGCGCCGTGCCAGGCGGCTTATCTCGTCGGCGGACGGGGCGTCGCCGGCCAGCGTCTCGTTCCACGGGATGGCGTACAGCCGGGTGTCGAACGTCTCCTGCAGCAGCGCGGCCGTACGGAACTCGCTCTGCGTCCACGAACCGGCCCCGACGGCGTACACGAGCGCCCACAGGAAGCCGGCTGTCGTGAGCACCGTCTGCAGGGCCGGAACCACGACCGCGAGAACCGCTCCGGCGGCCAGGACCACGGACACCACGACGTGGGCGGAGGCGAGCCTGCGGGCGCGGGCGTGCGAGGACTCCCCCGCCCGCAGGACGGCCAGCATGTCCTCGTCGTTCTGCCGCCGCACGATCGGAGCCGGCACTGGTTGACTCACGTGATCCCCCCTGCTCACCCCTGGACGGGCAGCACCCTATGCGGGCGTACACCGCGGCGAGGCGCCCCAAACCATGTTCCTACCGTGAATCTCGTCGAACGTGTTTAGCTGGGCGCCCAATCCCCCTACCCTGATCGGGTGTTGAGGCCGAGGCGCCAGGTAGGGCTGCGTACGGGGGAGAGACGCTCATGCCGTGGGGACTGGCTGCCCAGACCGAACAGCACCGCCGGATCATTCACGGGGTCGTGGCCGTTCTGGCGGATTCGCCGGCTCTGACGGACACGCGCGGCCGGCACCAGTGGCGCCGTGAACTGACCCGGCTCCTGGGCGGTCACGGTCAGGCGCTGGCGGAATACCCCACCGCGCAGCAGGAGTTCGTCGAGGCGGTGCGGGTGTGCGAGGCACTGCCGGACGGCCTGGCGGTGCTGGTGGACGCGACCTGTCTCGTCGCCCCCGCGCTGGAGCACCGCCTGCGGCCGCTCATGGAGGAGTTCCAGGCACTGCGGTTCTACGAGGACAGGGACTGGACGGCGCTGCGCGAGGCCCTGGACGTCGACCTGCCGGAACTCGACGCGACGGTCGCGCGGATCACCGGCGGCCGGGTGCGTCTGCCCGCGTACTGCACGACGGCCTGGGAGGCGTTCCTGCATCTCTCCGGCCTCGCGACCACGCCGGACACGGTGCTGCCGCCCGGGATGGTGCTGCTGGAACACCTGGCGCTCCACACCGATCTCGCCTCGCACGTCGGCGAGTTGCACGGCTGGAACGACCACTTCGCCGCGTCGTGGAAGCTGGCCGACGGCGAGGACGGCCTCGCGGCGCTGCGGGCCCGCCTCCTCGACGGGCCCTCGCCCCCGGTGGACCAGGCCGTCGTGGAGCCCGATGCCCCGGCCACCGTTCCGGCGGACCCGGCCGCCCTGCCGGAACGGCCGGTGATCAGGCTGTACATCAAGCTCGTACCGGATCTCACGCCGCTGCCCGGCGCGGGCCGGCGGCAGGCGCGCAGGGGGCGCCGCTACTGGGTGTCCGCCCGCGTGAAGTACGCGGAGTCACCGCAGTTGCACCACGCGAAGGAGGGCGAGGCCCAGCAGGCGGTCTCCCGCGCGCAGGTGCCGGCCACGGTGGCGCGTCTGCTGACCCGCATGGCCTCCCTGTGGCACACCCGGGCCCAGGAGGTGGTACTGGAGTTCTTCCTGCCCACCGAGCTGCTGAACGAGCCGGTCGAATGGTGGGACCGGGATCCCTCACTCGGCTATCCCAACCCGCTGTTCAGCAAGTATCCCGAGATCATTCTGCACAGCCTGGAGCGCCTTCACCGGCGGGACGCCCACCAGGTCTGGCGGCTGCGCTGGGCACGGTGGAAGGACGCGCCGGAGAACGAGGAGTCCGTCCACTGGTGCGAGCAGACCGGCCATCCGGTGAAGGAGTATCTCGGGCGCCTGGACACCGCGATCGGTGCCAAGAAGGACGTCGTCGCCATGGTGCTCAGCGAGCCGCCGGCCGCCGGCCGGGCGGTCGGCCTCGGAGAAGTTCGCGTGGCCATCGATCTGGGCATCCCTGTTTTCATACACCACCGTGAAGCGACGTCCGAGCAGTTCCATGGCATGGTGCGGGACGGCCTGACCGAAGGCGGTCTGGCAGGCCTTCCGCTCCATGCCCGACAGTGGAAGAGCGATTCCGCAACGCGTACGGACGGCCGGACACAGGCCTCGGCCCAGCACCTCTGCGTCGTCTGGGACGACCCCGAGCAGTTGCTGGACGGTGGTGCCGGCGCGCCTGCCGCGTTCATAGGGGGGATTGAATGAGTGCATCACCTCAGGCGGGCTTACCGGCACCGGACAGCCGGCCGCCGGGCCGGCTGCCGTACACGGGAACCGGTGCCGCGTTCACGGACGAGACTCCGTACGAGGAGCGTGCGTGGCCGCCGGGCCCGCGCTGGCGCACGTTCGACGGAGGGCCGCTGCAGCCCGCGCCCCCCACGGACGGCGAGGCGGACCGGCGCCTCGGACCGGCCGCGGCGACCCGGCGCCCGCCGGCGGACGAGGTGCGGCTGGTCAACGCCGCCATCCTGCTCAGGCGTCCGCTGCTGGTGACGGGCCGGCCCGGCGTCGGCAAGTCCGCGCTCGCCTTCCGCATCGCCCGTGAACTGGGCCTGGGACGAGTGCTCCAGTGGCCGGTCACGAGCCGGACGACGCTGGCCTCGGGGCTCTTCGAGTACGACGTCCTGGGGCGGGCCCAGGCGGGACAGGCGTGGTTCGCCGCCCAGGAGCGGGGGTCCGGGCAGGAGGCCGCCGACGACGGTTCAGCGGCGTCCGCGCTGGACATCGGCGACTTCATCCAACTCGGTCCACTGGGCACCGCCCTCCTGCCCCACCGTCTCCCGCGCGTCCTGTTGATCGACGAACTGGACAAGGGGGACGCCGACCTTCCCAATGACCTTCTGTCCCTGTTCGAGGACGGCTGGTTCCCGGTTCAGCCTCTCGTTCGGGTGAAGCGTCAGATGGGCAGTGTCACCGTTTACACAGCAGACCCGGGCAGGACGGCAACAATTAACGACGGGATTGTCAAAACTCGATCATTCCCGATCGTCATCATGACGTCCAACGGTGAACGAGAGTTTCCTGAGGCGTTTATGCGCCGATGCCTGCGACTTGATATACCGGACCCCACACCGGAGACGCTGGGCGAGTTGGTAGCCGCACACTTCGGGGGCGGGTTGGGAGACGTGCAAGAAAGGCTCGTCCAGGAGTTCATGACACGCAGCGCTCAGGTCGACGGACTGGCGTCCGACCAATTGCTCAACGCAGCACACCTGGTCACTTCAGGCGCCTACTCCTACGGTGAGGGAGACCACGCCGAGTGGCAGGCCGTCCTCGAAGCAATCTGGCACCCGCTGAACGGAGACGGAGCGGACTGGGGTGTCTGACCAACCGCCGAAGATCAACGGTCGCGCGGCGGCCGGCGGACCGAGTCGAGCGTCCGCCGCCGCGGCTGCCTCCGCTGTGCCCATCGGTGAACTGCACCCACGGGAGATCGCGGACGCCGTGTGGCTCGCGGCGTACCACCCGGAGATCGCGGCCGAAGGGGACGGCCACGCCGACCTGCCCGCGCACGCGCCCCCGGCCGGACGGCCGCCGCAGACGCCCCCCGCGGACCCTGCCGAGGAGCAAGCGGCCCCCCGCCGGTTCCCGCCGTGGCCCGCGGACCGGGAGGCCCTCGCCCCGCCCGGGGACCGGAAGACGCGCGCGGAGGACCTCCTGCACGGCCGCGCCAACGGCGACCGCCGGCACGCCGAGGCGGATCCGCTCTCGCTCCTCGCCCTCACGGACGACCTCTGCGCGCCCGGCGCCCCGGGCACCGTCCAGCCGGTGCGCCCCCTGCGGCCGCCCCCCGACCCCCCGCTCCCCCATCTCGCGTGCGCCCTGCGGCCGCTGCGCCGGCCCGCCCCGACGCCCCGGGCGCCGCAGGTCGACACGGACGCCACGGCCGAACGCCTGGCGGTGGACCCGGGACTGCCTCCCGCCATGCGCCCGGGACCCGGGCCCCGCTGGCACGCGGTGCTGCTCCTGGACGTCGCGCCGCGCATGGCCGTGTGGCGCGACCTCACCGAACACACCGCACGCCTGTTCCGGCAGTACGGCGGCTTCGGCGACTTCCGGGTGCTCCACCTCGACACCAGCCGGCCCGAGACGGTGTCCGTCCACTGGCCGGGCACGACCCACGCCCTCTCGCCCGGACGGCTGGTCGACCCGACCGGACGCACGCTCGTCCTCGTCCTCACCGACGGTCTGGCCCCGGCCTGGCAGTCCGGTGCCGTCCAGGCACAGCTGGCGTCCTGGGGCCGCGGGCAGCCGACCGCCGTGCTGAACGTGCTGCCCCAGCACCTGTGGTACCGCACCGCGCTGCACCGGCTGGAACGCGTACGGCTGCACACGTCCGGCGACCGGCCGGGCCCCGGGTCCTGGGAGCACGCCGAGCCGTCGGTACGAAAGCCCGCACACCGCACGGACACCGTCGTCCCCGTCCTGGAGCTGGCCGAGGAGTGGCTGCTGCCCTGGACCACGTTCCTGACCGGGGTGGGGCCGCGCTGGACCGAGGTGGCGGCCCTGGTCCTGCCCCGGACGGCACGCCGGCCCCCCGCGTCCCCGGCCGTGCGCCGACCCCATGAGAAGTCCGCGGCGGAACGCGTCGCCCTGTTCCGTGTCTGGGCCTCTCCGGACGCCTTCCAGCTGGCCACCCGCCTCGCCACCGCTCCCCTGGACCTGCCGCTCATGACGGCCCTGCAACGGCGCACCCTGCCGCGCACCGGGCCGGAACACCTGGCCGAGTTCCTGATGAGCGATCTGGTCACGTCGGACCCGGCCGACGACGGGTTCTTCTCCTTTCACCCGGGTGTCCGCGAGGAAGTGCTGGCGGCGAGCAACCGGCACGCCACCGAGACGGCCACGAAAGTGGTGGCGGAGTTACTCGCCCCGCACAGTGCCGCCGCGCGGGAGATGCTGGCTTACCTGGATGGAGCAACCGCCTCCAAACCGAAGGTCACCGAAGAAAACCGGCGTCTTCGCGAGATCGAGTGCGCGGTTCTCCGATCGCTCTCCGGTGCGCACGCGCGCCGGGCCCGAGTAATCGGGCAACTCATTCGGGCGCACGAGGAATCAACACAGCAGATGAGCGAATCGACACGCGGCGAGCGACCCATCGCGCCACACACGGAAAGCTATGACATAGTGACTGAACCGAACACCTCCGAGGCACCGGTGCTGGCCGAGCAGCTCGGCCACGCTGATACTGGCACCTCCCCAGGAGACGCCACCATGGTCACGGCTTACCCCGACACTGGGTCGCGGCAGGGAATCACACTGAACCGCCCCGCGCCTCTTGCCGCAGTGCGCCCTCAGGTGTGGGGAAACATGCCACCCCGCAATCTCGTCTTCACCGGACGGGAAGACCTGCTGCTGAGGCTGGAAAGGGAATTGCAGGGCGGCCCCACCGCCGTGCTTCCGCATGCCCTGCACGGCCTCGGCGGAGTCGGGAAATCCCAACTCGCCCAGGAATACGTGTACCGCCAGGCGAGCCAGTACGACATTGTCTGGTGGATTCCGGCCGAACGTCCCACGCAGATCGCCCAGGCGCTGGTCGAACTGGCCCACCGGCTGCATCTGCCGGTCAGCAGCGAGGCGATCACCGCGGTGCCGGCCGTGCTGGAGGCCCTGCGTACCGGAAACCCCTACAGCAAGTGGCTTCTGGTCTTCGACAATGCCGAAAGCCCGGAAGCGGTCCAGGAATTCTTCCCGAGCAGTTCGGAGAACAGTTCCGGCGGCTCCATCATCATTACGTCACGCAATCCGCAGTGGAACACCCTGGCCCGTCCGCTGGAAGTCGACGTCTTCGAACGCGTGGAGAGCATTCAGCTGCTCCAGCGTCGTAATCCCGACCTGTCCGACGACGAGGCCGACCAGCTCGCCCATGTCCTGGGCGATCTGCCGCTCGCGGTCGAGCAGGCGTCGGCCTGGCGAGCCGAAACCGGTATGCCCGCCGCCGAGTACCTGCGTCTTTTCGCAGAGAAACGTGCAGAACTCATGACAGTTTCCCGTCCCACGCACTACGAGCAGACCGTCGCGACGGCCTGGAACGTCTCGCTGGACCATCTGGCGAGCAAGAACCCGGCCGCCCTGCAACTGCTCCAGATCTGTGCGTACTTCGCTCCCGAGCCCATCGCGCGGTCGCTGTTCTCCGGGGCACCGGTCCAGCCGATCGCCCCCGACCTGGACCGGGCGCTGACCGACCCGCTGCGCCTGGCGCGGGCCATCCGGGAGATCAACCGGTACTCGCTCGCCAAGATCGACCACCGCAACAACAGCATCCAGATGCACCGTCTGGTGCAGGCGGTGCTCATCGCCCGGATGACGGAGGAACAGCAGCAGCGCATGCGGCACGGCGCCCATCTGCTCCTCGCGGCCAACGCGCCCCGCGATCCCCGGGACCCGGACCACTGGGGCCGCTTCGGCGACCTGTACCCGCACGTGGTGGAGTCCGGCGCGATCGAGTCGGAGGTCGGCAACGTCCGGCAGCTCGTCATCAACACGGCCGACTACCTCTACTACTGGGGCGACCACGAGAGCGCCCGCGAGTTCGGCCAGAAGGCGTACGAGCGGTGGCGGGAGAAGTACGGGGAGGGCGACCAGCAGACCCTGCTGCTGGGCCGCAGCCTCTGGTACGTCCTGTGGCGGATGGGCCGGTACGGGGAGGCCGCCGAACTGAGCCGGCGCATGCTGACCGCCGTACAGGCCCTGGGCTCCGACGCGGAGGAGGAGCTGCTGTCCACGATGGGCCAGGTCGCGGTCGACCGCCGCTCGCACGGCGACTTCCTCGGCGCCCTGGACATGGCCCGTGAGGTGCACGAGAGGGCCGTACGCGCCTATGGCGAGGAGGACCCCCTCACCCTCGACCACACGCACAACCTCGCCGTGGCCCTGCGCGCCTGCGGTCACTACCGCGAGGCGCTCGAACTGGACGAGGAGACCTGGCGCCGGAACGTCCTCATCTACGGCGAGGAGGCGTACGACACCCTCCTGTCCGAGATGGGTCTGGCGCTGGACCGCCGGGAGGCGGGCGACTACGCGCTCGGCGCCCGGATGTTCGAGGAGATCGTCGAGAAGTACCGCAGCGTGTTCGGCGAGATGAACCCGCACTCACTGCGTGCGCTGGCCCGGCTGGCCGTCTCGCGGCGCAAGGCCGGCGACCACCAGGCGGCCTACGACCTCAGTCTGCAGGCCAGCAAGGCGCTCACCGACCGCTACGGCGAACGCAGCCCGGACTCCCTGGTGGCCTCGCTCAGTCTGTCGATCGACCTCAGGCAGCTCAACAACCTCGACGACGCGCTCAAACTCGGTGAGCGGACCCGTGATCTGTACGCCGAGGTCTTCGGCTCGCAGCACCCCGACACGGTCGCGGCGGACATCGACCTCGCCATCACCCTCCGTCTGGTCAACCAGGTGGAGGACGCCCGCGCCCTCAACGAGAACGCCCTGGAACGCGCGGTGCGGGCCCTGGGCGAGGATCACCCGACCGTACTCGTGTGCGCGGCCAACCTGGCCAGCGACAGGTACGCGCAGGGAGACGCCGCCGGCGCCCTGGAGCTGGACCAGCGGACCCTGGAGCGGGTGAAGGCCACCCTGGGCGAACAGCACCCCACCGCGTACGCCCTGATGAACAACATCTCCAGTGATCTGCGGGCGCTGCGCCGTACGGAGGAGGCCGAGGCCATGCACGCGGCCGCCGTGGAGGGCCTGAGCGGCAAGCTCGGGGCCACCCACCCGGCCTGCACGGACGCCGAGGCCTGGCGCCGCTCCAACTGCGACGCCGACCCCATGCCCTGAGCCCCCGGGGCACACGGCACAGCACCTCGGCGGCACCGCGGGACGCGGTCAGGGCAGGGCCACCGTGCGGCCGAGCCACTCGGCCACGGCGACGGGGTCCGGCGCGGACGCGCTCTTGAGCTTGACGGACGCGTAGACGTGCCGGACCAGTTCCGGACAGACGGTGAGGGCGTGGGCCGCCCGGGTGCTCTCCCGCCGCCCCCGCAGCGTCCACGCCAGTCCGGCCCACGCGGTGCCCGGGGCCGGGCCGGCGTCGCTGTGGGACCTGATCTCGGCGGCGTACAGCTGCTCCGCGGCCGTCAGCCGGCCGTCGAGCAGGTGGACGTCCGCCGGCCGCGCACCCAGCACGACGTCGCCGAGGGCGTCCGTGACCCGTACCCGGTCTGCCGTGGCCGGGATCAGCCGCATCCGCATGAGTACGGCGCGGGCGTCCAGGTGACGCGCCGCCGGGTCCGGTACGAGGCGCGGGTCCGGACAGTGCCAGGCCCGCTCGGGCGCCGCGGCACCGGCCCGGCCGTCGCCCCACTCCTGCACCAGGTCGGCCACCAGGTCCGGATCGGGCACCAGGTGGTGGGCGCGCCAGCTCAGGGCGTGGTCGTCGACGGCCAGCTCCGCCCAGGCGAGCGGCTTCGGCAGCACCGGTTCCTCCTGCCACTCCCGCACGGTCTCCAGCAGCCGGCCGACCAGTCTGCGCCCCAGGGCGGTCAGTTCGGGCTCCGGCTCCAGCGCGGGCAGCACCCGCAGGAGCTGGCGGCGGCGCAACGCGAACTCGAACGCCGCCAGCGGTTCCTCCTCGGCGGGGCATCCGTTGAGGAGGTGGCCGCGCCAGAAACGCGCCACGCCCGTGAAGGCGTAGACCCCGTGCAGTACTCCCCGCAACGGGCGAGGGTCGTCCCGCCACGGGACGTGGAAGCGCCGCGTGACGTCGGGCGTGTGCAGCGAGTACATGTGCAGCAGGGCGCTGAGCTTGCTGTGCTGCGCCTCGTGGGTGAGCACGGCGGCGAACTGGGCCGCGGCGGCGGGTTCGGTGCCGGCCGGTTCGGACGCCGCCATGCCGCCCATGCCGTCCTCCATGGTGGCGCTGTGCCAGCGGAACGGCAGTGCGGCGGGCAGCGGCTCGATGGACCGCAGGCAGGCGCTGACGTCCTCGGCGCCGCTGGGGTCCACCCGGGCCAGCAGCGGCCAGGCCCGCTGCAGCAGGTCGGTCCAGCGCAGCACGGCCTCCGTCGCGGCCGGGCCGGTGGCCCCCTCCGGGCTGTCCCAGGCCTTTCCCCGCATCCGGTAGGGACCCAGCTCGTGCAGCAGGACCTGCCGGGGGCCGTCGGGCAGGTCCAGGGAGAGCAGACGGGGGACCTGCCAGTGGGCGGACGGCTGCGAGAAGGGCCGCTCGATCCGCACGGCGTCCCGGTCGCCGGCCTCCGGGCCGCTCCGCGCCACGGTGAGCGTGTGGGACGTGAACGTGGCCTCGGCCGCTTGCCATGCCGGGGACGGGCCCGGGAGGACCGCGCATCCGAGGGTGGGGAACCAGACCCGTCCGGCCCGGACGGGCACCCTCAGCCGGAACGGGAGCCCGGTGCGCACCGCAGCCACGGCGGCGAGCAGGTGCAGATGGCCCACGTCCGCCCAGAGCGGAGGTTCGCCCGGCTCACGCCCGTGGCCGGGGCTTTGTAATCGCTGCAGACAGTGGCGCAGCCAGCGCCCGGTCTCGGGCAGCAGCAGGATGTCGTCGGCTATCGCGGCGCTCTGCCGTTCGGAGGCGATGAGGAGCTCCCAGGCCTCCTCGATGCCGGACAGCGGCCCCGTCGCGTCGGCTCGCCCGCTCGCGGTGCCGGTCAGCATCCCCAGCAGCACCAGCCGGTGGCTGCGTTCGGAGTCCCACAGGTGGGCGATGACCGCGTGCCCGCCCCCGCCGCCGGCCAGGAGGTCGAAGTGCCTGGGAGGGAGCCCGTGCCGCGGGAGTCCTGGTGCCGACCACCCCGGGGACAGAGAGGAGCCACCCACCGATGAGCCTCCGTGGTCGCCGTCGGGGCCTCGACATCAGACCGTGAAACTGCTCTTGGGATCGCCGGCGAAGACGGAAGGGTTGCCGAACTCCGTCAGAAGCCGTCGCTCCGCCGTCTGCCACTCGCGGCCGTTCCGGTACGCCGGTACGTCCTCCAACGCGAGCTGTGAGAGATCGGGCAGCTCCGACTCGATGATCGCCCCAGCCTGGTCCATCCTCTGTGGCCCTCCCCGTCCCCCGGCGTTCGGCCCTATCCTCTGTCATTTCATGATGTCCCCGCGACCCCTGCCCGGAAACCCCGAGCCGGAAAATCAGCCCCCGCCCGGTCCGTCGTGCGCCGGGGGACCGAACTCCGGCATCGCCTCCAACAGGCCGAAAACCACGCCGCGTTGCGTGCTTCCGGCGTCCACTTTCCGTATGGCGTCGCGGAGTTGGCGCAGGCCGTTCGGGAACCCGGCGCAGGTGTCGACCAGGCCCAGGACTTCCACCCGCAGGATGTTGGATCTCGGGATGCTCACCGTCAGTTTCCTGGGCAGCTCACGCAGGACGGCCTCGCGGGAGTCCTTGTCGGCCATCACGGGCAGCGCCTCGAGGGCGTCCACCAGCGCCTCCCGCCGGTCCGTCCGCTCCTCGTCCGGGCGGCCGTACCGCGCCGGTGCGGCAGGCGGCCGGGCGGGCGCGGCCGGGGTGGCCGGGGTGGCCGGGCGGGGCTCCAGGACGGCCTCGTAGGCGTGAGCGGCCAGCAGCAGGTACCAGTTCCGGGCGCGGGCGCCGAGGCCGGAGAACGTCGTGCAGGTGAGGGCGCCGGCGACGACGGACAGCAGGTACTGGTCGGTCCACGGCTCCCGCCACCGGGCCATCACCTCGTCGGCGGTGTCCCGTACGCAGTCGACGCGCCGTACCACCTCGGCGGGAAGGCGGTCGGCGTGCTCGTGGCGCGGTGCGACGACGTAGTCGAGCAGCGCCTGTTCCTGCCGGGCCGGCAACGCCCCCGCGACGAACGGCGCGAGCGCCGACAGCAGCAGCATGACGATGTCGCACGTGAGTGCCCCGTCGGCCCGGAAGCTCCCGAGGTCGATCAGCCGGTACGCCTGCTCCAGGGGGGCACCGCGCCGCACCGGGACGATGACGTTGTCCACGTGCAGGTCCCCGTGGGTGAGCCCGGTGAGGACCGGCACCTCGGGGTCGGGCAGCTCCGGGTGCCCTCCGAAGACCAGCAGGAAGGGGTTGGGCAGCCGGCGGCCGCCGGCGTCGAACCAGGGCTCGGCGGAGCCCGCCGGCCCGGCGTCGCGCCGCGCTGCCCTGAGCGAGCGCAGTGCGCCTCCCTCGGGATCGGCCTCCCCGCGTACGAAGGCGGAGGCCGGCATCCGACGCGGCGTCACCTCGGTCGTGTTCCACTCGGTGAGCAGGCCCCGCACGACGTGCGCGCAGGTGCGGGTGAACGTCTCGCCCTCCAGGGCGCCGAGCGGCAGGGCGTCGCGCAGTCCGTCGCCGGCGACGGACTGGAACATCAGGGCTCCCCCGCTCTTGAGGGGGAAGGGCCCGAAGACCTGCTCCACGAGGTGGTCCGCCGCGAAGGCGCGGGGTGAGGCCCGCAAGGCCCGGGCGTGCCGCGCGGGTTCCGTCCGGTGCGGCCCTTCGGGCAGCACTTTCAGGACGGCGATCCTGGGCGGTGGGGCCAACGCCAGCGCCGCCAGCACGGCTCCGGTGTGCCCCTTGCCCGGCGGCAGCCAGGACGGCTGGATCAGGTGCACGGTCTGGGCGTTCAACTCGGCCCAGTCGAGCAGGGCTTGAGCCGTGTCGTGACCCAACCGGTCGGCGAGTTCCGCGGGATCGGGGACCGGGGACACGTACGCCTCCTTGGGCCGCCGGGTGGGCGCACGGTGCCGCACGGCTCGCGGCGTACGCACAGTCAGTGTTCCACGGCCCCCCGCGGACCGGCCAGAGTCCCCGAGGGGCCGGCCGGCTGCGGGAATGGCCGCGCGGCGAGCGGTGTCCTTACCGTCGATCACCGACTGTGGAGGAGTGGAGATGACCGAGGCACTGGTACTGGGTGGCGGTGGCGTGGGCGGGATCGCCTGGATCACCGGGCTGCTCGTGGGGCTCGCGGACGCCGGGCAGGACGTCAGCGGGGCCGATCTGCTGGTGGGGACCTCCGCCGGGTCGACCGTGGCCGCCCAGCTGGGCAGCGGACTGGGCCTGCGGGAGCTGTACGCCCGGCAGGTGGACCCGGCGTTGCAGGCCGCCGAGATCATGGCCGAGATGGATCTGGAGACGTTCGCGGCGCAGATCGGCGCGGCGACGGGCTCGGCCGCCTCCGTACCGGAGTTGCGGCGCAAGGTCGGTGAGGTCGCGCTCGGGTCGCGGACCGTGTCCGAGGAGGCCAGGCGCGCGGTGATCGAGTCACGGCTGCCGTCGCACGGCTGGCCGGAGCGCGCGCTGAAGGTCGTCGCGGTGGACGCGCGGAGCGGTGAGCCGGTCGTCTTCGAACGCGGCTCGGGCGTCCCGCTGGTGGACGCGGTCGCGGCGAGCTGCGCCGTGCCGGGCGTGTGGCCGCCGGTGACGATCGGCGAACGCCGGTACGTGGACGGCGGGGTACGCTCCATCGCCAACGTCGACCTCGCCGCCGGCGCGGACCGGGTGCTGGTGATCGTGCCGCTCGGCGCCACCGAGCCGTTCCCCAGCGAGCAGCCGCTGGAGCGGTCGGTGGAGGAGCTGCGCGCGCGGGGCGCCGAGGTGGTGGTCCTCGCTCCCGACGAGGCGTCGGCGTCCGCGATCGGCGACAACCCGCTGGACCCCGCCACCCGCGTCCCGGCCGCCGAGGCGGGCCGCGCCCAGGGCCGCACGGTGAAGCTGCCGTGGAGCCGCCCCACGAACTGAACGCTCCCAACGCCCCGTTCAGCGCCCCGGCCGAACCGACCCACCGGTTCGAGAACCACGGCCGACCCGGACCGGCAACAACCGGACACCCGGCCGCACAGCCCGTCAACGCCCCAGGGCCGGACAGTGAAGCTGCCACGGGGCCGCCCCCACGCACTGAACGCTCCCAACGCCCCGTTCAGCGCCCCGGCCGAACCGACCCACCGGTTCCAGAACCACGGCCGACCCGGACCGGCCAACAACGGGACACCCGGCCGCACAGCCCGTCAACGCCCCAGGGCCTCCAGTACCTCCGCGTCCGTCAACTGCTCGAAGTCGTCGTACCACTGGCCCACCGCGGTGAAGCCGGCCGGCTGGTGCGGGCACACGATGGTGTCGGCCTCGGCGGCGAGCCGGCTCACGGAGTCCGGGGCGCCGACGGGGACCGCCAGGACGAGACGGGCCGGCCGGTGGCGCCGTACGTGGCGCAGGGCCGCGCGGGCGGTGGCGCCGGTGGCCAGCCCGTCGTCGACGACGATCACCGTACGGCCCGCGGGATCCGGCGCCGGTCGTTCGCCGCGGTAGCGCTGCTCGCGGCGCCGCAGTTCCTGCCGTTCGCGTTCGACCACCGGTGCGAGGGCCTCCTCGGTGAGGCCGAGCCGGTCCAGGGTCCCGGCGTTGAACAGGGGCGGGTCGTCACCGACGAGCGCGCCGACCGCGAACTCCTGGTGGTGGGGGGCGCCGATCTTGCGGACGATCAGTACGTCGAGCGGGGCGCCGAGGGCGCGGGCGACGGGCTCGGCCACCGCGATGCCGCCGCGCGGCAGGGCGAGCACGAGGGGATCGGCGAGGATGCCCTGATCGCGCAGGTCGCTCAGCAGCCCGGCGAGTTCCCGCCCGGCTTCGGCACGGTCCCGGAAGCGCATGGCCGTCCTCCTCCGCGGAGCCTCTCCTTCCATGGTGCTCCCGGTCGGCACCCACCGCGCGAGGAATTCGAACTTGTGAACTATACACTGAGTGTATAGTCTCCGCATGCCTCTTTCGACCGACAAGATCCCGACGCCGAAGCACGCGACAAGAGAGATGCGCGGAACCGCCCGAAGGTTGCGTCCGGCCGCGCTCGCCTCGGCCGCCCTCGGCCTGGCGCTCACGCTGTCCGGCTGTGCCCAGGTCGACACGACCGCACCGAGCACCGTGCGGGCCGCCGCGGCGCACGGGGCACCGGCGAGGTTCGGCACCGTCGACTGCCGCGAGGCCAAGTGCATCGCGCTCACCTTCGACGCGGGGCCCAGCGAGCACTCGGCGCGGCTGCTGGACATCCTGAAGCAGAAGAAGGTCCCGGCCACCTTCTTCCTGCTCGGCAAGAACCACATCGAGAAGTACCCGCAGCTGGTCAAGCGGATGGCCGCCGAGGGCCACGAGGTCGCGAGCCACACGTGGGACCACAAGATCCTCACGCGGATATCGGACGCCGCGATACGCGAGGAGCTGAAACGGCCGGACGACGCGATCGAGCGGCTCACCGGACGCAGGCCCACGCTGATGCGCCCGCCCCAGGGCCGTACGGACACCGACGTGCACCGCATCGCCAAGGAGCAGGGCCTGGCGGAGGTGCTGTGGAGCGTGACCGCCAAGGACTACGCCACCAGCGACTCCGACCTCATCACCAAGCGCGTCCTCGACCAGGCGTCCCGGGACGGGATCATCCTGCTGCACGACCTCTACCCGGGCACGGTGCCCGCCGTGCCCGGCATCATCGACGCGCTGAAAGCACGCGGATACGCTTTCGTGACGGTGCCTCAGCTGCTGGCACCCGGCAAGGCGGAACCGGGCAAGGTGTACCGGCCCTGACACCGTCAACACCGCGGTCGCAGCCGGGTGGAGCGGGGGCCGAACGGACGGCCGGCCCGCGCCCATTGCCTACGATCGTGCCGTGCCGACCTTCTCCTTCGCCCGCACGGCCCCGCTCCCCCTCGACGAGGCGTGGCGCCGGCTCACCGAGTGGCCCCGCCACGCCGACGCGGTACCGCTCACCCGGATCGAGGTGCTCACGCCGGAGCCGACCGGTGTGGGGACGCGCCTCGTGGCCCGCTCCGGCCTCGGCCCCCTGACCTTCGACGACGTCATGGAGGTGACGGTCTGGCGTCCGCCCGCCGACGGCGAGGGCGGCCTGTGCCGCCTGGAGAAGCGCGGCCGGGTGGTCCTCGGCTGGGCGGAGATCGAGGTGCGCCCGGGGCCCGGCGGCCGTAGCCGGGTGGTGTGGCGGGAGGAGTTGCGGGTGCGGTTCCTGCCCCGCGCCTTCGACGGCGTACTGGTGCGCACGGCCCGCGCGACGTTCGGACGCGCGGTGAACCGGTTGCTCAGGCGCGCGTGAGCCCGGCGCGTGCCGCCGTACGGACGGGCGGCGCGCCCGCGTCGGCTGGCGCTGTGAGGTGCCGTGAGGTGCCGTGAGGTGCCGGGCCGGGAGCGGTCCGGGGGATTCAGGCCACCGAGCCGATGCGGCCGACCGGTGCCGCCGCCTCACGGTGGATCGGCGTGTGCGCCCCGGTCAGCGACACACCCGAGCCTCCCCGCCGGTCGGCCACGATCTCCGAGGCGATGGACAGCGCCGTCTCCTCCGGCGTACGGGCGCCGAGGTCGAGGCCGATCGGGGAACGCAGACGGGCCAGTTCGAGCTCGGTGACGCCGACCTGGCGCAGCCGCTCGTTGCGGTCGAGGTGGGTACGGCGGGAGCCCATCGCGCCGACGTAGGCGACCGGGAGGCGAAGCGCCAGCTGGAGCAGGGGGACGTCGAACTTGGCGTCGTGGGTGAGGACGCACAGCACGGTGCGTCCGTCGACGCCGGTGCGCTCCAGGTACTTGTGGGGCCACTCGACGACGATCTCGTCGGCCTCGGGGAAACGGGTCTTCGTGGCGAAGACGGGGCGCGCGTCGCACACGGTCACGTGGTAGTTGAGGAACTTGCCCATGCGGACCAGCGCGGACGCGAAGTCGATGGCGCCGAAGACGATCATGCGGGGGGCGGGGACGGAGGACTCGACGAGGAGGGTGAGGGGTTCGCCGCAGCGCGCGCCGGTCTCACCGATCCCCACGGTGCCGGTCCGGCCGGCGTCCAGCATCGCGAGGGCCTCCTCGGCCGCGGTGCGATCCAGCTCGGGGTGACCCCCGAAACCGCCGTCGTAGGAACCGCCCGGGCGGACGAGGAGGGCCCGGCCCCGCAGCGCTGCCGGTCCCTCCACGATCCGCGCGACCGCTGCCGCCTCCCCACGGGCGGCGGCGGCCACCGCGGAGGCGACCACCGGCCGGGCGGGACCGTCCGCCCGGACCGGCGTGACGAGGATGTCGATGACGCCGCCACAGGTCAGGCCGACGGCGAAGGCATCCTCGTCGCTGTACCCGAAGCGCTCCAGGACGGTCTCGCCGTCCTCGAGTGCCTGCCGGCACAGCTCGTACACGGCCCCTTCCACGCATCCTCCGGAGACCGAACCGATGGCCGTGCCCTCGCTGTCGACGGCGAGCGCGGCACCGGGTTGCCGGGGCGCGCTCCCGCCGACGGCCACCACGGTGGCGACGGCGAAGTCACGTCCCTGCTCGACCCACCGGTTCAGCTCGTCGGCGATGTCCAGCATGTTCGGCCTCCTGATCGGGTCATGGGATGCGTGGCGGGTCCGGGCGTCAGTGCACGCCCAGCGCCGCCCGGATCGGATGCAGTGAGAAGTAGACGAGGAAGAGCACGGTCAGACCCCACATGAAGGGGCCGATCTCCCGCCACTTGCCCTGGGCGAGCTTGATGACGACGTAGGAGATCACACCGGCGGCGACACCGGGGGTGATCGAGTACGTGAACGGCATGATCACGACGGTCAGGAAGACCGGGATCGCGACGGCGCGGTCGCCCCAGTCCACATGGCGGGCGTTCATCATCATCATCGCGCCGATGGTGACGAGGGCGGCCGAGGCCACCTCGCGCGGCACGATCGCCGTGATCGGCGTGAAGAAGAGGCAGAGGGCGAAGAAGCCACCGGTGACCACCGAGGCCAGGCCGGTACGGGCGCCCTCACCGACACCGGTCGCGGACTCCACGAACACGGTCTGCCCGGAACCGCCCACGACACCGCCGAGCGCGCCGCCGGCACCGTCGATGAACAGCGCCTTGGACAGGCCCGGCATCCGCCCCTGGGAGTCGGCGAGGTTGGCCTCGGTGCCGATGCCGATAATGGTGGCCATGGCGTCGAAGAAGCCGGCGAGCACCAGCGTGAAGACGATGAAGGTGACCGTCATGTAGCCGACGTCGCCCAGGCCGCCGAAGGACACCTTGCCGATGAGCGAGAAGTCCGGCATGGACACGGCGCTGCCGTGCAGTGCGGGACCCTCGCCGTTGGCCCAGCCCTTGTCGTCGACGAGGCCGGCCGCGTTGACGACGACCGCGAGAACGGTTCCGGTGACGATGCCGATGAGGATGGCGCCCGGCACGTTGCGGGACTGCAGCGCGAAGATGAGCAGCAGCGTGACGGCGAAGAGCAGGACGGGCCAGCCCGCGAGCTCACCCGCGTTGCCCAGCGTGACCGGGGTCGCCGTACCGGCGTGTACGAACCCGGCCTTGACCAGACCGATGAACGCGATGAACAGACCGATGCCGATCGTGATGCCGTGCTTGAGCGGCAGCGGGATCGCGTTCATGATCATCTCACGGAGGCCGGTGACCACCAGGAGCATGATCACGACGCCGTAGGCGACGCACATGCCCAGGCCCTGAGCCCACGTCAGGTCCTTGGTCCCCATGACCAGACCGGCCAGCACACCGGAGACGGAGAGTCCGGCGGCCATGGCGAGCGGCACCTTGCCGAACCAGCCCATGAGGAGAGTGGTGGCCGCGGCGCCGAGCGCGGTGGCCGTGATGAGGGCCTTCTGGCTCAGCGAGTCGCCGGACTTGTCCGCGCCGCTGAGGATCACCGGGTTGAGCAGGAGGATGTACGCCATCGCCATGAAGGTGGTGATGCCACCGCGGACCTCGGTCGCGATGGTGGATCCTCTGTCGGATATGTGGAAGTACCGGTCGAGCCACGACCTGCCGGCCGGCGGACGCGAACCCGCGCCCGCGTCTTCGGCGGTGTTCGTGGGCTCCACTGACTGCTGGGTCATGGGGCCATCTCCCAAGGTTCAAAGGGGCACCCGTACAACCGCCCTGACGGTCACGGGATTTGGGAATGGACGACCCGGGGGACGGCCCGAGACGAACAAGGGGGGCTTCGAGGACCGCGAGCGGTGCGGAACTCGAAGGGGGTTCCTCCGGGCGGCACGGCGGAGTGTGTGACGTTCCCTGCGCCGCCCGGAGAGCTGTGGGGTTGTGGGTTACGCGGTGCCCGTGAGGTGTTCCGGCCGCACCGGCGTCCGGTTCAGCTCCAGCCCGGTCGCGTTCCGGATCGCCGCGAGGACGGCCGGGGTGGACGACAGGGTCGGGGCCTCGCCGATACCGCGCAGCCCGTACGGGGCGTGGTCGTCGGCGAGTTCGAGCACGTCGACCGGGATGGTCGGCGTGTCGAGAATCGTGGGGATCAGGTAGTCCGTGAAGGAGGGGTTCCTGACCTTGGCGGTCTTCGGGTCGACGATGATCTCCTCCATCACCGCCACGCCCAGGCCCTGGGTCGTACCGCCCTGGATCTGACCGATGACGGAGAGCGGGTTGAGCGCCTTGCCGACGTCCTGGGCGCAGGCCAGTTCGATGACCTTGACCAGGCCGAGTTCGGTGTCGACCTCGACGACCGCGCGGTGGGCGGCGAAGGAGTACTGGACGTGTCCGTTGCCCTGGCCGGTGCGCAGGTCGAAGGCCTCGGTGGGCCGGTGCCGCCACTCCTCCTCGACCTCCACGACCTCGTCCTCCAGTACGTCGGCCAGGTCGCCGAGGACCTCGCCGCCGTCGGTGACGACCTTGCCGCCCTCCAGCAGGAGTTCGGCGGTCGCCCAGGCCGGGTGGTAGGAGCCGAACTTGCGCCGGCCGATCTCCAGGACCTTCTCGCGGACCAGCTCGCAGGCGTTCTTCACGGCGCCGCCGGTGACGTACGTCTGCCGGGAGGCCGAGGTCGAACCCGCCGAGCCGACCTGGGTGTCGGCCGGGTGGATGGTCACCTGGGTGACCCCGAGTTCGGTGCGGGCGATCTGCGCGTGGACGGTGACACCGCCCTGGCCGACCTCCGCCATCGCGGTGTGCACGGTCGCGACCGGCTCGCCGCCCACGACCTCCATGCGCACCCTGGCGGTGGAGTAGTCGTCGAAGCCCTCGGAGAAGCCGACGTTCTTGATGCCGACCGCGTAACCGATTCCGCGGACGACGCCCTCGCCGTGCGTGGTGTTGGACAGACCGCCCGGCAGCTGCCGGACGTCGGCTCCCTCGCTGGACTCCCACTGGCGCTCCGGCGGCAGGGGCATCGCCTTGATGCGGCGCAGCAGTTCGGCGACCGGCGCCGGGGAGTCGACCGGCTGCCCGGTCGGCATGATGGTCCCCTGCTCCATGGCGTTGAGCTGCCGGAACTCCACCGGGTCCATGCCGAGCCGCGCGGCCAGCTTGTCCATCTGCGCCTCGTAGGCGAAGCACGCCTGGACCGCGCCGAAACCGCGCATCGCGCCGCAGGGCGGGTTGTTGGTGTAGAGGGCGATGGCCTCGATGTCGACGTCGTCGATCACGTAGGGGCCGACCGACAGGGAGGAAGCGTTTCCTACGACCGCCGGGGAGGCGGAGGCGTAGGCGCCGCCGTCCAGGACGATCTTGCACTTCATGTGCGTGAGCTTGCCGTCCCTGGTGGCACCGTGCTCGTAGTAGAGCTTCGCGGGGTGCCGGTGGACGTGACCGAAGAAGGACTCGAAACGGTTGTAGACGATCTTCACCGGCTTGCCCGTGCGCAGCGCCAGCAGGCAGGCGTGGATCTGCATCGACAGGTCCTCGCGGCCGCCGAACGCGCCGCCGACGCCGGCCAGCGTCATGCGCACCTTGTCCTCGGGGAGGCCGAGGACGGGCGCGATCTGGCGCAGGTCGGAGTGGAGCCACTGGGTGGCGATGTAGAGGTGGACGCCGCCGTCCTCCTCCGGCACGGCGAGGCCGGACTCGGGGCCGAGGAAGGCCTGGTCCTGCATGCCGAAGGTGTACTCGCCCCTGACGATCACGTCGGCGCGCTTCGCGGCCTCGTCGGCGTCGCCGCGGACGATCGGCTGCCGGTGCACGATGTTGGGGTGCGGGACGTGGCCGGAGTGGTGGTCGTCGCGGTTCTCGTGGACGAGGACCGCGTCCGGCGCGGTCGCGGAGGCCTCGTCGGTGATGACCGGGAGTTCCCTGTACTCGACCTTGATCTTCGCGGCGGCGCGGCGGGCCGTCTCCGGGTGGTCGGCGGCGACGATCGCGACCGGCTCGCCGTGGTGGCGTACCTTGCCGTGGGCGAGGACCGGGGTGTCCTGGATCTCCAGGCCGTAGTTCTTCACCTCGGTGGGCAGGTCGTCGTAGGTCAGGACCGCGTAGACGCCGGGCGTGGCCAGGGCCTCACCCGTGTCGATCGAGACGATCTCGGCGTGCGCGACCGTGGAGCGCAGGATCTGGCCCCACAGCATGTCCTCGTGCCACATGTCGGACGAGTACGCGAACTCGCCGGTGACCTTGAGGGTGCCGTCCGGGCGGAGCGTGGACTCGCCGATGCCGCCCTTGGTCTGGGAGCCCTGCGTGATCTTCGTAGGAGCGCCGTTGGTCGGCATGTGTGTCAGACCCCCTCGGACTGGCGGGCGGCCGCCAGGCGGACCGCGTCCATGATCTTCTCGTAGCCCGTGCAGCGGCACAGGTTGCCCGACAGCGCCTCACGGATGTCCGCGTCGGTCGGGTTCGGGTTGTGCTCCAGCAGTTCGTCGGAGGCGACGAGCAGACCCGGCGTGCAGAAGCCGCACTGGACGGCGCCGGCGTCGATGAACGCCTGCTGGATCGGGGAGAGTTCGCCGCCCTCGCCGGTCTGCGAGTCGGTGCCCTTGGCCTTCCTCCCCCAGGCTTCGCCCGGGGGGACCCCCAGCTTGGCCTCGTCGAGGGCGGTGCCGTTCGAGCCGCAGGCGCCGGTGGCGCAGCCGCCCTCGGCGCGCTGCTTGGCGAAGTCCGCCAGGCCCTCGACGGTCACGACCTCGCGGCCCTCGACCTGGCCGGCCGCGACCAGGCAGGAACAGACCGGCACGCCGTCCAGGCGCACGGTGCAGGAGCCGCACTCGCCCTGCTCGCAGGCGTTCTTGGAACCCGGCAGGCCCAGGCGCTCGCGCAGGACGTACAGCAGGGACTCGCCCTCCCAGACGTCGTCGGCCTCCTGCGGACGTCCGTTGACGGTGAAGTTGACGCGCATTACGCAGCTCCCTCAGTGGTGCGGCGGGCGCCGCGGTACGACTCCCAGGTCCAGGTGAGCGTCCGGCGGGCCATCACGCCGACCGCGTGGCGGCGGTAGCTCGCGGTGCCCCGGACGTCGTCGATCGGGTTGCAGGCGCCGGAGCACAGCTCCGCGAACTGCTTGGCGACCGAAGGGGTGATGATCTTTCCGTTGTCCCAGAAGCCGCCCTCGTCGAGCGCCGCGTTCAGGAACTCCTCGGCCGCCTTGGCCCGCACGGGCGTGGGCGCGGCGGAGCCGATGCCGGTGCGCACGGTGCGGGTCTCGGGGTGCAGCGCCAGGCCGAACGCGCACACGGCGATGACCATGGCGTTGCGGGTGCCGACCTTCGAGTACTGCTGCGGGCCGTCGGCCTTCTTCACGTGCACGGCGCGGATCAGTTCGTCGGGCTGGAGCGCGTTGCGCTTGACGCCCGTGTAGAACTCGTCGATCGGGATGCGGCGGGTGCCGCGGGCCGCGGACTCCGCCTCGACCTCGGCGCCGGCGGCGAGCAGGGCGGGGTGGGCGTCACCGGCGGGCGAGGCCGTGCCGAGGTTGCCGCCGACGCCGCCGCGGTTGCGGATCTGCGGGGAGGCGACCGTGTGCGAGGCGAGCGCGAGGCCCGGCAGCTCGGCACGGAGGTTCTGCATGATCCTCGTGTACGGGACGGACGCGCCCAGCCGTACGCTCTCCTCGCCGACCTCCCACTCGTAGAGGTCGCCGATGCGGTTGAGGTCGAGCAGGTACTCGGGCCGGCGGTGGTCGAAGTTGATCTCGACCATCACATCGGTGCCACCCGCAATCGGCACAGCGGTGGGGTGCTCGGCCTTCGCGGCGAGCGCCTCCTCCCAGCTGGCGGGGCGAAGGAAGTCCATGACCGGCTCTCTTCTTCGTCTCGTGAGTCGTACAGATTGAGCCAATCCGTGTGCGGCGGGCCCGGCTCGTTCATGTCCTGTTAACGCGGAGTGGACTCAGTACACCGCCCCGCGTCCGGCTGGGTCAGTCACCGAAACCATGAAGGAGTTGGCTGGCCACGGCGGGCATCTTGTAGATTCGTATGAACGGAGGTCATCGGTAACCTCTCCGTTTTCCTGGAGAAACGCAGGGAACAGCGCGGAGACGCCGGAGAACGCCCCAGGCGTGCGATTCCGGGTGACTCCCCGGTCACCCTCCAAGATCCATCGTAGGTTTCGAGACAAAGAACGGCGGCAAAGAGATGCGGCTGCGCGCACTTCTGGACACCGATGCGCTGGGCCTGCGGCTGCTCGGCGGCGAGGAGGAGCTGGACCGGTCGGTCCGCGGGGTCATGACCACCGACCTGCGCGACCCGAGCCGCTACCTGTCCGGGGGCGAGCTGGTGCTGACCGGGCTGGCCTGGCGCCGGGACGCCGCCGACTCCGAGCCGTTCGTACGGATCCTGGTGCAGGCCGGCGTGGCGGCGCTCGCGGCCGGTGAGGCGGAGCTCGGCGACGTGCCGGACGACCTGGTCCTGGCCTGCGTCAAGCACCGGCTGCCGCTGTTCGCGGTGCACGAGTCGGTGGCCTTCGCCACGATCACCGAATACGTGGTCCGGCAGGTCTCCGGCGAGCGCGCCGGGGACCTGGCGGCCGTCGTGGACCGGCACCGGCGGATGATGACCTCGGGACCGGCGGGCGGCGGCCCGGACGTGGTCCTGGACCTGCTCGGCACCGACCTGGACCTGCGCGCCTGGGTGCTCTCCCCCACCGGCCGGCTGATCGCCGGCTCCAAGGAGGCGGGCCCGGCGCTGCCCGCGGAGACCTGCGCGAAGCTCGCCGCCGAGCATCTGGCCGCCGCCCGCACCGGCCGGCGCGGCCCGTACCGGATCCTGCTGGGCGGTTCGACGTACTCGCTGTTCCCCATCCGCTCCTCCGGCCGCTCCCCGCAGGCCGCCCGCGACGTGCGCGAGACGGTGCTGTCGGACTGGCTGATGGCCGTCGAGGCGGACGCCGGTGACTGGCCCGAGGAACGCCTGGACCTGCTGCAGGGCGTGACCCAGCTGATCGCGGTCGAGCGGGACCGCCGGGACGCGGCGCGCACGGTGCGGCGCCGGCTGGCGCAGGAGGTGCTGGAGCTGGTCCAGACGGGTGCCGCGCCGGCCGAGATCGCGGCCCGTCTCAGGGTGGCCGCCCCGGTGCTGCTGCCCGGGCTCGGCACGGCCCCGCACTGGCAGGTCGTGGTGGCCCGCGTGGAGTGGGAGGGCGGCGAGGTGGAGGGCGGCCCGGTCGCCCAGTCGCTCTTGGAGGAAGTGCTGGTCGACCCGCTGGCGACCGGCCCGGAGCCGTCCGACCGGATCGCGGTCGCGCACACCGGCGACGAGGCCATCGCCCTGGTCCCGCTGCCCGCGGTCTCCTCCGAGCACGAGGGCTCGGAGACCGGGCTGCTGGCCGACTCCCTGCTCCAGTCGGTGCGGGAGACGCTGTCGGCGGGCCTGAACGACGACGGGCGGCTCACCCTCGGCGTCAGCGCGGCCGTGCACTCCGCGGAGGGCCTGCGCGGCGCCCTGGAGGAGGCCCGGCACGCCCGCCGGGTGGCGGCCGCCCGCCCGGGCCGGGTCTGCGCGGCGGGGCACCAGGAGCTGGCGTCGCACGTCCTGCTCCTGCCCTTCGTGCCGGACGACGTCCGCCGCGCCTTCACCGCCCGCCTGCTGGACCCGCTGAAGGACTACGACCGCCGCCACCGGGCCGAGCTGATCCCGACCCTGGAGGCCTTCCTGGACTGCGACGGCTCCTGGACCCGCTGCGCCACCCGGCTCCACCTGCACGTCAACACGCTGCGCTACCGGGTGGGCCGGATCGAGCAGTTGACGGGACGGGACCTCTCGCGCCTGGAGGACAAGCTGGACTTCTTCCTCGCCCTGCGCATGAGCTGAGGTCAGCAGGGGCGCGTGTCGGCCAAACCCGGTCACGCCCGCACCCCACGACTTTGTGAAATCTTTCACCCGCCCCCTTGGCCCGGCCGGGCGATCGGTGCTGGAATGCCGCCACCACTCAACAGCTCGATGGCGTGCTCGGGGAGGGCAACGTGGCGCACACCGCCATGTCTGGTAACGGAACGACCGCCGGTGACGATCCACTCCAGACCGCGGTATGGCGGTTGCGCTCGCGGGCCTGCTGGGCGGACGCGGCGGCCCTGCTGCCACCGGACACCCCCGCCACGGCCCTGCAGCGGGCCGCGCTGCTGGTGGAACGGTGCCTGTACACCGAACGGGGCTGGGAGGACGCGGAGGACGCCCTGCGGACGGCGGAGGCGCTCGCGCACAGCGACGAGGAACGGGGGGCCGCGGCCTGCGAACGCGGCCAACTCGCCTACACGGCCACGCTGCACGGGGTGCGGGACCGGGCGGACGAGGCGCGGGCCGCACTGGGCCGGGCGGCGGCCCTGATCCCCCCGGGGGTGCCCGGCCGGGCCCTGCTGGACTTCCGCCGGGGTCTGATCGCCGAGAACCTGACCCGCTCCCCGCAGGCGGCACGGGCGGCGTACCGCCGGGCCCACGCGGGAGCCACGGCGCAGCCGGACCCGCTGCTGCTGTCCTTCACCTGGCGGCACCTCGCCGGACTGGCCCTGCGGGACGGCGAGTTGACGGAGGCGCGGCACGGGTTCGCCGAATCCCTGCGGATCCGCGAGGAGTTGGGCTATCTGGTGGGTACGGCGCCCGCGCTGGCCTCCCTGGCGGACGCGGAGTCCGAACCGGAGGCCTCGCGGCTGCGGGAGGAGGCGGGGCGGCTGTTCCGGCTGCTCGGGGGTGTACCGACCTGGCTGGCACGGCAGTTGGCACCGCCTGCGCCGGGGGTGGCCACGGCGTAGGGGTGGGTGCCGGTGCACCGCCGGGTCGGGCGGGCGGGGCTGGGGCACGGCTCCCCGCACTTCCCGGGGATCTGCGGCCGGAAGGGCACGGGGCACCGCAGCCGCAGCAGCCGGAAGGGCACGGGGAACCGCGCGAGCGACCACGTC
This sequence comes from Streptomyces sp. NPDC048191, assembly GCF_040652655.1. NCBI lineage: Bacteria > Bacillati > Actinomycetota > Actinomycetes > Kitasatosporales > Streptomycetaceae > Streptomyces > Streptomyces sp. NPDC048191. The sequence continues at coordinate 116,041 of NZ_JBEZMO010000009.1, forward strand.
GGGCCCGCATCCGGGAGACGCCCGGCGCCCGACCGGCCCGCTCAGCCCGTCCCGGCGAAGTGTCCCGTCACCAGCCCCCGCACGCCGTCCACGTCCCCGGCGATCAACGCCTCCAGCAGAGTCACGTGCTCCGCCGCGTCCGCGACCAGGTACGGCCGCCCTTGCCGGACCGGCGGCCACTGCGACCGGCGGTGCAGGTCCGAGGCGATACCGACCAGCTGCTCGTTGCCCGACAGGGCGAGCAGCGCGCCGTGGAAGGCCCGGTCGGACTCCGCGTACGTCGCCGGACAGCCGGAGGCGGCCGCGCGGACCGTCTCCTCCGCCAGCGGCCGCAGCTGCGCCCACCGCTCACCCGGCACGGTGCGGGCGAGCCGCAGCATCACCGGCACCTCGATCAGCGCGCGCACCTCGGCCAGTTCGGCGAGCTCCCGCGCCCCCCGCTCGACCACCCGGAAGCCGCGGTTGGGCACGACCTCGACGGCGCCTTCCAGGGCGAGCTGCTGCATGGCCTCCCGCACAGGTGTGGCCGAGACCCCGAACCGTTCACCGAGCACCGGCGCCGAGTAGACCTCGCCCGGCTTCAGCTCGCTCGTCACCAGCGCCGTGCGCAGCGCGTCCAGGATCTGCCCGCGCACCGAGGAACGCTGCACCGCCGGCCGCGGGCCCGGAATCGGCCGCTCACTGTGCGTGTGCTCACCGCGCGCGGCGGACTCGGCGGTGTCCCGCTCGCGGCAGCGGCCGAGGGTGTCCGCCGAGCGCGCCTGCTCAGGCACCCGGTCACGGCCGGACGCCCGGCGCTCCGGCGTCCCCGTCCCGGCGGGGCCCTGCACGCCCTGCTTCACGGGTCCCTCCTGGCGGCTTGTCGGCACTTGGGTCATTTAACGACGGGTTGTCACTGGTCCGTCAAGCACCATAGGCGCCCGAGGCGGTAGTTCAAATTCACAAATCAGTAACTAAGGTTAGGCTCACCTATTAAATCGGCCCACGGCGTCAGGGTCCGCCCCGGTCCCCGTGACGCACGTCTCGTACGACCGCGCCGCCGCCCGCACGGCCGTACGCCATCCCTCCGCGGCCCACCAAGATCAACACCGGCGTGATCGCCCCGTACCCGCGCGGGCCCGGACAGGTGATTCACAACGTCCTCACGTGCCGCAGGAACTTTCCGGGGAACCGCCCGTGCGGGTAGTCTTATTCGAACTCAACTCCCGCCGCTCAAGTGGCAGTTCGAGCAGAACGCCGTCCTGGGCATCCCCTTGCACTTCGTTGGCGGCCTCTTGCCCCGAAACCCCCTGAGGGCCGTCGGGAGTGGGCCACTATGGCGGGCGTTACGCCCTATCCCAATGCAAGGGACCCCTGATGAGACTGACCGACATATCGCTGAACTGGCTGCTTCCGGGCGCCGTACTGCTCCTGGGGATGCTGGCGGCGGTGGCGGTGCTCGCGCGCGGCAAGCGCTCCTCCGGGGAGAACGCGAGCGCGGACGACTCCTGGGAGCGCAGCGAGGAGCGCCGCAGACGCAAGGAGGCCATCTACGGCACCGCCTCCTACGTGCTGCTGTTCTGCTGTGCGGCGGTCGCCGCCGCACTGTCCTTCCACGGCCTCGTCGGCTTCGGCGAGCAGAACCTGGGGCTGACCGACGGCTGGCAGTACCTGGTGCCGTTCGGCCTGGACGGCGCCGCGATGTTCTGCTCCGTCCTCGCGGTGCGCGAGGCCAGCCACGGCGACGCGGCGCTCGGCTCCCGGATCCTCGTGTGGCTGTTCGCCGCGGCGGCCGCCTGGTTCAACTGGGTGCACGCCCCGCGGGGCGCCGGCCACGCGGGCGCCCCGCAGTTCTTCTCCGGTATGTCACTGTCCGCGGCCGTCCTGTTCGACCGGGCCCTGAAGCAGACCCGCCGCGCCGCCCTCCGCGAGCAGGGGCTGGTGCCGCGCCCGCTGCCGCAGATCCGCATCGTGCGCTGGCTGCGCGCCCCCCGCGAGACCTACAGGGCCTGGTCGCTGATGCTCCTGGAAGGCGTGCGCAGCCTGGACGAGGCCGTCGAGGAGGTCCGCGAGGACAAGCGGCAGAAGGACGAGACGCGGCAGCGCCGGCGCGACCAGCAGCGGATCGAACGCGCCCAGCTGAAGGCCATCAGCCGGGGCCACCGCGGCTTCGTCAGCCGGGGCGGACGGCAGGTCGAGGTCGAGGTGCAGGCCGTGGAGCGCGGCCCCGCCCAGGCGACCGCGGAGCCTGCCATATCCACCGCGGAACAGCTGCCCGTACGCGCCCGCCCCTCCCTGCAGCCCGTCCGCAGCGGGTCCGCTGAGCAGGTGACCGTCGACCTCACGGCGGAGGACGACACCATGGCCCTGCCCCGGCTGGACTCCCTGGAGCGCAAGCTGAAGGACCTGGAGCAGCAGTTCGGCTAGGTCCAGCGGTGCCGACGGGCCGGGGGCGTGACCGCACGGGTCACGCCCCCGGCCCGTGTCCCGTCCCGCCCGTACCGCCCGTACCGCGTCCTGTCCCGTTCCGTGCGCCGCGCCGCCTCGGCCGGGGCTCGCGGCGACCGGCGCCGGAGGCCGGCGGGCATGCGCCCCGGCAGGGGCCGCGGGGAGCCGGAAGACCGGCTCAGCGGACCCGCCCCGGTGAGCCGACGTACCCGCGGAGCGTCACGCCGCCTCGGCCGGCACTCGCGGCGACCGGCGCCGGAGGCCGGCGGGCCTGGACCCCGGCAGGAGCCGCAGGGAGCCGGAAGACCTGCCTCCGCGGACCCGCCCCGGTGAGCCGACGTACCCGCGGAGCGTCACGCCGCCTCGGCGCCCAGTTCGAACCACACCGACTTGCCCACCCCGTGCGGCCGTACCCCCCAGGAGTCCGCGAGGGACTGCACCAGCAGCAGGCCCCGCCCGTGGGTGTCCTCGTCCGAGTCCGGCCCTCTCGTCTCCGGTCTGCGGGCGACGAAGTCCCGTACCTCCACGCGCAGTCCGCCCGGCTCCACGACGGCCGTGAGGACCGCGTCGTCGTCGGTGTGGACGAGCGCGTTGGTGACCAGTTCGCTGGTGAGCAGTTCGGCGATCTCCGAGCGGCCCGGTTTGCCCCAGTGCCGCAGCAGTTCGCGCACTTCCCGGCGGGCCTCGGGCACCGCCCTGAGATCCGCCCGCCCCAGTCTGCGCCGGAGCCGGCGCGCGTGTTCCGCGATGGTGCCGGCCTCTTCCCCCGTCGTCGCCGAGGAGCCCCCGACGACCGCGGGACCGCCCCCTCGTGCCTGACTCTTCATGACCCCCGCCCGCACGCCGCTGGACCCTGCCCCTCCTGGTCGAACACGTTCACGGAGGATGCTTGCCCAGCGCGCACACAGGCAGTCATCACGCATGCCCGATGACCGGCGGTTCGGCCACGCTCGTACGGCGTCCGGGCCAGCCGCGGGGCGGCGCCGCGGCCGTCCCGCCGGCACCCCGCACGGCGCTGGGCGCCACGGACGCCCCGGGACGGCAGGGCAGATGCGCCCGGCACCGGCCGTCGGCACACCGTCACGCGCCGTGAAACTGGCCGAAATCCGCTCCCTCGTGCCGGTGTTTCCTCAAGGGCGCGGCACGTTGCGCAGGTTGGAGCGGGCCATCTGGACCATCCGGCCGACGCCGCCGTCCAGCACGATCTTGGAGGCGGACAGGGCGAAACCGGTGACCATCTCGGCGCTGATCTTCGGCGGGATCGACAGGGCGTTGGGGTCGGTGACGACGTCCACCAGGGCCGGCCCCCGGTGCTTGAAGGCGTCCTTGAGGGCGCCGGCCAGTTGCTTGGGTTTCTCCACCCGCACCCCGTAGGCGCCGCACGCCCGGGCGACGGCGGCGAAGTCGGGGTTGGTGTTGGCGGTGCCGTAGGAAGGCAGCCCGGACACCATCATCTCCAGTTCGACCATGCCGAGGGAGGAGTTGTTGAACAGCACGACCTTGACGGGCAGGTCGTACTGCACGAGCGTCAGGAAGTCCCCCATCAGCATGGAGAACCCGCCGTCACCGGACATGGAGACCACCTGCCGGCGTCTGTCGGTGAACTGGGCGCCGATCGCCATGGGCAGCGCGTTCGCCATCGAGCCGTGCGAGAACGAACCGATGATCCTGCGGCGGCCGTTGGGCGAGAGGTACCGCGCGGCCCACACGTTGCACATGCCGGTGTCGACCGTGAACACGGCGTCGTCGTCGGCGACTTCGTCGAGGAGGGCGGCCACGTACTCGGGATGGACCGGCACGTGCCTGTCGACCTTGCGGGTGTACGCCTTGACCACACCCTCCAGCGCGTCGGCGTGTTTCTTCAGCATCCGGTCGAGGAAGCGCCGGTTCGTCTTCTCCTTCACCCGCGGGACGAGACAGCGCAGCGTCTCGCGTACGTCGCCCCACACGGCCAGGTCGAGCCGGGAACGCCGGCCCAGCACCTCCGGCCGCACGTCGACCTGCGCGATCTTCACGTCGTCGGGCAGGAAGGCGTTGTACGGGAAATCGGTGCCCAGCAGGATCAGCAGGTCGCACTCGTGGGTGGCCTCGTAGGCGGCGCCGTAGCCGAGCAGTCCGCTCATGCCCACGTCGAACTTGTTGTCGTACTGGATGAACTCCTTGCCGCGCAGGGCATGCCCCACCGGGGACTTGATCTTCTCCGCGAACTCCATGACCTCCGCGTGCGCTCCCGCCGTGCCGCTGCCGCAGAAAAGGGTTACTCTCCCTGCCGCGTCGATCATCTCCGCGAGTGCGTCGATCTCGGCGTCGCCGGGCCGGACGGTGGGCCGGGAGGTGACGAGGGCGCTCTGCGCGGCCTTCTCCGGGGCCGGTTGGGCGGCGATGTCCCCGGGCAGCGCGACCACGCTGACACCGCTCTGCCCGACCGCGTGCTGGATGGCGGTCTGCAGCAGCCGGGGCATCTGCTTGGGACTGGAGATCAGTTCGCTGTAGTGGCTGCACTCCTGGAAGAGCCGGTCGGGGTGGGTCTCCTGGAAGTAGCCGAGGCCGATCTCGCTCGACGGGATGTGCGAGGCGAGCGCGAGCACCGGCGCCATGGACCGGTGCGCGTCGTACAGGCCGTTGATCAGGTGCAGGTTACCCGGGCCGCAGGAGCCCGCGCAGGCGGCCAGCTTCCCGGTGATCTGCGCCTCGGCGCCGGCCGCGAAGGCGGCGGTCTCCTCGTGCCGTACGTGGATCCAGTCGATGGCGGCGTTGCGGCGGACGGCGTCCACCACCGGGTTGAGGCTGTCCCCGACCACGCCGTAGAGGCGGCGCACACCGGCGCGGACGAGGATGTCGACGAACTGCTCGGCAACGTTCTGTCTGGCCATGTTCTCTCGTCCGCCTCTTCGGTGGTCCCGGATCCCGCCGTGGTCGTCGGTTCCATCCAGGCACACAGAGAGCGGTTACGCCTCCCAAACCGCCGCGGCCGTACGGTCGTCGGCGTAACCCTTCACCCGCACCTGGGCGTCGGCGAGGAACGCGGCCAGGCCGGGCGCGGTGCGTCCGGACCAGCGGCGGGCCAGGTAGGCGCACAGGGCGGCCTCGCCGCGCAGCGGGTCGGCCAGGCCCGCCGAGCACATCACCAGCGCATCACCCGGGCGGGCTACCGAGGCGCGGAACCGGAACGGTTCCCGGGGCGGCTCAGGCGCCGGCTCGTACGGGCTCGGCGGGGTCGGGATGCCGAGGTCCATGGTGAGCCGGTCGCCCTGGGGGGTTTCGGCAAACGTTTTCGCGGGCGGGGAGCCGAAGCCGACCACGGCACCGCCGACGGTGTCGGCGGTCGACACCTGCGGCTCGATGTCCTGCCACGCGCCGTCCCGCAGCCGGAACAGACCCCCGTCGCCGACGCCGAAGAACACGCGGGTACGGCAGTCGGGGTCGGCGGGCAGCAGCAGACAGCGCAGGCTCGCCGTGTACTCGTCCGGGTCGACGCCCTGTTCGGCGGCGCTCGCGCGGAGCCTGCCGAGGCTGCGGTCGGTCAGCCGGTGCAGCCCCGCCTTCAGATCGCCGCGCCGCGACGCCCGGAGGTCCTCCACGAGCCGGTGATGGCTGCGGCCCACGGCCCGCCCGATCCACCGGCACGCCTCGGCCGCCGCCAGATGGGCGCCGGGCGCGCCCCGCACGCCGGTCGCCAGGGCGACGAGGACCAGCCCCTGCTCTCCCGTCCCGAACCGGGCGGTGAGCAAGGAGTCCCGGCGCGGCTCGCCCCGGTACCGCGCCGAGTCCCCCCGCAGGGACACGGCCCGCAGCGTGCACGCCCCGTACCGGGCACCGTCCAGCACGGTGTCCGCGACCAGTTCCCCCAACCCGTCCGGGTCGGCGGCGGGCAGCGCGGTGGGCTCCGGGTCGTAGGTGGGCGGGCCGGAACCGACGTAGTCGATGGCGGAGGGGGGCGGGGGCGGGGCGAGAAGCGGCGGCGCGGCCGAGTCCGGGGCGGGCTCGGGGAGCGGGAGGGCCGGCAGGTCCTGTGGATCAGGGGCGCCGAGGGAGGACCCCGGGTCCTGCGGCGCACCGTCGGCGGACGGGGTGGAGGGGGCAGCGGAGTTGGAGGGGGTGGAGGGAGCAGAGGGGTCAGAGGGGGTGGAGGAAGCACAGGGAGCAGAGGGGACGGAGGGTGACAGGAAGGCCGACGGATCGTGCGGCCCGGGAGGCGCGGCGGGGGACCGCGGGTCCTGCGCAGCGCCGTCGGCGGAGGCGGCGGTCGGCGACTCGGCGACCGACGGGGCCTGGGCGTCGGGCGGCACGGCGGGGGACTGCGGGTCCTGGGTGTCCGGCGGCACGCCGGGGGATCGCGGGGCCTGCGGTCCGGGGAGCGGCGCGGGTGCCGGCCGGGCCGGTGCCGGGCGGTCGGACGCGGGCGGTGCCGGGCGGTCGGACGCGGGCGGTGCCGGTGGGGCGGGGGTGCTGGGCGTCGGGCGGGCGGGGGCGGTGGACGTCTGCCGGTCGGCCGGTTCCGGACGTGCCGAGGCCGGAGCCGGCGGGAACGCCGAGGGGGCCGGGGGCGTGGCCGGCGAAGGCTCCCAGGGCCGGCGCTGCCGGGGCGGCGTGTCGGTCGCCGTGCGGGGAGCGGGCGGAGGTGAGGTCGGGGGGACGGGCGGTGGGACGGCGGAGGCGTCGGCCGCACGTTGGGCCGGCACCGCGCTCTCCCGGGGCTCCGTTCCGCCCGCGCCTGCGGCTCCTCCCGCCACGCCGCCGCGTTCCACGCCGCCGTCGCCGCTCCGCTCACCGCCGTCGCCGCTCCGCCCGCCCGGCACCGGGTCGCGCGGCGGCCCGGCCTCGCCCGGCGCTTCCCCGTCGTACCGTGCCGTCGGCCGGTCCGTCACCGTGCGCTTCGCGGAGGCGAAGCGGTCGTCCAGGGAATCGGGCGCGACAGTGGGCCCCGTGTCGTCGGTGGAGTCGTCGTACAGCTGTCCCCACCAGTCGTCCTCAGAACGGGCGGGCCTTCCCCCCTGCTGGCTCATGCCCCTAATTGTCCACCGCACGGGCCGTGGGAAAACGGGTCATCGGGAAATTCCGGCGCACCCTGCCGCGTCGAAGGGCGGTTCGAGTGAGGGACTGAACAGCCGTACGAGGGGCGGGAGATGGCCGCCGGACGGCCCCACCCCCCACGGGAGGACCGTCCGGCGACGTTTCCAAGTGGCCCGGCCCCGGATCCCCTTCGCGTGGCTCGCACACGTCCGGGCCCGGACCACACCCCGGGCGACCGGCCGTGGTGAGACGCCGGTCGGATGGCCGGATTGTGGCTTGGTTTCCTGGGACGCGGCTGTGAATCGACAGCGGGGGCACGTCCCATGGTGCTGCCACCTTGGCAGAGTCACCTGCGGTACGGCGATGATGTTCCGCGGCGGGTTTGCGCCGCGGCCGGTTTCCGCCAGGCGGGCCCCGCCGTGGCGGCGGGTTGGTGGCGTGATCTGGGCCTGGGTCCAGGCGTGTTCCAGGGAGGGGCGTGGGCCGGTGCTGGCAGCGATAGGACTGGACGAGACGCACGAGGCGGCGTACCGGGCGCTGGTGTCCGTGGGCGCGGCCGACGTGACCGACCTGGCGCGGCGCCTCACCCTGGCCGAGCCGGACGCCGAGCGGGCGCTGCGCCGGCTGGAGCGGCAGGGGCTCGCCGCCCAGTCCCCCGCCCGGCCCGGCCGCTGGGTGGCGGCCCCGCCCGGGGTGGCGCTCGGCGCGCTGCTCACCCGGCAGCGGCACGAACTGGAACAGGCGGAGCTGGCGGCGGCGCTGCTCGCGGAGGAGTACCGGGCAGCGGCGGGCGAGCCGGCCGTGCACGACCTGGTGGAGGTGGTAACCGGTTCCTCGGCGGTCGCCCAGCGTTTTCTGCAGCTGCAGCTGGGGGCGGCCGAGGAGGTGTGCGCGCTGGTGACCGGCAATCCGGTGGTCGTGTCCGGGGTGGAGAACGAGGCGGAGGAGCAGGCGGCGGGGCGCGGGGTGCGCTACCGGGTGGTGGTGGAGCGGGCGGTGCTGGACCTGCCGCACGGGCTGACGGAGCTGACGGCGGCACTCGGCCGGGACGAGCAGGTGCGGGTGGTGGACCGGGTGCCGACAAAACTGGTGATCGCCGACCGCTCGCTCGCGATGGTGCCGCTGACCTCGCGCTCGGCGGAGCCGGCCGCGCTGGTGGTGCACGCCAGCGGGCTGCTGGAGCTGCTGGCCGGGCTGTTCGAGTCGGTGTGGCGGGAGGCGCTGCCGTTGCGCCTGGGCACGGCGGGGGTGACCGAGGAGCAGCCGGACGGGCCGGACGCCACGGATCTGGAGGTGCTCTCGCTGCTGCTGGCCGGTCTGACCGACGCGAGCGTGGCCAAACAGCTCGGCCTGGGCCTTCGCACCGTGCAGCGGCGGGTGCGGCGGCTGATGGAGCTGGCGGCGGTGACGACCCGGCTGCAGCTGGGCTGGCACGCGTACGAGCGGGGCTGGGTGACCCGCCCGTAGACCCGGGCCCGCCCGGCGCTCACCTCTGCCGTTTCGCGGCTTCTCCGGCACTCTGGGCAGATGGGAGTGTGGGAACTCCTGCTGGTCGGAGTGGTCGTCGTGCTCGGCCTGTGCGGGGTACTGGTGCCCGGCGTGCCGGGGTCGTGGCTGGTGTGGGCCGCCGTGCTGTGGTGGGCACTGACGGACCCGCAGCCGCTGGCCTGGGCCGTCCTGGTGGGGGCGACCACGGTGCTGCTGCTGTCGTTGGCCGTCCGCGCCGCGCTGCCGCCGCGCCGGCTCCGCCAGAGCGGCGCCACGCCGGGGATGGGGGTGTACGCGGGCGCCGGCGCGTTCGCCGGTTTCGTGCTGTTGCCGGTGCTGGGCGCCGTGCCCGGTTTCATGGCCGGCATCTATCTGCACGAGCGGTTCCGCCTGGGCCGGCACGGTGAGGCGATGGCCGCCCTGCGTACGACGATGCGCTCGGGCGGCTCCAGCGTCCTGACGGAACTGTTCGCCTGCCTGCTGATCGCGGGGGCGTGGCTGGGGGCGGTGCTGTGGGGCTGAGCCGGTGGCGGCCCGGAGCGACGGCGGCCCGGCGCGGCGACAGCCGAAGTAGCGACAGCCCGGAGCGACGGCGGCCCGACGCGGCGACAGCCGAAGTAGCGACAGCCCGGAGTACCGGCGACCCGACGCGGCGACAGCCCGGAGAACCGGCAGCCCGGAGTACCGGCAGCCCGGCGCGGCGACAGCCCGGAGTAGCGGCAGCCCGGCGCGCGAAGGCCGGGCGGGCGTTCGGGTGCGGACCGGTACCTGGGCCGCGACGTCTTGAACAACGGCGGCTTCCCCCTCGTACCGCGACGGCCCCCCGGTAGCGGCTGTCAGCGCGGCGAGGTGGGGGCCGGGCGGCCCGGACCGGCCGGCCGCGCCCGCACCCGGCGCTCACGCCGCAAGAGCGCGAACCCTGCGGGCGCGTCACACCCGGCGGGAACCCGGCGGCAGCGTTTTCGCCACGGGATTCCGACGGATCCTGCCTGTGTCGGGCCGTCCCCGCTCCCCTGTCCCGGCACGGCCCCGCCGACCCGGCCGCGCAAGGGGCCCGTCGGCGCGGCCCGGCCCCGCGACGGATCCGTCAGCGCATCCCGGCGAGCGCCAGGTGGACCGCGTCGGCGACCACCGCCGTGCCCGCGTCGTTGAAGTGCAGGTGGTCGCCGGGGTCGTAGGCGCGCAGGAGGCGGGTCGGGGCGGCCGGGTCGCGCAGGGCGGCGTCGGCGTCGGCGACCGCGTCGAAGGCGCCGCCGGTGCGGATGAAGGCGTTCACCCGCTGTCGTACCGCCTCCCGGGCGTCCGTGTAGGCGGGGAAACCCCGGTACGGGGTGAGCGTGACCCCGACGACCCGGATGCCGCGGGCGTGGGCGCGTGCGACGAGTGCGCGGTAGGCGTCCGCGTAAGCGGTGACGTCGTCGGCCGTGGGGGTGCCCTTGATGTCGTTGATGCCCTCCAGGACGACCAGGACCCGTACCCCGGCCCGGTCCAGGGCGTCGGCGTCCAGGCGGGACAGGGCGCTCGGGCCGCTGCCGTTGTGCAGCAAACGGTTTCCGGAGATTCCGGCGTTGAGGACACCGAGCCGGTTCCCGCGCACCTGCTCGGCGAGCCGGTCGGGCCAGCGGTGGTTGGTGTCGGGCGTGGAACCGTTTCCGTCGGTCAGGGAGTCGCCGAACGCGACGATGCTGCCCGCGGCGCCGCCGAGGACGTCGACACCGGTTACGTAGTACCAGCGGCTGATGACGGTCGCGTAGGCGGCGCCGCCCTCGTCGGCGGCCCGGCCCGCGCCGGCCGGGGCCAGGTAGCTGGTCTGCAGGGCGGTCTGGTGGTAGGTCGCCGGACCGCTGTCGCCGGGGGTGTAGACGGTGACGAGGAGGTCGGCGGCGGCCGGGACGGGCAGCGGCACCGGGTCGGTGACCGTGTCCTGGCCGGGCGGCACGGTGACGGTCGGGATGCCGTCGAAGGTGGCGGTGCGCAGGGTGCTGGGCACGGCGTCGGGACCGGCCGCCCGGCGCAGCGCGACGGTGACCGCGCCGAGCCGCAGCGGCGCGGTGCCGAAACGGTTGCTGAGCCGGATGCGCACGGCCGTGCCACCGACGCTGAGGTGGACGACGTTGCGGATGGCGGCGCCGGGCAGTGCGGCAGCGGTTCCCGACGGCGCGGTCTCCCAGCTGCCGGTCCAGTGCGGCGCCGCCGGCGAGGCGACGGCCGGCGTCGTCGTGCCCGGCAGCATCGCCAGCAGCAGCACCGCGAGGACCCGTCCGACCCCGGCCATCTCCGCACCGCCCTTCCCCGTTGCCCGTCGGAGCAGACCGTGCCACACGGCCGGGCCGGGTCACGGCACCTTCGACGGCGGTCCACCCGCTCGGCGCAACCGGACGTAGGGCGGCGGCCCTAGGGCGCGGAGCCGATGTGCGGGGCCCACGGGCGTGCTTGGCTGCCGTCATGACCGAATTCAGCGAGGCGGAACGCGCGTATCTGGCGGCGCAGCGGCTGGGCCGTATGGCCACCGTCGACCCGCACGGGCAGCCGCAGGCGAACCCGGTGGGCTTCTTCGTCCAGGACGACGGCACGGTCCTGATCGGCGGCTACGCGATGGGGACGACGAAGAAGTGGCGCAATCTCCGGCAGAACCCGAAGGTCGCGCTCGTCGTGGACGACGTGGTGAGCGTACGGCCCTGGCGGGTGCGCGGCGTCGAGATCCGCGGTGAGGCCGAACTCCTCGTCGGACCGCATGACTTGGGCCCGCACTTCAGTGAGGAGGTGATCCGTGTGCATCCCCGCAGGGTGCACAGCTGGGGGCTGGAGGAGGAGTAGGGGGCCGGCGGCAGCGCGACTCCGCCCGGGCCGTTGTGCCCCTAGCCGGCGAGCGTGCCCTCCAGCGTGAGCAGCCACACCTTCCGTTCGACTCCTCCCGCGTAACCGGTCATCGACCCGTCCGCGCCGATGACCCGGTGGCACGGACGCACGATCAGCAGCGGGTTGGCTCCGATCGCGCCGCCGACGGCGCGAACCGCCGCGCGGGGTGCGCCGATGCGTGCGGCGATCTGCCCGTAGGTGACGGTGGCGCCGTACGGCACCTCGTCCAGGGCGGCCCACACCCGCTCCCGGAACGCGGTGCCGTCGGCCCTCAACGGCAGCTGGAATTCCTTGAGTTCAGCCGCGAAGTAGGCACCCAGCTGGTCCGCGGCCGCACGGAACGGTCCGGTGTCGTGCCGCCAGCCGTCCCGCACGCCGCGCCCGCCCTTCTGCCCGGGCACGGACAGCGAGGTGAGCGCCCCGTCGCTGTCGGCGGTGAGCAGCAAACTGCCCACGGGGGTGTCCAGTCGGGTCCAGTACACGGTCGTCATCGGTTCCACTCCCCTGCCACGCGCAGATGCTGGACGGCGTACGAGCGCCAGGGCCGCCAGTCGTCGGGCACCTCCGCGCCGGGCGGGGCGACGTCCGGATCGCCGAGGGCGCGCACCCGTACGGCGGCGACGGTGGCCGGGTCCATGCCGGGCAGGGCGAGCAGCGCCTCCTGGGCGTCGTCCCGGTCGGCGCCGGGGTCCAGCCGTACCGTGCCGTCGGCGAGCGCGGCGGCGAGCGCACCCAGCGGGCCGTCCGGCTCCGCCTCGGCGAGGACGGCGGGCTCCGGGAAGAGATGGGTGAGGCCTCCGCAGGGCGCGTCGAGCACCTTGCCGTACCGGTGCACCAGTTCCTGGGCGCCGTCCCTGCCGGTCAGGGCGCGGACGGCGGGCTCGAGCGGGTCCACGGCACCCGGCGAGCGCAGTCCGGGCCGGGCCGCGACCAGCGGACCGAGCCGCGCGTCGGCGCCGAGCCGCTCGTCGACGGCGTACGGGTCGGCGTCGAGGTCGAACAGGCGCCGCAGTCGCTGCACCGCGGTGGTGAGGTCCCTGGGGTCGGTGAGGTGCAGCCGCGCGTCGAGCCAGCCTCCCGGACGGGTGCCGGTGCTGGTCACCGCCGCCCTTGTCCGTTCCTCGACGGCGACGATTCCGGTGCCGTACGGCAGCCGCAGCGTGCGCCGGTAGGTACGGCCGCCGGGTGCGCCGGAAACCTCCTCGACACCGGTTACGGCCTCTTCCGCGAGCTGGTCGAAGACGGCGGCGGCCTGGTACGGCCCGCGATGGGCGAGGCGCAGCGGGATCCCGGCTCCCGGAGCGGCTCGGCGGGCGCCCCGGCCCCGGGCGGCACCCCGGCCCCGAGGGGCGGCGGCCCGCAGTTCGGTGGGTGTCGAGTCGTACACCTCCCGGACGGTGTCGTTGAACTGGCGCACGCTGGCGAACCCGGAGGCGAACGCGATCTCGGTGACCGGCAGCTCGGTGGTCTGCAGCAGCACCCGCGCGGTGTGCGCCCGCTGGGCCCGGGCGAGCGCCACGGGCCCGGCACCGAGCTCGGCCGTGAGCTGCCGCTGGACCTGCCGCGCGCTGTAGCCGAGCCGTGCGGCGAGGCCAGCGACGCCCTCCCGGTCCACGACGCCGTCGGCGATCAGCCGCATGGCCCGGCCGACCACGTCGGCGCGTACGTTCCACTCCGCCGACCCCGGCACGGCGTCCGGCCGGCACCGCCGGCAGGCCCGGAACCCGGAGCCCTGCGCGGCGGCAGCCGTCGGGAAGAACCGTACGTTGTGCCGCTTCGGCGTCACCGCCGGGCAGCTGGGCCGGCAGTAGATGCCGGTGGTCTCGACGGCGAAGAAGAAGACTCCGTCGAACCGCCCGTCCCGGCTGCGCACCGCCTCGTACCTGGTGTCTTCGTCCATCACGTGCTCCAGTGTGGAACGGGGCACGGGGACGGGGCCAGCGGGAATCGGACATCGCGATGGGCGGTGCCTACCCCCGGCGCCCCCGCTTGATCTCCATCGCCGCCCTGCCCTCGGCGCCCTTCCGCTTCCAGTCCCGCCGCAGCTCCGCCCGGACCCGCGCATCGGTCTTGGCCACGATCCACTGGTTCTCCCGCACCAGCTTCCGGTAGCTCTCCAGCCGCCGCGCCGGGAGCTGCCCGTTCTCCACGGCGGAGCGCACCGCGCAGTCCGGCTCGGTCTCATGGGCACAGTCGTGGAAACGGCACCGCTCGGCCAGTTCCCCGATCTCGGCGAACACCTGGCCGACACCGCTTTCGGCGTCGTACAGGCCGACACCCCGCAGCCCGGGCGTGTCGATGAGGACGCCGCCGGAGGGCAGGGCGAGCAGGTTGCGGGTGGTCGTGGTGTGCCGGCCCTTGCCGTCGATGTCCCGCGCCGCACGTACGTCCATGACGTCCGCGCCGACGAGGGCGTTGGCCAGCGTGGACTTGCCCGCACCGGACTGGCCGAGCAGCACGGACGTGCCGGAGCCGACGAGCGCGACGAGGACGTCGAGGCCCTCGCCGTGCAGGGCGCTGACGGTGAGCACGGGCACGCCGGGCGCGCTCGTCTCCACGTCCTGCACCAGGTGGGCGAGGGTGACGGGGTCGGGTACCAGGTCGGCCTTGGTGAGGACGACGACCGGCTGGGCGCCGGACTCCCAGGCGAGGGCGAGGAAGCGTTCGACGCGGCCGAGGTCGAGCTCGACGGCGAGCGACACGGCGACGACGGCGTGGTCGACGTTCGCGGCGAGGATCTGCCCGTCGGACCGCTTGGAGGAGGTGGAGCGCACGAAGGCGGTACGGCGTGGCAGATACGCGCGGACGTAGCGCGGATCTCCGTCGGGGTCGACGGCGACCCAGTCCCCCGTGCACACGACCTTCATCGGGTCACGGGGCACGACGAACTCGGTGTCGGCACGGACGGTGCCGCCCGCGGTGACGACGTCGCACTGACCGCGGTCGACCCGGACGACACGGCCGGGCAGGAGGCCCTGCTCGGCGTACGGAGCGAACTCGGCTTCCCAGCCCTCGTCCCAGCCGTACGGGGCCAGAGGGTGCGACGAAGCGGAAGAAACCGAAAGAGAAGAGAGATTCAAGGGGAACCCTTCACAGGGCGGCCCCGGCTCTGCGCACGTGTGCGCTGTGAGAAAGGTCAGCCGGAAGCCACGGAGGTGGAGTGGATGAACTTCTGGTCGCGGGCAGCGCCCATCACAGAGACAGTCATCGGTCACACCTCCCGTTCCTCACTTGGTCGACAACGGCGGTCAACGGCCGCCGTGCGAAGTCGACCTCACCATAGGGCGGCACGCACCCGAGCGCCACCGATTTATTGCTCCGGCAGCAGTCCATGCCCTGAACCGGAAGATGCCGGTGGTCGCTCGGGGGGGGCGGGCAGCTTGACCACTCCTCAGCTCGCATCCCCCACACGGCTTGCAGATCCTCACACCGGACGATGATCGACGCGTCGGTGAGCGCGATCTCGTGTCGCAACCGTCGTCCGAGGACGACAGTCACCTCCCGCGCCGGGCGAGCCGGGCGACGAACTCGCCCGAAGGGCCTCTTCCAGGTCGCGGCGGTGTCCTGCTTCTCGGAGTGCGTCAGGACGAGGACCCCGCGGCCGACGCGCCCGCTGCGACTATCGCGCGGCCACGCGCGCGGAGTGGAGTTCGTGGACCAACTGCGGGGTGAGCAGTTCGCCGGCGCGGTCGGCGAGGACGGCCATTTCATAGCCGATCAGACCGACGTCGCACCCCTCGGCGGCCAGGACGCCGAGGCAGCTTCCGTCGCGGATGCGACCGACCATGAGGAAGCCTCCGAGCATTTCGATCATGACGAGTTTCATGCCGTGGAAGCCGTGTGACACTGCCGCGTTCTGGGCGAGGCTGGTGATGCCGGAGACGACGGCGGCGAGATGGTCGGCGCGGTCTCGGCCAAGGCTGTCCGACGCGGCCATGAGCAGGCCGTCGGAGGAGACGGCGACGGCGCCGGTGACGCCGTCGGCGGTACGTACGAACTCCGAGACGAGCCAGCCGAAGCTCTGGACGGCGGTGGTCACGATGACGCTCCTTGAGTGGGTCGGGCTTCGGCCCGGGCGACACCCGCTCGGAAGCCGTTGAGCAGGGAGGAGACAGCGGGCCGGGCGGGCGGGAGTGCAGCGGAGGGGTCCTGCGCACGGGCGAGCAGGCGCCCGGACAGGGCGAGGAGCGCGGACAGGCCGCCACCGGGGGTGTCGAAGAGGTGGACGTGGGTGCCGTCACCAAGGCGCTGGGCGAGTCGGCCGATGACGAGGTGGCCGAGGAAGCGCGTGGGCGCGGCGAGGAGAGCCTCCTCGCCGGAGCCGGAGAAGCGGGCGTGAGCACGTTCCTTGTCGGGTTCGGACATGCCGACACCGTGGTCGACGACAGCGAAGCAGTACGTGTCGTCCTCGGTGTCGTACCAGCCGTGCACCTCGACCGGTTCGGTCGGTGGCGAGAAGACCAGCCCGTTCTCGATGAGTTCGGCGAGGAGGTGAGCGACATCGGCGACGGCGTGCCCGCGCACCCGCACCGGCTCCACGGCCGCGATCAGCACCCGCCGGTACTGCTCCACCTCGGCCACGGCCGCCTGGACGACTTCCAGACCGTCGGCCGGTGCCGCCGTGGGCCGCGGCGGATTCTGCCCGGCCAGCACCAGCAGGTTTTCGGCGTTGCGCCGCATACGGGTGGCGAGGTGGTCGAGCTCGAAGAGCTCGGCGAGGGCGTCCGGGTCGAGTTCCTGCCGTTCCAGGCGGGTGATGAGCCTGAGCTGACGACGTACGAGGTTCTGGTTGCGGCGGCCGAGATTGGCGAGCGATTCGGTGGTGTTGCGGCGCAGTCCGGCCTGCTGGGCGGCGAGGTGGAGGGCGGTGTGTTCCACCTGGTGCAGGGACGCTGCGACCTCGGTGATCTCGGCCACGCCGCCCCGCAGGTGCGCGTCGGGGTCGTCCGGGGCGGCTGCCGCCAGGAGGAGCTGCACATCGTCTGGTGGGGACTGCTGGATCCGGGTGACGGCCTGGGGCAGCCGGTGTCGTGCCACGTCGTGGGCGGCCTCGGCGAGCGCGGCGAGCGGGCGCGTGAGGGAACGGGAGGCGAAAGCGGCGAGACCCGCGAGGAGGGCGGCCACGAGCGTTCCCGCGACGAGGTAGGCGGCGAGGCTCGTCTCGGCGTCGTGGCTGAGCCGGTCGGCCCGGTCCCGTACATCGTCACCGACCGACTGCTGGACGGCGTACAGATCATCGACGAGTACGGTCATCGCGTCCCACCACGTGCGGGCACTGACACGCAGTGCGGAGCCGTCGGCGGCGTCGTCCGCCTGATTCTCGTAGGCGGTGGCGCGTTTGGCGTCCTCGGTCGCGAAGGCGTGATTCAGCGCCGCGCGCTGGGGTGCCGTGGTGACCTGCCGGAAGCGGGCCAGGGCGGCGACCCGGGTGGCGCGCACCTCGGTGAAGGTGAGGTACTCGCGGCCGTGGAAGGCGCCTTCGGCGAACGCGCCGTTGAGAAGCCCGCGTTCGAGAGCGACGGATTCCTTGGCGGCGGCCAGCTCCTCCAACGCTGCGAGCCCGTCGGCCAGTTGGCGGTCATCGCGCGTTGCGGTGTCGGTCACCGGGTCGACGGCGTTGAGGGCGTCGACGGCGCTGGTGTAGAAGGTGAAGGTCGCGGCCCTGTCGGCGGTGTCCCTGTCGACGGCCGCACGGATGCCGGCGAGACGCCCCAGACGCCGGCGGATGACCTTCTCGACGGCGTCGTCATCGCGCATGCCGGCCAGCGCCGTGTCCACGCGCTTGCGTGTGGCGGCCAGCTGCGGACGGAACTCCTTCTCACCGCCCAACAGGCCGCTGGTCAGGCCGCGTTCGCGTTGCAGCTGGTGCACCATGGCCTGAACCCGCAGGCTGAGGCCGACCTCGGCGCGGGTCGTCCGGGCATCGCCGAGGGCCTCTGCGCGGCTGTGTACGGCGAGACCGGCCACGGACAGCAACAGGCAGATCGGTACCGCGATGACCACCGCCACGCGGCCTCGGACACTGCGCCAGCCAGGTATCGGCCGACGGCCGGGAGCCGTTCGGCCCCTGTGGCGGCGTACCGAACCTCCCCCGCCCACACAGGCCTTGCTGATCGCGCCCAGCCTGCCGAGCAGCGGCCGTGCCGACTCCCACACCTTCATACGTCACGAAGCTAGCCCGGCCGCAGTGCCGGGCGGTTTCCGACCTGTTAGGCCGCGTGGGAGTTTCAGTTGCGCCGCCCTCACACCACGGGCCGGGAGACTGTGACCGGGGATGGCCAGACCGGTGGCCCGCGCCGGAGGCGGTCGTGCCGCCGGGCCGCCATGGCCCACTCGACCAGAAGCTGCGGCCGAGGAGCCGCATCGTCCACGACGGCGGGTCACGGCGCGTTGCCCAACCCTCGACGTTCCCGACCTATAGTTGACGACGCGTTGGTCAGCACGCCTTGAAACACTGTCTCGGTCTGGTGACTTGAACACGGTTTCCGGGGTGTTGTCGGGGCAGGATGAGGAGAACGGATGACGGGGTGGATCGCGCGATCTGCCACAGGAGCGGACACCAGGGCCGTACAAGCGGGCCCTCGAACCACTCGCCTGGCACGGCTCCTGACACCGGGCGCCGCGCATCGGTCGGCTTGCAAGGAGTCGCGTCACTCCTGCGACACCGCGTCAACCGAGCATGATCATCGTGCTGCGCAGACCGCCACCCTCGTCGACGAGGGGTTCCGTGCCGGTCCGCAGGTCCGGCCACATGGGTTCAGGCGACGCGCGGTGGCCACGGTCCCAGGCGGAGGGGAACGAGTATGCAGCCGATCGTGAGGACGGGCCGTCGGCGACCGGAGTGGCCACGCTGGATCGGCACCGTCAGGGAAGAGCTCGCCATTCGCCGCGAAACCCATGCGGCTGCCCGGCAGATCCGCAGAGACTTGGGCCTCTCAAGCGTCCAGAGCATCGACGGTCTGGTGGAGCTCGTCGCCGAACGGCGCGGCAACCCCATCACTGTACTGTACATCGACATGCCGCCCACCGTCAGCGCGTTCTCTCTTGCCACCCCGGACCAGGACTACATCGCGGTCGACGAGTACGCCAGCGAACTCACTCAAGTGAACTCCATCGCCCACGAATTGGGTCATTTCCTCTTCGACGAGGCGGAGGACGTCAGGGTGCCCGTCGGGGCGCGTGACGGCAGCCCGCTGTCGAGGGAACTGGCGGTTCGGCTCACTCCGGCGCTCAACCCCGACACGGTCACCGCCTTCTTCCAACGGTCTCACTACGACTCACCGGTCGAGCGAAAGGTCGAGGCCTTCGCGACTGTGGCGCTGGACCGCAAGATCGCGCTCCAAGAGTCCGACGCACATGGCTTGGCCTTCAGCTTCACCCACCGGAGGACCGGTGTCTGAGAGCAGCGCGACCACTGTCTACCTGGTCATCGCCGGCCTCCATCTGACGATCGCCATCTGGAAGGCCTCGGCCCTCGTACGTTCCCCTTCTTTCTCGCTGGCCCTGCAGGTTGCCACCCATGGACTGGGCGGCATCGTCTACGTGGTCGCCTCTCCTTTCGGATACCGGAGTCTCGGTACGGTGTCCGGACAGCCGTGGCTCCCCACGCTGCCGATCTACCTGGGCATCCTGCTGTGTTTCGGGACCCAGCACCTGTTGACGATCCTGTGGACCCCGTCCCGGTCGGATCAGCCGTGGCGGGTCCGGCGGCAGATCGCGGCCTGGGCGGTCGCCTACGGCATCTCCTTCGCGGTCATGGTCGTCGCGTTTCTGACCACGGATCTCGGCGGATCGGCCGATCCGCTCAAGTTCAACACCGACCAGGTGAACCATCCGCAGGTGCAGGTCTTCCTCAGTGTGTTTCTGACCATGCTCACCTGCGGAACGGTGCACACATGGCGTCGCACGCGACATGCACGGGCCGACGACAAGGCAATCATGCACTCCGTCCGCTGGTACGGACGCAGCATGCTCGTGACATCCGGGTACGTGGTGTGTTCGGCACCGGCAGCCGCAGCCGCCGCCCTCGGTCACCACCAACTCGACGACGTGGGGGTGCTGGGCTCCGCCTTCGGGGTCGTGGGATCCATCATGACGTGCTACGGAATCTCGGGAGCGGCGTTGAGCAAGTGGCTCGGCGAACGTCGGGACATCGCGGTTCTGCAGCCGTTGTGGGACCTCGTCGTCGCGGGGGTCGACCAGGAGCTGTCCCTGGGCTCGGGGCACCGCCGGCCGGATCACCGCGACCCGCAGGCCTCCGCAGGTCCGGGGCGATCCAAGCCGAATCGCATCTTCAATGTCCGGTGGACACTTCATCGACGAGTGATCGAGATCCTGGACGGAATCCGGCAGCTGGAACGGCGCGCCTGGATCAGCGACTTGCCTGCGCAGGCGGTCGCGGGCCTGTACAGCGAGGCCATGAAGACCGACGCCCTGCGAAGCGAGCTGGGTCTGGGGAAGAAGGGCCTGTCCTCCCACGAACTCGAAGCCGCTGTCACGGCCGCAGTCCTGCGTGACGCGGTCGAGCGCCTCCAGGCGGCAGGACCTGACGGTACGTCACCCGTCGCTTCTGCCCGGCCCGCGCTCTTCGCCCCGGGAAAGAACACGCCCGCCGCCCAGGAGAGGACCCGCCTGGTGCGCCTGGCCCGGGCGCTCCGCTCCCCTCTGGTGGATTCTTCACTACAGGTGGTCCGCTCCGCCCAGGAGGGCGAAGGAGTGTCCTGGACTCGCGCAGCGGCACGATAGTGTCCCGTCCGGTCGCTCTTCTCAGCGACGCACCCATTCGAACGGAGCTGAGCCGTCACGGCTCGGAGGGGAGCCGCGTGCAACGGGCAGTCGTCCTTGGTGGAAGCTACGCAGGCCTGTTGGCCGCCCGCGTGCTGAGCGACTTCGCCGAAGAGGTCGTCATCGTGGAACCGGACCACCTCGACGGTGGGTCAACCGGCTCGGGCGCACCGCACCGGCACCAGTTGCACGCCCTGCTCGCGATGGGGCATGCGCAGTTGGAGCGCTGGTTTCCCGGCATCACCAGGGAGATGACCGCGGCAGGTGCCGTGGTCGGCAGCGGCCGAGCGGTCCAGTTCTACGTCGACGGCAGGCCACGCCCGCCCCTGGACGACGTCGAAATGCTCAGCGCCACGCGCCCGTTCATCGAGCACGCCGTACGACGGCGCACGCACGAGCTGCCCAATGTGCGCTTCCTCGTCGGCCGCGGCCAAGGACTCCTGGTACGAGGCGACCGCGTGTGCGGCGTCCGCTATGCACCGGCCGGGCACGAGCACGAGCACCAGACGACACTCGCCGCCGACCTCGTCGTCGATGCCATGGGCCGGTCGAGTCGCCTGAGCGGCTGGCTCGACCAGGAGGGGTGGCCCGTGCCACCCGTGGAGCGGATGCGGATCGACCTCGGCTACGCCACGGCCACGTTCCACCGGGGCAACGAACTCCCGGGGACAGTGATCGCGCACTCCACTCCTGGCCCCGACAGCGGCTACCAGCCCGCACGCTGCGAACCCGGAGCACTCGCGGCTGTCGAGAACAGCCTGTGGACGGTCGTCCTGGCCGGTTACGCCGGTCACCGCCCTTCCAGGAACCCGCGGGAGTTCGTCGCGAGAATGCGACGTTGCGTCGCCCCGCTGCGGGAGGTCGCCGAGCACTGCGCGCTACAGGGCGATGTCGGCACATTCCAGTTCCGCGAGAGCCGACGCCGCCTGTTCCGCGCGACAAGCCGCTTCCCGGGCGGGCTGGTCGCGGCGGGCGATTCCATGGCCTCCGTCAACCCGGTGTACGGGCAGGGGCTCACCCTCGCGGCTCTGCAGGCCGGCGCGCTCGCCACGTACCTGCGCTCCGGAGCCGCGCCGCATGCTCCCGCCTGGGACTACTTCCGTCGCGCGGACGTCTTCATCGACGCCGCGTGGAAACTGTCGACGACCGCCGACCTGGCCCAGCCTCACGTCGCCGGTCCTTACCCCCGCGGCTATCCCCTGATCCGCTGGGTCGGCGACAAGATCACACAAGCGTCGGTCCGGGATCCCGAGGTCAACCGCGCCTATATGGACGTCGTCCACATGCGACAGCATCCGCGAACCCTCACTCGCGCCCGTGTCCTGCTGCGCACGGCCCGCGTCCTCCTGGACCGCTGACCGTCCGTGCCCGTACCGGAATCACCAACCTAAGGAGTGCAGTGCCCCGATGGCCCGCGGCCCTGACCGAGGCCGGCATCACTGACCCGACACTGCGGCGAGCCTACGACGCGCTGCGCGACCAGGTACGGAAGTACGCTCTCCACCAGTACCTCGCCGCCCGGCTGCTGCTCCCCCCGCAGCTCCACGCGTCCGTCGTCGCCATGGTGGCCTTCATGCACGAAACCGACGAGCGAATCGACGCCGGAGAGGTCGGCGCCCGCAAGGAAGCACTGAGTTCATGGCACCGTGAGGTCAGGGGGGCACTCGATGCCGTCCCCGGCCCGGGGGCTCCGGCGTCCGCTCTGCTCCGGGCGCTCGCCGACACCTCACGCCGATGCCCGCACACGGCTGGGCGCGTGCACGCCTTCCTGGACGGGGCGCTCGTCGAGGCCGAATGGACCGGCTTTGACGGCGAGGCCGACTACCAGGCGTACATCGACAGTTACTCGCTACCCGCCCTGATGCTGACCATGTCGCTGATCGCGCCGGCGCCGAAGGCAGGTGTGGACGAGTCGTTCCTCCACGGATGCCGGGCGCTGATCGAGGGGTGGCAGCGCATCGACTTCCTGGCCGATCTCGCCGAGGACGCCGAGCAGGGCCGCATCGGCATCGCACGCGAGGAACTGGACCGGTACGGGCTGACCGTCGAGGACCTGCGAAACAAGTCGCAGGCATGTGTTCCCGCTCTGGGGCGGCTGGTCGACGCGCAGGCCGATCTCGCCGAGACCGCGCTCACCGCGTGCCGGGGACTGCCTGATCTGGTCGACGCGCCCTACCGACCGTTTCTGAAAGCGCTGATCTCCCTTCAGGTTCTCCACCTCCAGGCCGTACGACGCAAGGGTGGTTCCCTCTTGCGCGGCGGGGCGCGACCGTCGGTCCCAGCCGCCCTCCGCATCCTTGCGCAGCAGTATCGCGCCGCGAGAAGCGTGCGCCGCCCATCGAGGTGACGGCCGGTCTTCCCGGGCAGGCGGGGCGCCACGGGACCGCCGGACGCGGACCGCGGAGCGCGGACCCCGTCGAGAAGCAGTCTTCAATCGTCGTGCTTGGCCAGTCCTACCGCGCTTCTGAGGATGCCCATCACGCTCCTGCGGTGATTGGCGGGCAGCGAGCGCATCGTGGCAGCGAGTTCGCGGAGTTCAGGGTCCTCGTCGCCACCGGCCGCAGTCGTCGGCGCCTGGGACGCGCGCTGGGCCGTTTCGACCACCTGGTGGATCGCTGCCTGCAACTGGCGTGACAACTGGTCGCTGCCGGCCGACACGCTTCCCCGCAGAGCCACGCGCTCCACCCGCCGGCCCTTGAGTTCGGCGATCAGCCGTGCCTGTTCCAGGACGGGCCCAAGGGCCGTCAGGAGTGCCGTCTTGGGTCCGAGTGTGAAGAAGCCCGGGGCGTTGAAGAACTCCGCCAGGTCCTTGCTGACGTCGAACCCCGGGTTGCGCGAGCCGTTCAGCAGGTTGGTGATCGTCGACTTGGCCACACCGACGGCATCGGCGACCTCCTGGAACGTGTGCTTGCGCCCGTTCTCCTTGAGCCTGGTGTCCAGGAGAAACCGCAGGCGGTCCTTGAAGGGCGGGTCGACCTCGCCGGGGGCAACGGATTCCCCTGCGAAGAGTTTGCGGACCGTCGCCTCGGTGATGCCCGTTTCGTGGGTGAGCCGGTCGAAGTTGATCACCTCGATGGTGTGGCCCAGTTCCTCGAGCTCCGCCTTGATCGATGCCAGGGCCGCCGCGACGTCCTCCACCCCGGTGGTGTTCTCCATAAA
Source organism: Streptomyces sp. NPDC048191 (assembly GCF_040652655.1). Taxonomy (NCBI): domain Bacteria; kingdom Bacillati; phylum Actinomycetota; class Actinomycetes; order Kitasatosporales; family Streptomycetaceae; genus Streptomyces; species Streptomyces sp. NPDC048191. The sequence goes on from NZ_JBEZMO010000009.1 coordinate 139,771, forward strand.
CAGGCGGTCTCCTGCTTCATCGTCGGTAAACCCGCGTGGGCGGCGCACTGAAGGGTAGCGCCAGAAGGGCGCGCCCCGCACCAAAGGGGTCACATTTGTAACCCATCCAGGGTCTCGCCAGATGATCTAGGCGCCAATTGACATCCGTGAGCGGGTGCAGCATGATCCCTGGTCGTGATGAAGTTGCCGCCTCCGCAGGAGACATGAATGAGCGTTACATCATCGCCGTCTTCGCCGCTCACCGATCGGAAGCGCAGTGACGCCCCATCAGCCGCTCCGATCTCCGTCGGTGCGCCAGGGCAGGGCGGCGGGCTCGGGGTCCGGCCACGGTGGACCGGCCGGAGGTGCCGGTGATCCGCCTCCGGGCGGCGAGTCCGACGGTGGTCCCGGCTCGGTGGTCATGTGCGGTCACAAGATGGCGTCGGGGCCGGTAGCAGGGCGAGATGCCACCGGACGCGGACAGGAACCGCTGTGCTCCGCCGGTGGAGCGGAAGCCCTTCATCGCCCATCCGCACCGTCTCGTCGGTCGGCGGATGCCCTCCGCGCCGCACCATGCCGTACCGGTCCACGGCCCGCCACGGGTAGGCCCGCGGCGCCGCAGCGCGTCTGCGCAGTCCTGCCCGGGCGTCCGCACCAGCGGCGGCGCCTCCTGCGGGACGATCCCACCGCGCCGGAGCAACGACCCCTCGACCTCTCGGAACCGCTCCCCACTGGACGGCCACGCACGGGGGCGAGTCCCGGCGTCGGCCCCTGAAGCTCCGACGGTCACACCGCCACAGGGGAGCGGTGTGGCCGTCGGGTCGTTCGGAACATGAGCGCGGACTCTGGTGCCCGCGATGCCGTAGTGGCCGGGGTCAGTGACGAAGGACCGGGCACCCGGAGGAAGTTCGACCCGTACGGCGCGCTCAGCCGGCCGTGCAGGGCGCCCCGTTGAGTGTGAAACCGTACGGTGACCGGTTTCTGCCCTGCCAGGTGCCGATGAACCCGAAGGACAGCGTGCCGTGCGCGGCGACGGTCCTGTCGTAGTCGGCGGCGGTGGCGGTGACGCGGGAGCCGCTCTGGTGCACGGTGGCGTCCCACATCTGGCCGACCCGCTGGCCGTCGCGGAAGTCCCAGGACAGGCTCCAGCCGGTGAGGGGCCGGTCGGTGGTGACGGTGACGCGGGCCTGGAAGCCGTCGGTCCACTGGTCGACGAGGTCGTAGGCGACCCGGCAGCTTGCGGCGGTGGCGGTGGGGGCGTGGGTGGCGGTGTGGGTGGCCCGGCCGGGGTCGGGCCGGTGCGCGGCGGAGGAAGTGCCCTGTGGTTCGGGGTCCGACTTCCTGCCGCTGGATCCCGCCGTCGTCCGCGCCGCGGAGGGGGTGGAGGGCGGTGCCGGTGGTGCGGTCGACCCGGTGGTGCGGGAGACGCTGGGGTCGGCGACCGGCTGCCGGTCGTCGCGTGCGGCTGCGGTGTCGTCGCCGGAGCCGCCGAACGGCATCATCGACACGCCGAGGGCCAGCGCCGAGAGCAGTACGGCGGCGGCGAGCAGGCCGCCGCGCAGGACACGGCTGCGGCCCGTACCCTCCGCCGGATCACCGTCGGCCGGGTCGGCGCCGCCGGGGCGTCCGGCACCGAGACGGACCTCGGCCGCGCGACGGCGGCGCTCCAGATAGGCGAGGCCGCCCCAGCCGATGACCCCGCCGGCCAGTGCGGCGGGCAGCCCGCCGCCGTGCAGGCGCAGACAGGCCGCGGCCTCGGCGCACCGCACGCAGGTCGCGAGGTGCCGGGAGAGGTCGTCGGGGGTGTCGGCGGACGCGGAGCGGGTGACCGCGTCCAGCAGGCGGGCGTAGGAACGGCACCGGGCGTCCATCGGGGTGTCGAGATGGGCGCGGTGACAGCGGTCCCGGAACAGGGTGCGGACCTCGTCGAGTTCACCGGCGACGGTGGCCGGATCCAGGCCGAGCCGGCGGGCCACGGTGGGCAGCGGCAGCGCCTCGACCTCGGCCAGCCACAGCAGGGCGGCGTCCGCCTCCTGCATGTCCCTGAGGCCGCGGAGGGCGACCGGGCGTTCCAGCGGCGGTCCCGCATGGCGGGCGGCCTTGCCGGAGTTCAGCCACAGCCTGAGGTCGGGGTCGAGCTTGTGCCCCTGCCCTTCGGCCTCCCAGGCGGCGGCGGTGTCGCGTACGGCGGTGAGGAGCGCCGGGATCACGGGCAGCCGTGCCGTGCGCCGGCCCGCCCCGCGCACATGGGTGCTCGCGGCGGCGCGGACCGCGCGCATGCCGAGCGTGAAGGCTTCGGTCGCCAGTTGATGGGCCGTCAGGGAACCGGAGGTGCACAGGTCCGCGTAACTGAGCACCGCGTCCCAGCCCTCCGAGAACAGCGCGGACTCGGTGGCGTCCTTGGGCGTCGGCAGGTCGGGCATGGGACTCCTGCATCCACGAGCGAGGTCAACTCACCATAGAGGGAAGGGAGTTGCGAGGAACCTCGCGGCAGAACACAGAGCCTTTCACGCCCTCGCCATAACTGACAAGCGGCCTGTTCACATCCGGTTACCGACCGTGCCGGAGGGGATGCGCGCCGCGACGAGCCCACAACTCCGGCCTCTTGTACGGATGCGGACGCCGCCCTGCTCACCGCCGGGCCGGCCCGGTGCGCGGGATCACGCCTCGGCCGGCGCCTCCGCCTGCGCGGGTTCGTCGGCGGGCAGGCTGTCCATGAAGGAGCTGACGGAGAAGACCGCGCGGCCGGGTCCGGGCGGGCCGTAGCCGGGCGGGGAGGAGAGTCCGAAGTCCTCCATCGTCTGACGGTAGGCCTGCAGCAGCCTGATGTGGTACTCCAGCGGCGCGCCCTGCGGGTTGGCCTTGCCGAGCGGGGTGGTGGGCTCGGGGCACCAGGTGGTGAAGCGGGGCGTGATGCCGTGCGACATGAAGAAGCGCAGGCCCTCGGTGGTGGAGGCGATGGCCTCGTCGACGGTGGTGAAGCCGAACGGCTCCGCCATCTCCACGCCCGCCACGAAGTTGGGGATCACGTTGCGCGCGCCGAACACCTCGGCGGAGTCCAGGATCCGCCTGTGCCACTCGTCGCGGCCGACGTAGCGCTCCTTGCCGGGGCAGTACAGCTCGAACAGCCGGCGGTCCCACACCTCGAAGTTGGGGTGGTAGATCTGCACGCCGTAGTCCTTGAACCGCTGCACGTCGGCCTTGGGCAGCGCCTGGGCGACGACCTTGCCGATCCAGCGGCCAGGGAAGCGCTCCTCGATGGCCTTGGCGTAGTGGCCGTAGAAGTCGGCCTCGTCACGTCCGGCAACCGTTTTCGTAATGGCTCCGCCGGTCAGCGTGTACGCGGTGGAGGCCTTCTGGGTGTCGTACCTGTCGATGATCTCAAGGGCCTCCAGCACCTCCTCGACGTCCTTGACCCCGGTGTACGGCCGCCCCGCCGCCTTGTGCTGGCGCCAGTTGTGGTTGATGTCGCAGTACTGGCACTCCTCCTTGGCGCCGAAGTACTGGCATACCCGGAAAACGGTGAGATAGATCAGGTAACCCCACTGGATGGTGGGGGCCACCTCCATCACGGACTTCCCGTTGGAGAGGGTGTGCCGGTAGTACTCCGGCATCGGCGGCACGCCGACGTCGGCGATGCGCTTTCCGTCGAGGTAGAGCCCGAGCAGCCCCTCCTCGTCGGCGGCCACCCGGTACGGCGAGGCCGGATTCACCCGTACGGAGACGACCGTGCGGCGCAGGTCGTACGGGCCGCCGGTGAGGATGATCTCCTCCGGCGGGCGCCTGAGCGCCGCCTCGCCGAGCTCGGGCAGGGTGCCGTGGTCGAAGGAGAAGATGAAGTACGACTTCGGCTTGACCTCGCCGCTCTCGTTGTCGCTGAGGGCGGAGGGGTCGAAGGCGACGCCGCCGCGGAGCAGGTCCTCCTTGAAGACGGCTTCCCGTGGCACGTGCGGGAACCGCTCCATCAGATCCTCGACCAGCGCGGTACGACTGCCCATCCGTCTGTCTCCTCCCGGTTCAGGCGTGCGTCTTACACCGTATGCCCCCGCCTGCGCCTCAGCCGTGCCGGGTCCCCGCACGGCGCGCGATGTGGTCCGGTACGGCGGCCTGGGCCGGCAGCGCCGGGTCTGGCTGCGGGGTGCCCCAGACCGTGGTGAGCGGCAGGACACCGGCCCACAGACCGAGGGCGGCGTCGGGTCCGTCGCCGTCGTCCGGGGCGCCGGTGCGGATCTTGACGGAGGCCTCCTGGAGGGAGAGGGCGAGGAGGGTGGTGGCGGCCAGTTCCTTGCGGCTGGGGCGGCGGGCGTACGACCACTGGCCCGGCGCGGAGTGCTCGGTGAGCAGGCGCAGGCCCTCCAGCTTCTCCTCGGGGTCGGTGACCCTGCGGGCGGTGCCGTGGATCATGGCGCTGCGGTAGTTCACACCGTGCTCGAAGACGGAGCGGGCGAGCACGAGTCCGTCCACGTGGGTGACGGTCACGCACACCGGTACCTCGCCGGCGAGGCTGCGGCTGGCGACGGACCCGTGCAGGTACAGCCACCGCTCGTCCCGCCCGTACACCGTGGGCACGACGACCGGCCGCCCGTCGACCAGCACCCCGAGGTGACAGACGAAACCGGCGTCGAGGACCGCCTCCAGCTCGGCCCGCTCCAGGCTGCCCTGCTCGCGCAGGCGGCGATGGCGGGTGCGGTCGGTGACGGGCAGCCGGGCGGGAAGCGTTTCCTGATCCATGCGGCGAAAGGTACCGAAACCGCATTGTCGAGGCGAGCGGAATTCCGAATGCGTCGAAGAATGCGGTTACGGCAACGGAATCCGTACAATGCCGCCACCCTGTGCCGCGGCGGATGAGAGGCTCGGCACACAGGCACTCTCCTGGAGGGACGCAACAGTGGCAGGGACGGCCGAGACCGCCGGGACGGTCACCAACTGGGCGCACACCATCACGTACACCGCGCGGGAGTTCCACCGGCCGCCCACGCTCGACGCGCTCGCGGCGCTCGTGGCGGGAAACGCACGGGTGCGGGTCCTGGGCAGCGGGCACTCCTTCAACCGGATCGCCGACCCCGGACCGGACGGTGTACTGCTGTCCACGGCCGCGCTGCCGCCGGTGATCGAGGTCGACACGGCCGCGCGCACGGTCCGGGTGTCGGGCGGGGTCCGCTACGCCGAACTGGCCCGCGCGGTCCACGCGCACGGTCTCGCCCTGCCCAACATGGCGTCGCTGCCGCACATCTCGGTGGCCGGTTCGGTGGCGACCGGCACCCATGGCTCGGGCGTCGGCAACGGCCCGCTGGCCTCGTCCGTCCGCGAGGTGGAGCTCGTCGTCGGGGACGGCTCGACCGTGACGATCGGCCGGGGTGACGACCGGTTCGACGGTGCCGTGACCTCGCTCGGCGCACTGGGGGTCGTCACCGCGCTCACCCTCGACCTGGAGCCGGCGTACCGGGTGGAGCAGCGCGTGTTCACCGAACTCCCGCTGGACGGGCTGGACTTCGCCGCGGTGGCCGCCTGCGGGTACAGCGTGAGCCTGTTCACCGACTGGCGGGAGCCGGGCTTCAGGCAGGTGTGGGTCAAGCGGCGTACCGACCAGCCCGCGGTGGACTTCCCGTGGGCGGCGCCCGCACGGGTGCCGATGCACCCGGTGCCGGGTATGCCCGCGGGCAACTGCACCGAGCAGCTGGGCGCTCCGGGGCCGTGGCACGAGCGACTGCCGCACTTCCGGGCGGAGTTCACGCCGAGCAGCGGGGAGGAGATCCAGTCGGAGTACCTGCTGCCGCGGGAGGCGGAGGTGGAGGCGCTGCGTGCGGTCGACGGCATCCGGTCGACGGTCGCCGGCGCGCTGCAGGTCTGCGAGGTGCGTACGGTCGCCGCCGACGCGCAGTGGCTCAGCCCGGCCCACGGGCGGGACTCGGTGGCGCTGCACTTCACCTGGGTCCGGGACGAGGCGGCCGTCGTGCCAGTGGTGCGCCGGCTGGAGGAGGCGCTGGCTCCCTTCGATCCGCGGCCGCACTGGGGGAAGGTGTACGGGTTCTCCCCGGCGGTCGTCCGCGGCCGCTACGCCCGCCTCGCCGACTTCCGCACCCTGGCGCGCTCCCTTGATCCAGCGGGGAAGTTCACCAACGCCTTCGTCCGGGACCTGCTGGAGGACTGACCGGAGCGCCTCTCCTTCGCGGTGTGGCCGGGCACTTTCTCCAGCCCCTTTCCAAAGCCCTTGTCGAAAGTCCCTCCCAGCTCATAGCCTGACGCCCGCGCCGGTGCCGACGTCGCCCCGGCCCGGTCCGGACGGCATGGGAGGGGCAGCCGCGTGAAGCGCACATCGCGTGACATCCGCACCGCGAACCGCTACGAGGTGCTGCGCCAGATCATCGCCGAGTCCCCCACCTCCCGGCAGGAACTCGCGGCGGCCACCGGACTGAGCCTCGCCACGGTGGCCACGCTGGTCGGCGAGCTGCTGGACCTGCGCATGATCACCGAGGTGGGGTTCGAGGACTCGGCCGGCGGCCGGCCCCGGGGCCTGGTGGCCGTCCACGCGCCGGGGGGCGCCTTGATCGGCGTCGACATCGCGGAGACCTACGTCCATGTCGAACTGTTCGACCTCGCGCTGAACGTGCTCGCCCGCGCCGACGAGGACATGCGGCCCGGCGAGAGCCGCCCAGAGCAGGTGGTGGGCCATGTCGCCGCGGCCGTCGGCTCGGTGGTGGCGCAGGCCGGGGTGGAGGCGGCCCGCGTGCTCGGCGTCGGGGTGAGCGTGCCGGGCCAGGTGGACCGCGACACCGGTGTCGCGGAGTACGCGCCCAACTGGGACTGGCACGACGTACCGTTGCTCGACCTGCTCGCCGAGCACATCGCCTACCCCCTGTACCTGGACAACCCGCTGCGCGCCTGCGCGGTGGCCGAGCTGTGGTTCGGGGCCGCGCGGGGCCGCGGGGACGCGGTCGTGGTCAACCTGGGCACGGGGGTCGGCGCCGGTCTGGCCCTCGGCGGGGGGCTGCACCGGGGCGTGAGCAACAGCGCCGGCGAGTGGGGCCACACCACGCTCGTCCTGGACGGGCGGTTGTGCCACTGCGGCAACCACGGCTGTGTCGAGACGTACGTCGGAGCGCCCGGCATCATGCAGAACCTGCGCGAACTCAGCCCGCGGTCCCCGCTGTTGCATCCCGAGGACCAGACGGCCACCGTCGACGCGCTGGCCCGCGCGGTCGCCGCGGGTGACCCGGTGGCCGTCAAGGTGGTCCGGGACACCGCCCGTTACCTGGGCGCCGGCATCTCCGACCTGATCAATCTCCTCAATCCCGAAGTGGTCGTGCTCAGCAGCTGGGTCGCCGCCCGGCTGGGCGAGCCGCTGCTGGGCGAGGTCCGCCGGGCCGTCGCCCGGCACACACTGCGCCGGCCGCTGGCCGCCACCGAGATCGTCCTCTCCCCGATCCCCACCGACCCGGTGTCCCTCGGCGCGGCCACGTTCGCGCTGGAGGGGGCGCTGCAGTCCGTCGGGCAGAGGCAGGGCAGCACCAAGCGCACCATCCCCGCAAGGAGCCGTACCGCACCGCCTTCATGACGACGGAAGGGATGCACGTGTCACAGCCCCGCACCGCTCGACTCCGCATCGGTGGACAGGCCCTGCTGACGGCGTCCGCCGCACTGGCCGTCACCGGAGCCCTCCTCACCTCCCCGCCCGCGAGCGCGGGCACCGCCCCGGCCGCCGCCGAGGTCTCCCCCCACGCCGCGCAGACCATCGACGACATCGGCGCGTCCGGTGCCTGGTGGGTCAACGACCTCCAGCACTTCGACCCGACGGTGCAGGCCCGGGTCGCCGGGCTCCTGTTCTCCCAGCAGGGGTTGGCGCTGAGTTCGTACCGGTACAACATCGGTGGCGGCGGTGTCGCGGTCACCACCCCGGCCCGCGCGGCCGAGGACTTCCTCAAAGCCGACGGTTCCTACGACTGGAGCAGGGACGGCGGCGGTCGCACCTTCCTGAAGTACGCCGCGCAGTACGGCGTGAAGGACCTGATCGGTTTCGTCAACAGCGCCCCGGCCCGGTGGACGACCAACGGCAAGAGCTGCGGCGGTCAGCTGAACGCGGCGAACGAGGCCGATTTCGCGAAGTACGTCGCCGACGTGACCGATCACTTCGCGCGGCAGGGCGCACGGTTCGACTACATCAGCCCCTTCAACGAGCCGGACAACAGCTTCGCCGACTGCGGCCAGGAGGGCATGCCGGTGCCCGTCGGCCAGCGTGACGACATCGTGCGCGCACTCGGCGCCGAGCAGCGGGCCCGGCACCAGAGAACGGGCATCATCGCCGACGAGTCCAGCAGGACCACGCAGTTCACCAGCGAAGTACCGCAGTGGATCTCCCAGCCGGGCACCGCGGGTTACGTCGCCAGGCTGGCCCACCACACGTACGACAACCCCGACGACGGCCGGCTCGGAAGCGTCTACGAGACGTCGAAGTCGGTCGGGAAGACGCCCTGGGCCACCGAGATCTGCTGCTTCGGCAAGGGCACCACGGGCTGGAACCAGGAGTACGACCCGACCATCGACAACGCGCTGCTGATGTCGCGGATCATCTACAAGGACTTCGCGACCTCGCACGATTCGGCGTTCCAGTGGTGGGTGGCGCTCGCAAGCGGTTACGGCACCGATCCGACCACCAGGAACGACCAGGGCTGGAACGACGGCCTGATCTACTACGACCCCGACTACGCGGCCAACGGCAACCAGAAGCTGTACTTCACCAAACGCTATTACGCGCTGGGCCAGTACAGCAGGTTCGTCCGGCCGGGTGCGGTCGCGCACAACGTGACCGGGGCCCCGGACGGCGTGGAGGTGTCGTCCTACGACCGCGACGGACAGTGGGTGGTCGTGGTGAACAACCACAACACCACCGACACCGCGCTGAACCTGCACTTCAACAGCGAGGTGCCGGTGCGGGCGACGCAGGCGGTGCGGACCTCGGCGGACGAGAACTGGGCGAGGATCGCGAAACCGTCCGTCAGCGGCGGAACCGCTTCCACAACCCTCGCCGCCCGTTCGGTCACGACGTACGTCTTCGACCAGAAGGGCCACGGCAGTTCGGCGGTGACCGGCGCTCTGGCGGGCCGGCAGTCGGGCAAGTGCCTCACCGCGGACGCCTCGGGAGCCGCGATCACCTCGTGCACGGGCGCCGCGGACCAGTCGTGGTCGTACGACGCGCGGGGCACCCTGAAGAGCGCGAACGGCTATCTGACGGCGGGGGATTCGGGCCTGACGGCCACCGCCGCGGCCACCGGTGACGCCACCCGGCGCTGGCTGTTGAACGCGAACGGGCAGATCGTGAACGAGGCGTCGGGCAAGTGCCTCGACGTCAGCGGGCAGGCGACGGCCGACGGCAGCAAGGTGATCCTCTACAGCTGCAACGGTGGCACCAACGAGGCCTGGACCAGGCGGTAGAGCCCGCTCCCCTGTGGACCGAGGGCCGCCGGCCACAACCCTGACCCGGCGGCCCTCAACTCCTTTGTCCCGCAGCCCTGTTCGTGATTCCGAACCACACACAACACTTCGAACAGACTTCGTCCAACCCCTTGCCGAAGCATTAGCCGAAGGCTAGCGTCCCCGCACCGCACCCGGGATCCCAGGCCACTCGGCCGCCGGGCGCGCAGGGCCGCAGCAGCCGCACTTCGACAGACAAGGACGCCAACCATGCCGGCACCGAGCAACAGCACCTGGGACCGCCGTTCGATACTCCGGGCCGCAGCCGGTCTCGCCGTCGCCGCCCCGCTCGCCGCCTGCGGCAGCAACAACGGACGTGGGGGTGGGAGCGGTTCGGGCAAGAACCTCACCCAGATGTTCCACGCCTACGGCGAGGCCGGGACGGAGCAGGCGATCAAGCGCTACGCCGCCGCGTACAAGAGTGCCCACGTGACCACACAGTGGATCACCAGCGCCGACTACGAGAGCAAGCTGTTCGCCACCCTGCTCACCAGGAGCGCGCCCGACGTCTTCGAGTTCCACCCGCAGATCCAGATGGTCAAGAGCGGCCAGGTGGCGGACCTGAGCGACCTCGTCGAACCGGTCAAGAGCGACTTCAACCCCGCCGACATCAAGTCGCACACGGTGGACGGAAAGGTCTACGGCGTGCGGATGATCGACGATCCGCAGTTCTTCTTCTACCGGCCCTCGCTCTTCGAGAAGGCCGGCGTCAAGGTTCCCGAGACGCTCGACGAGTTGATCGAGGCCGCGGCCAAGCTCACCACCGGCAAGACCAAGGGCCTGTACCTCGGCAACGACCTGCACGCCGTCGTCAACCCGCTGATCTGGTCCGCGGGCGCGGACACCCTCGACGACAAGAACGAAATCGCTTACCACACCCCCGGCGTCATCGAGGGCCTGAAGAAGATGCGCAAGCTGTTCGCCAGCGGCCATCTGCTCCTCGGCGCCCCGACCGACTACTGGGATCCGTCCTCGCTCAGCCAGGGGCTGTGTGCCGTCCAGTTCTGCGGCATGTGGGCCATGCCGCAGTTCCAGCAGGCGCTCGGCGACGACCTGGGCGTCTTCCCCTTCCCGAAGACCACCGACTCCGGCAAGCCCTCGGTCTACAACGGCGGCTGGTCGATGTTCGTCAACGCCAAGGGCGGCGACGTCGACGCGGCCAAGGAGTACGTCAAGTGGCTGTGGATCGAGCAGAGGAAGTACCAGGAGGACTTCGCGACCTCGTACGGCTTCCACATCCCGCCACGCTCCTCGATCGCCGCGTCGGCCACCAAGCTCAAGTCCGGTCTGCCCGCCCAGGGAGTCCAGCTCTTCAACCAGTACGGGCACTTCGACAACATCGCCTGGACCCAGGCCATGATCAGCGCGTCCTGGGACGTCATGGCCGACTGCGTACGCAAGGACGGTGACCCGGAGGCGGCGCTCGACAAGTGCGACAGGACCGTCAACCGCGAGCTGAAGAAGCTCTTCGGATAGGCCGGCGGACGGACCACGACATGTCGACGACGACCAAGCTCGACCTCGCGGGCCCCGCCCCGGCGAAGGCCGCACCGGCCCGGACGCGGCGGGGTCTGCTGGGCAGCCGTACCTTCAACTTCTGGCTCTTCATCAGCCCCTTCCTCGCCGGGCTGATCATCTTCATCTACGTGCCGATCGGCTGGAGTGTCTACCTCAGCTTCTTCGACGCCCGCTTCACCGTCACACCGAGCAAGTTCATCGGTTTCGACAACTACACGTACATGCTGACGGACCCCAAGTTCGTCGACTCGCTCGGTACCTTCACGGTGTTCGCCGCGTTCATCGTGCCGACCACCTGGGCGGTGTCACTGGGTCTCGCCCTGCTGGTGAACCGGCTCAGGTTCATGCGGGCGTTCTTCCGCTCCGTGTTCTTCCTGCCGACCGCGTGCAGTTACGTGGCCGCCTCGCTGATCTGGAAGATGTCCCTGTTCAGCGGCGTGCGCTTCGGACTGATGAACACCGTCCTCGGCTGGTTCGGGATCGACGGCATCGCCTGGCTGGCGAGCCCGAGTCCCCCCTGGTACTGGCTGGTCATCGTCACGGCACGACTCTGGCTGCAGTCCGGTTTCTACATGATCCTCTTCCTGGCCGCGCTGCAGAACATCCCGACCGAGCTGTACGAGGCGGCCGCCATCGACGGCGCCAGGCCGGGCTGGCAGACCTTCCGGCACATCACGCTGCCCCAGTTGCGCGCCACCTCGACCGCGGTGATCCTGCTGCTGCTCATCGCGGCCTACCAGGCCTTCGACGAGTTCTACAACCTGCTCGACAAGACGACATGGGGCCGGCCGCCGCTGGTCGAGCTGTACTACACCGCCCTGGGCACGGAACAGGACTACGGCGCAGGCAGCGCGGGAGCCGTCATCCTGACCGCGCTGATCGTCGTCGTCACCCTGTTCCAGGGCAAGCTCATGGGCTTCGGACGCGGGGAGGAGTCCAAGTGACCACGAAGCGCAGGGGCGGGGTGACGGGCAACGCCGGTCTCCATGCGGCAACCGGTGTCGCCGCCTTCCTCTTCCTGATCCCGTTCTACGTGATGCTCCGCAACGCCCTCTCCACCGACGCCCACATCACCGGGGAGCACTGGGAGTTGTTCCCCACCCACCTGCGGTGGGGCAACATCGGCGAGCTGTTCGACGACCCGTCGGTACCGTTCGCCCGGTCGCTGGTGAACTCCATGGTCGTCGCCGTCTGCATGACCGCCGGCATCCTGCTGGTGTGCTCGCTCGCCGGCTACGCCCTGGCCCGCATCCCGTACCGGCACGCCAACAAGATCTTCTACGTCGTCCTGGGCACCCTGATGGTCCCGACCTCGGTGACCTTCGTGCCCAGCTTCGTGCTGGTGTCGTCCCTCGGCTGGGTGGACACCTACCGGGGTCTGATCATTCCCGGCCTGTTCAGCGGTTTCACCTGCTTTCTGTTCCGGCAGTACTTCCTCGGGTTCCCCAAGGAGCTGGAGGAGGCGGCGCGCGTGGACGGGCTCGGGTACTGGGGCGCGTACTGGCGGGTCGTCGTCCCCAACTCCCTGAACTTCTTCGCGGCGATCGCGACGATCACGTTCATCAACGGCTGGAACGCGTTTCTGTGGCCGCTGGTCATCGGGCAGGACCCGGACTCGTGGACCGTCCAGGTCGCGCTCTCCTCGTACATCACCAACCAGACCGTCGTCTTCCACCAGATCTTCATGGCGACGGCCATTTCCATCCTGCCGCTGCTGCTCGTGTTCCTCTTCCTCCAGCGCTGGCTGGTGCAGGGGATCGCACAGACCGGTATCAAGGGCTGAACCAGGAGGCCGATGTCGTTGAGCACCCACACCGTCACCGATTACGTCGAGGACGTCTCGCCGGGCTCCGGAGCACTGCCGCCCCGCGCCTGGTACGCGTCCTCCGACGCCCCCTCCCTGTCACTGAACGGCAGCTGGCGCTTCCGGCTGTCGCGGACGGCCGACGCCGAGGACGACTCCTTCGCGGCGCAGGGATACGACGCCGGTGACTGGGCGGAGATCTCTGTCCCCGGCCACTGGGTCCTGCAGGGCGGGGGCGCTTTCGGCTCCCCGATCTACACCAACCACCTCTACCCGTTCCCGGTCGACCCGCCGCGGGTGCCGACCGAGAACCCGACGGGCGACCATCTGCGGGTCTTCGACCTGCCCGGAGACTGGCCGGACCTCGCCGAGGGCGGCGCGGTACTGCGTTTCGACGGGGTGGAGTCCTGCGCCCGGGTGTGGCTCAACGGCACGGACCTCGGCGAGTTCAAGGGATCGCGGCTGCCGCACGAGTTCGCGGTCGGCCATCTGCTCCGCCCCGAGGGCAACGTCCTGGCGGTCCGGGTCCACCAGTGGTCGGCCGGCTCCTATCTGGAGGACCAGGACCAGTGGTGGCTGCCGGGCATCTTCCGTGACGTCACCCTGCTGCACCGCCCGGCGGGCGCCGCCCTCGACTTCTTCGTGCACGCCTCCTACGACCACCGTGCCGGTACCGGCACCCTGCGGGTCGACTCCGACGTGGACGGCCGGGTAACCGTTTCCGAGCTGGGCATCGACCTCGCGACCGGTGAGAGCGTGACCGTGCCGGTCGAGCCGTGGTCGGCGGAAACTCCGAGGCTGTACGAGGGCACGCTCACCACCGAGGGCGAGCGGGTGCCGCTGCGCATCGGTTTCCGTACCGTGGAGCTGTCGGACGGCCTGATCAAGGTCAACGGGCATGCGGTGCTCCTCAAGGGCGTCAACCGGCACGAATGGCATCCGGAAAAGGGACGCGCACTCGACCTCGCCACGATGCGCGAGGACGTGCTGCTGATGAAACGGCACAACATCAACGCGGTCCGCACCTCCCACTACCCGCCTCATCCGGCCTTCCTCGACCTGTGCGACGAGTACGGCCTGTGGGTGATCGACGAGTGCGACCTCGAGACGCACGGCTTCACCGAGCAGGGCTGGCGGGACAACCCCGTCGACGACGACCGCTGGACCCCGGCCCTGCTGGACCGGGCGTCCCGCATGGTCGAACGGGACAAGAACCACCCGTCGGTCGTCATCTGGTCCCTCGGCAACGAGGCCGGCACCGGCCGCGGCCTGACCGCGATGGCCGAGTGGATCCGCGGCCGCGACGCCTCCCGCCCGCTCCACTACGAGGGCGATCCCACCTGCCGGGACACGGACATGTACTCGCGGATGTACGCGAGTCACGCCGAGGTCGAGCGGATCGGCCGCGGCCTTGACGGCGGCAGCCTCCGGCGCCGTCGACTGCCCTTCATCCTGTGCGAGTACGCGCACGCCATGGGCAACGGCCCCGGCGGACTCGCCGACTACCAGCGGCTGTTCGAGTCGTACGACCGGGTGCAGGGCGGGTTCGTCTGGGAGTGGATCGACCACGGCATCGCGCATCCGGAGCTGGGCTACGCCTACGGCGGCGACTTCGGTGAGGAGCTGCACGACGGCAACTTCGTCTGCGACGGTCTGCTCTTCCCGGACCGGCGGCCCTCCCCCGGTCTCGTGGAGTTCAAGAAGGTGATCGAACCGGTCGGGATCACCGGCGAGGCCGGCGACGGCACGGTCCGGGTCACCAACAAGCAGGACTTCGCCGGCCTGTCGGCGCTGGCGTTCTCGTGGTCGTACGAGGTCGACGGGGAGACGGTGGAGTCCGGGCCCCTGTCGGTGCCCGCGCTCGCGCCCGGCGAGTCCGCCGACGTCAAGCTGCCCGCGCCGCCGGCCGGGGCACCGGCCGGAGAGGCCCACTGGACGGTCCGGGCGGCCCTCGCGGACGGCACCCCGTGGGCGGCGAAGGACCACGTCGTGGCCTGGGGCCAGGTCGCGGTATCGGAGCGGCGGGTGCCCAGGGTCGCGGCGATGGCAGGGCCGGTGCCCGGCGACGGGCTGATCACCCTCGGCCCCGGCACCTTCGACGCCCGCACCGGCGCCCTCACCGCCGTCGGTGACGTGCCGGTCTCCGGGCTGCGCCTGGACGTGTGGCGGGCCACGACCGACAACGACGACGGCGCCCCCTGGCAGAGCGATGTGCGCCACGGGCCGCTGTGGCGCAAGCTCGGACTGCACCGGATGCGGCACCGGCTGGACGCGGTGGAGACCGGCGAGCACACCCTGACGGTCCGTACCCGCGTGGCGCCGGCCGCACGGGAGCTGGGGCTGGCCACCGTTTACCGCTGGACGTCGGACGGAAACCGTCTTCGGCTGACCGTGTCCACCGTCCCGGAGGGCGACTGGACGGTACCGCTGCCCCGGCTCGGCATCCGCTTCGGGCTGTCGGCGGCCGACCGGGTGCGGTGGTTCGGCGGCGGCCCCGGCGAGGCGTATCCGGACACCAGGGCGGCGTCGATGACGGGGCGTTGGCAGTCGACGGTGGACGACCTGCAGACGCCCTACGTCCGCCCCCAGGAGAACGGCGCCCGCGCCGACGTCCGCTGGGCGGAGCTCGGCGGTCTGCGCGTCGAGGGCGACCCGGCGTTCTACCTCACCGCCCGCCGCTGGACCACCGAGCAACTGGACGCCGCCACGCACCTCACCGACCTCACCGCCGGCGCCGCGTCCGGCAGCGGCTCCGCCACGGGGGTCTGGGTCAACCTCGACCACGGTCAGCACGGCGTCGGTTCCCAGTCCTGCGGGCCGGGTCCGCTGCCCCGCTACCACCTGCGGGCGGAACCCGCGGAGTTCTCCTTCGTGTTCTCCACCGTCCCCGACCCCGAGGCCGGTTGACGGCAACCGTTTACGACGCCCATCGCGGCCGGCCGGCCCAGGGTTCCGGGGTTTCCCCGGAACCCTCCGCACCCGGCCGGCCGCGGTCGCGTCCCCCGCTGCCCGACGGTCGTACTCATCCGGCTGAACTGGAGAAACGGCCCGCGACCCGAGCGACTCGAGTGACCCGCCCATGCCCCAGGGCCGGCAGCACGCATCCGGAGCAGACGCCGACCACCGGCATCCCGGCGGTCCCGGTGCACGCGACAACCCCGTGCAAGGACCGTGGTGACCGGGGCGCGAAGGCTCAGAGGTAACTGAGAGGTGGCTGTGCCAGGCTCGCGGCGCCCGTCACCCCCCCCTCAGGAGCCCTGGATGAATCTCGTCAACGGTCTGCCCGCCCATGTCCTGTTCGTCCATGTGGTCGTCGTGTTGATACCCCTGGCCGCGCTGGCCCTGGTGGCGGCCGCGCTGTGGCCGCGCGCCGCCCGGCGGCTGGGGGTCCTGCTCCCGGCGCTCGCCTTCGTGGCCCTGGTCAGCGTGCCGTTGACCACGCACGCCGGTGAGTGGCTGGAGCGGCACGTGCAGGACGACGCCCTGGTGCGCCGGCACACCGAGCTGGGTGACGGACTGCTGCCCTGGGCCCTGGGCCTGTTCGTGCTGGCGGCGGTCGTGTGGTGGGCGGGGCGGCGCGCTCCGGCGGAGCCCGGCCAGGGCCGCGGCCCGCGCTGGTCCGCCCCTCCGGTACGGATCCTCCTCGGTGTGCTCTCGCTGGCCGTCGCGGTCGGAGCCGTGGTGGACGTCTACCGGATCGGCGACTCCGGGGCCAAGGCCGCCTGGCACGACGGCTACTCGAAGACGGCGACCGGGTCCGAGCACGACGGCTCCTGATCCGGCAGGCGCCTGGCCCGTCGGCGGGGTCGGTTGCTTCCGGGCCGGGCCGCCGGGTGGCCGGAGTGGTGTCCGAGGTCGTCGGGACGTCAGCTGTTTTCAGCTGTGGTCAGCTGTTTTCAGTTGCTTCCAGCTGTGTTCAACCCCGGCCTCCGCTCAGGTTCCCCCACCGCGGCCCGATCTGCTTCCACTCCTCGTCCCACTCGGCCATGCGCCGCCGGATGAGCCGGGCGCGGACCACCCGTCCGCCGGCCCAGACCGCCGCGCAGACCGGAACGGCGACGAGGGCGCCGGTCACGGCCGTCTCCAGCGTCGCCACCGCCCCGGTGAGGGGTGCGGGCACCAGATGGCCCGTGCGGTCCGCCCACACGGTCACCGGGGTGCCCGCCGCGGCTCCCGCGAGGACCTTCGCCCGGTCCGTGTGCACGGAGCCGTCCGGTCCGGTCCAGCGCACGGCGGCCCATACGCCGCCGTCGTCGCCTCCCGCCGAAGGGACCGGGGTCGGCGGTGCCCTGTCCGTGAGGACCGCGGACACGGCGTGCACCCGGGCCGCCCGCGCCGCGAGCCCCGAATCGGCGATACGTGCCGCCACCGTGCCCGCGGCCGCTCCGCAGACCAGGGCGAGCAGCCAGACGGCGAGCACGATCCAGGCCTCGACGACATCGCTGTGCCGCCTCAGCGGGTTGCGGCGCCAGCGCCAGAACCGTACCCGGGTGACCGTCCGGGGAGGCGTTCGCGGCATCGTCGCCACCTCCTGTCGGGGACCGGCGTCGTCCGTCAGGGCGTGCGCCCCCTGACGGGGCCGGAAAGACCGGAGTCGGAAAGACCGGAGTCGGGGAGGTCGGGGTCGGGGAGGTCGGGGTCGGGGTCCGGGCGGCGGGGCAGTCCGGACAGTGCGCAGTGCACGTCCACCACGCCCGCCACGGCACGTGCGAGCCGCGCCGCGAGCGGGATCAGGGCCGTCTCCCTGACCCGTCCGGTCAACGTGACGACACCGTCGCGCACCTCCACCCGGACGGTGGTGGTGCGTGTGCCGAAGAGACGTACGACGACCTCGCGCCGGATCTCCTCGGCGATGTCCTCGTCCTCCCGAAGGAAGACCCTCAGCAGGTCGGAGCGGCTGACGACGCCCCGCAGCGTCCCGTCACGGCCGACGACCGGCAGCCGCTTGACCCCGCTGCGGGCCATGAGGCGCGCGGCCTGGGCGAGCGTGGCGTCGGGTGCCACGGTCACGGCCGGGGCGGTCATCAGCGCGGCCGCGGTCGCGGCGTCCGCCGTGCCGGTCTCCTGCGGGTGCCGGGCCGGGCCGGGGCGGCCGATGCCCGCGTCGCCGTACTCCCGCGCCGGCAGCAGATCGGCCTCGGAGACGACGCCGACCACACGTCCGGCGTCGTCCAGCACCGGAAGGGCGCTGACGTGCCACTCCCGCATGACCCGCACGATGTCCTTGAAGGCGGCGCCGCCCCGCAGGGCGACGACCGGGGAGGTCATCACGTCGTGCACGAGGGCCGGAGTGCCGTTCATGGCGTCCTCCCGGAGCCGGGACCGAGGCCGTCTTCGGACACCTTCAGGCTGCGGCGGCGGACCCGTCGGCGACATGGGCCGAGTGGGCCGCTCCCGTGCCCCGTCGGCCCAGGCCTCTCGCGCCGTGGGGTCCGGCCAGGAGGCTCATTCGGCGGGCAGCGGGACGCGCCAGTCCAGTACGGCGCCGCCTTCCTGGGGGCTGGTCACCTCGAGCCGCCCGCCGAGCTTCGCCGCCCGCTCGGCCATGTTGAGCAGTCCGCTGCGCCGGCCGCCCGGCGGGATGCCCACGCCGCTGTCCTTGACCTGCAGGCACACCTCGCGGCCGTCGGTCGTCAGGGCCACCTGGGCCCGTGCGGCGTGGGCGTGCCGGGCTATGTTGGTCAGGGCCTCGGACAGTACGGCCACGATGTGCTCGGCGGTCTCTGGCGGCACATCGGTGTCGACCAGGCCTTCCATCCGCACACTGGGCGCGAAACCCAGCACGGGGGTGGCGTCGCCGACCGCCCGGACGACCCTGGCCCGCAGGCCGCTCCCGGCGGTGCCCACGCGGGCCCGCAGCCCGAAGATCGTCGACCTGATGATCTTGATGGTCTCGTCGAGGTCGTCCACCGCCCGCAGCACCCGCTCGGCGGCCTCGGGATGCTCGATGAAGCGGCCCGCGCTCTGCAGCGTCATCCCGGTGGCGAACAGCCGCTGGATGGCTAGGTCGTGCAGGTCCCGGGCGATGCGGTCGCGGTCCTCCAGCAACGCGATCTGCTGGGCGTCCTGCCTGCGGTCGGCCAGTTCCATGGCGATCGCGGCCTGTGCGGCGAACCCCAGCAGCATCTCGGTCTCCCTCTCCAGGAAGACGGGCCGGCCGATCTCGCGGGCCACCAGCACCACCCCCCGCACGCCGCCCGCGCCCGTGCCGATCGGGACGGCGACGGCGGGGCCGAGCCCCTCGAAGCGCGGCGGCTCGGGGTTGATCCGCGCGTCGTGGACGACGTCGTCGCTGGTGACCGGGGCGGTCGCGGTGTACGCCAGACCCATGAGGCTCGCTCTCATGGGCAGCACCAGTCCGCGATGCGCCTCGGCGTCCACGCCGACCGCGATCTCCACGGTGAGCGACTTCGTGCCCTCCATGGGAAAGGCGACCACGGCCAGGGCGGACCCCGAGATCTCCCGGGCGCGCTCGGCGATCAGTCCCAGGGACTCGGCGCGGTCGGTGCCGGACATGAGGCTGTGGCCGATCTCCGCGTTCGCGCGCAGCCAGCGCTCGCGCAGCCGGGACTCCTCGTACAGGCGCGCGTTGTCGATGGCCACGCCGGCGGCGACGGCCAGGGTGGAGAGCACCGACTCGTCCTCCTCGTCGAACTCCCGTCCGCCGCGCTTCTCGGTCAGGTACAGGTTGCCGAAGACCTGGTCGCGGATGCGGATCGGGACGCCGAGGAAGCTGCTCATCGGCGGGTGGCCCGGCGGGAAGCCGTAGGAGGACGGGTGCTCGCAGATCCTGGCGAGCCGGAGCGGCCGCGGGTGGTGGATCAGTTCGCCGAGGATGCCGTGGCCTTCCGGGAAGGGGCCGATCACGGAGATCTGCTCGTCGGTGACGCCCACGGTGTGGAAGGCGGACAGCCGTGCGCCGTCCGGCCCGATGACGCCGAGGGCGGCGTACTCGGCGTCCACGAGTATCGCGGCCGCCTCCACGAGGGAGTGCAGGACCTGCTCCAGCTCCAGTTCCCGGCCGACGGAGAGGACGGCCTCCAGCAGTCCTTGCACGCGGTCCTGGGTGCCACGGGCCGCGTTGATCCGGGCCTGCAGCTCCTCCAGCAGCTCGTCGAGCTTCAGCTGCGGCAGTCGTACGGGGGGCTGCTCGGGGCCTGGCACCATGTCCCTCCAAGGACCCGTCGGCACGGTCCCCGCACCGGCGGACCTCTCCACCGTATCCGCTCCCGACCTGCGGCGGTACGCGGACCGGTGGCCGGCCTCCTCACCACCTCCCCGCCCGCCGGAGCCGGCCGGCCCGGTCAAGATCGGCAGGAGCGCAGGCGGGCGGGGGCTTCCCGCAGGCGGAGATCACGGTGCTCCCGCCGGCCTGAGCAGGAGCGGGCGCGGGGCCGGCCGCAGCTCCCCGACGGAACCGACGGTGGCGCCGACCGATGACCAACCGATGACCGACCGGTAGCCCCGCCGGCCGTCATCGGAGGCGTCGGCGACCGGCCCGCACCGGCCCGGCCGGGCGGCCCGAACGGCGAGGCGGCGAACTCCACTTGACCGAGGTACGTTGCGCCTAGGTCCACATGACCGAGGTAGGTTGCGCCGTGTGGCGCCCCGGTGCCGGAGCGGGAGCGGGACCCTGCGCCGCGGCCCCGCTCTCAGGCCGTGATCCGGCGCCCGGTCACCGTGTGGGGCTCGATGCGCACCCACTGGTCGCGGTCACCACCGGCCCAGGGGGCGCT
Organism: Streptomyces sp. NPDC048191; assembly: GCF_040652655.1. NCBI lineage: Bacteria > Bacillati > Actinomycetota > Actinomycetes > Kitasatosporales > Streptomycetaceae > Streptomyces > Streptomyces sp. NPDC048191. The sequence goes on from NZ_JBEZMO010000009.1 coordinate 160,276, forward strand.
GTACGCCCGCTCGGTGAACCGTTGCTGCTCCTGCCGGTCCGTCACCGTCCGCGCGTGACCGCGTACCAGGACGCTCCAGCCCTGGCTGAAGGTGTCGTCGATGCGGTCGACCTCGAACGCCACGTTCTGCCCGGCGGCGAGGGAGGGTGTCGCGCCGAGGGCGGTCCGGAAGACGATCGCCCCGTCGACGACGCTGTAGTTGACAGGCACGATCACCGGACCGGTGGCGGTCGGTACGGCCAGCCGTCCCACTCCGTGCGAGCCGAGCAGCGCCCGGCACTCGCCGGACGACAGCTCGGTGAAGCGGGCTTCGCGTACGGCACGCCCGGGGCCGGGCGGCAGGTCGACGGCGCCGCCGGTCAGCTCGGTGACCGTCGTCTCCAGCGCCTCGGCCAGCCTGATCAGGGGGCCGGTGCCCGGGGCGGCACCAGGATGCTCCTCCAGGTACTTGAGGTAGCTGACGGCCATGTCGGCCCGGGCGGCGGTCTGTCTCCGGGTCAGGCCGAGCTGGGCTCGCCGGGCGGCCAGGCGCCGCCCCAGATCGCCGAGCGGTGCCTCCGCCGCCGCGTGCGCACTCGTCTGTTCGGTCATGGCCGTCACGCTCCTTCTCGATCGGACCGCGGGTGCCTCGCCGTCAGGCCGCGGGGACGGCGACTTCCGCGTGCTGCTCCCCGCCGAGCACGACCTTCAGGGCGCCGGTCTCGACGGCCTTGGCAAAGACGTCGTAGGCCTCCTCCATGTGGTCGAGCGGGAAGGTGTGGGTGACCAGATCACGTGTGGGCAGCCGACCCGCGGCGGCCATCCGCAGCAGGGTGGGCGTGGAGGAGGTGTCCACCAGGCCGGTCGTGATGGTCACGTTCTTGATCCAGAGGTCTTCGAGGTGCAGCGTGGCGGGCCTGCCGTGCACGCCGATGTTGGCCACGTGCCCGCAGGGGCGGACCATGCGGGTGCACAGCTCGAAGCTCTCCGGTGCGCCGACCGCCTCCATGACCACGTCCGCGCCGAGCCCGTCGGTCAGGTCGGCGACCAGCTGGCCGGGCTCCTCGCGGACGTCGGCCACGGCGTCGGCGCCGAGCCGCCGGGCGGCCTCCAGCCGGGCCGGTGCCAGGTCGACGGAGATGATCCGTTCCGGGGCGAACAGGCGTGCCGTGGCGACGGCCGCGAGGCCGACGGGGCCGGCGCCGACGACGGCGACCGTGTCGCCGGGACGTACGCGTCCGTTGAGGACGCCCACCTCGTACGAGGTCGGGAAGATGTCCGCGAACAGGACGGCGTCCTCGCTGCTCAGGGTGGCGGGCAGCGGGTGCACGGACAGGTCGGCGTGGGGGACGCGGACGTACTCGGCCTGAGTGCCGTCGACGACATGGCCGAGGATCCAGCCGCCACCGCCCCGGCACTGGCCGTAGGAGCCGTCCCGGCAGGACCGGCACCGGCCGCAGGAGGTGATGCAGGAGACCAGCACCCGGTCCCCCGGCCGTACGGTGCGCACGTCGCCGCCGACCTCCACGATCTCGCCGACTGCCTCGTGGCCGAGCACCGTCCCGGGGCGGACCTCGGGCACGTCGCCCTTGAGGATGTGCAGGTCCGTCCCGCAGATGGTGACGGCGCCGACCTGCACGACGGCGTCGGTGCGTTCCTTGACGGCGGGGTCCGGGACGTCCTGCCAGGACGCCTGTCCCGGACCGTGGAAGACGAAGCCCTTCATTGGCAGCTCCCTGTCCTGCGTCGTGGGTGCGTGTCCTTCCCTCGTCCCGTCCCCGTCCCCGTCCCCGTCCTTCCGTCGGTCCGTGTGCTTCGCTCGTCGGTCCCCCGTCCTTCCTTTTCGGTGCGCCGTCGGCTTCGGGGGTTCGGCAGGACGCCGGAACCGGCCGCGCCTTCAGCTTCGCCGCCCGCCGGTGGTGCCGCTTGGGCCGTCCGGCCCTCGCGCCCGGCCGGACGGCGCGCGCGTCGGCGTCCGTGACTCCGGCGGGGCCGGGCGATGCCCCGCAGGATCTGGGGCCTGGGCCCGGGCCTGTTCTTGGGGCCTGGGACTTCGGATTTCGGATTTCGGATTTCGGACTTGGGGCTCGGGCCTGGGGCCTGGCCCGGACAGTCCTTCCTCCGGTCCCGTGTCCCCCGGTTCTCTCGTGCCATGTGCGCGAACGACATCGCCCCATGTGCGCGAACGACATCGCCGGGGTGGTGGAGCACCGCACCACAGCGCACAGCACGCGGTCCTGCCCCGGTGCCGGACCTGCCGCCGATCGTGGAATGCGCGGTCTTCTGGCGGATGCTGCAGGTAACGGGCCTGTGCCGTCCCGCTCGATGACCGGAGGGCTGCTGATCCGGTGATCCGCGAACAGGGCAGTGCGCGTGCCCGCCGACCGCCGGGCCGACGAATGCGAGGAGCGCCTCGGCCAGGCCACCGCGGCCACGGCGACGGAGCCGCCACGCTGCGGGCCCGACGTGCGGTTCGGCCTCGCGCGTGACGATCACGGGGCGACTGGGGCCGGTCGGCCCTAGCCCGTCCGACGGGGCGGAGGGACGATCATCCCCCTGGCCAGTCGGCCCGCTGTCTGTCCGTACCGGGGAACGAGAGGTCGCCATGACCGAGACGCGCACCTTCACGGAGCGGAACCCGATCCGGGTCTTCCTGCTGGACGATCACGAGGTCGTACGACGCGGCCTGGCCGACCTGCTCGACGCCGAACCGGACATCTCCGTGGTCGGCGACGCGGACACCGCCGAGCACGCACTGGCCCGGGGCCCCGCCCTGCGCCCGCAAGTCGCCGTCCTCGACGTGCGGCTCCCGGACGGGGACGGCATCTCGGTCTGCCGGGAACTGCGCGACCGGATGCCGGAGCTGGCGTGTCTGATGCTGACCTCGTTCGACGACGAGGACGCCCTGCTGGACGCCATCATGGCCGGCGCCTCCGGATATGTGCTGAAGCAGATCAAGGGCTCCGACCTCGTCTCCGCAGTGCGTACCGTCGCCTCGGGACAGTCGATGCTCGACCCGGCGACGACGGCCCGGCTCATGCGTTCCCTGCGCACCGACCCGGCCGAGAGCCCGTCGCTGCCGCCCGAGCTGGAGAGCCTGTCGCCGCGCGAGCGGGACATCCTCGCCCTGATCGGTGACGGTCTCACCAACCGCGAGATCGGCAAGAGGCTGTACCTGTCGGAGAAGACCGTCAAGAACCACATCTCGCGGCTGCTGGCGAAGCTCGGCGTCCAGCGCCGGGTCCAGGCGGCCGTCCTCGCGTCCCACCTGGAGCCGCAGTCGGCGACCGCCGAGAGGACCGCCGAGAGGTGAGGGCGTGCGGGCCCGCGACGCCCGCGGGCCCGCCCCGGACCACGATCACCGGACCGGGGCGATCCGTTCGGCGACGGTGAGGGCCACCGAGCCGAGCAGCTGTCCCCGCAGCTCGCCCCGACCGCGCCAACCGGTCACCAGGGCGGGGCGTTGCGGCCTTCGTGCAGCGGCGCGTACACCGGGTCAGCCGACAGAACGGCGCGCTCCACCGCGCCGACGGGCCGGCACCCGGGGCTCGGGCACCTGGGGCTCCGGCACCTGGAACCCCTCCCCCTCTCCGGACCTCGGTTCACCGCTCGCCCGAACAGCTCACCGCTTCCCGGACCGCACGATCACGACCGGGCAACTGGCGTGCTGCGACACATGCTGGCTGACCGAGCCGAGCAGTGCTGCGGCGAACCCTCCCCTGCCCCGGCCGCCGACGACCAGGACCTCGGCTCCTTCGGCGGCCCGCAACAGCACGTCGGCCGGGTTGCCGTGCACCACGTGGGTGCGGACCGCGTCGGCCGCGTCCGCGCCGAGCACCTCGGTCAGCTCCTTCCGCACCTGCTGCCGGGTCTCCTCCTCGTCGACGTCCGTGTCCACGGCGGGCGCCGACCACCCGTACAGCCCCGGCAGCTCCCACACCGCGACCACCTCCACGGTGGCGCCGACGAGGCTCGCGTACCGCACGGCCCAGCGCAGGGCCTCGTACGAGTACGGCGATCCGTCGACGCCGACGACCACGCGGGGCTCGGAGGCATCCCTGTCCATGTGTCCCACCTCTCCTACCGCTCTCCCACCCCGTCGATCAGCCCTTTCGTCTCCACGCTGCACGCGGTGCCGCGATCTCGCCAGGGCAACGCGCCCAAGGTGCTGCGCCCCGCCCCGGGACCGCCGTCTTTCCCGAGAACCTTCGGCCCCTGCCGTGAACGGCGTGATCACCGTCCCTGACCTGCGTTCTCCCGGGTACGTCTCCTGTCCGGCCGCCCGCCCCCCGGCGTCCGGCCCCTGCCTCCGTCCGGCCCCTGCCTCCCGGCGCCCCGCCGCCCTACGGCGACACGGCCGGACGTGCCGGTGCGGGAGCCTCCATGGGCAAGGTGCGCATGGCCGGGATCGGGGACCACAGCAGCCACAGCACACACAGCGCCCCGCCCACGGCCGAGACGGTGATCGTGCCCCGCAGCCCGACGAGTCCGGCGAGGCCGCCTCCGGCCAGCGCGCCCAGGGGCCGCACGCCGTAGTTGACGGTGGCCCAGGCACCGGCGACCCGGCTGCGCAACTCGTCCGAAGTGACCGTCGTGGTCAGCGAGTTGAGGTTGACGTCGAAGAGCATCACGCCGACCGAGGACAGGAACTCCATGACGGCCGGCACCCCGGCACGCACCCACAGGGGGCCGTCGGCCGCCCAGACGAGGGCCAGGGGCAGGGGGAAGAGGACGGCACCCACCACCACGCCGCGGCCCACGCCGATCAACCGGGAGACGGCGGGTAAGAAGTTGACGGTGGCGGCACAGCCGAGCCCCGCCCGCAGCACCGGATGCCGCAGCACCTGGACGAGGCCCTGGCGCGCGCTGTGCAGCAGCCGGGGCGGCGGCGCGGAGCCGACGGTGGCCGGACCGGAGGCGGGCAGCGGACCGATGAGGAGGGCGGAGACGAGGAAGGACAGCGCGTCGGCGGCGACGGCGACCGGCGCGGTCGGCAAAGTTGAACAGTTTTCTCAACTACCCTTCAAATACAGCAGAGTTGGCATGAGCATGGTCCGCATGCGACCCATGAGACGACTCCTTGGCGCCCTCGCGGCCGGTGCGCTGACCCTCGCCGGACTCACGCTGTCCGCCGGCTCCGCCCAAGCCTCCGACACGGGCACGTTCAACGTGCTGACGTACAACGTGGCGGGCCTTCCGGAGGGGCTCAGCTCCAGCCATCCGGCCACCAACACCCCTTTGATCTCCCCGAGGTTGGCGGGCTACGACATCGTCAACGTCCAGGAGGACTTCAACTACCACGCGGCGCTGTACGCGGGCGACGACCACCCCTACCGCACGGCGACCAGCGGCGGCGCGGGCATCGGCGACGGCCTCAACACCCTGTCCCGCTTCCCCTTCGAGGACTTCGAGCGAGTCAAGTGGAACGACTGCACCGGCACCAACTGCCTGACACCCAAGGGCTTCACGCTCGCCCGGGTGCGCCTCGCCGAGGGTGTCTACCTCGACCTGTACAACCTCCACCCGAACGCGGACGACACCGACGACGCGCTCGCCGCCCGCCGCGCCAACATCACACAGCTCTCGCAGTTCATCCGGACCAACTCGGCCGGCAACGCGGTGATCGTCATGGGGGACACCAACACTCGCTACACCCGTAGCGGTGACAACATCCGCACTCTCGTGGACGACAACGGCCTGACCGATGCCTGGGTGCAGTTGGTCAGGGGCGGTACGGCCCCCACGCAGGGCGCCGACCCGCTGCTGTGCCCGGCCTCCGCGCCGCCGAACGACTGCGAGGTCGTCGACAAGATCCTTTACCGCGGTAGTGACCTGGTCTCGCTGACGGCGACCCGTTACGCCGACGAGTGGGCGAAGTTCCTGGACGCGAGCGGCGGCAACCTCTCCGACCACTTCCCGCACACCGTCGGCTTCTCCTACACGCTCAGCCCGAAGCTGCGCGCGAGCGACTTCTTCGGCGGCCCGCACGGTACGGCGTTCAACGACGCCAACACCCTTCCCGCCATCCCTTCCCCGCGCACCCTCACCCTGCGCGGCGGCGCCCGCCTGGACGCGGTGTCCCTCATTCACGACGACGGCACGGCTCTCACCCACGGCGGCACGGGCGGTGCGGCCGCCTCGCTCACCCTCGGCGCCGGTGAACACCTCACCTCGGTCGCACTGACGGAGGGCCGGAAGGACGGCAGGACACGGATCTTCTCGGCAGCGATCACGACCGACCGGGGGCGGACGCTGTCGGCCGGTACGGCGACCTCGGACGCCGCCACCTTCACCGCGCCGTCCGGCTGGCAGATCGTCGGCTTCACCGGCCGGGCGGGCGACGAGATCGACAAGCTGGGCGTGCTGTACGCCCCCATCGACTGAGCTGCCGGCCGCCACCGGCGGTGCGGACGACTTCCGCACCACCGGGGGCTGAAACTTCAGTCGAAGCCGGTTTCCTGGTATACCTAGCCTCTAACCTAGAGGTCCTAGGTAACCGGAAAGGCAGGCTCCCATGGCCCGAGCGGGCCTCACCGTCGACCGTGTCGTCACGGCCGCAGCCGAACTCGCCGACGAAGCGGGCTTCGAGAACGTCACCCTGTCCGCGCTGGCCCGCCGCTTCGGCGTGAAGGACGCGAGCCTGTACTCGCACGTGCGGGGCCTCACGGACCTGCGCACCCGGCTCGCGCTGTACGCCGGCGGAGAGCTCATCGACAGGATCGCGGTCGCCGTCGCCGGCCGGGCGGGCAAGGACGCGCTGGCCGCCTTCGCCGGCGCCTACCGCGCCTACGCCCTGGAACACCCCGGCCGATACGCGGCCACTCAGATCCGCATCGACCAGTCCCTGATCGCCGGTTCCCCGGCGATGCGCCGCACCGCCGAGGTCACCTACGGCATGCTGCGCGCCTACGGACTGGACGAGCCCGACCTGACCGACGCCGTCCGCCTGCTGCGCAGCACTTTCCACGGCTACTGCGCCCTGGAGTCCACCGGGGGCTTCGGCGCGGAGCGGGACGTACGGGCCTCCTGGGACAAGGCGATCGACGCCCTGCACCTGGCACTCACCCACTGGCCCCGCGAGAACCGAGCAGAGGCCGACGAGCGATGACCGAGGAACGATGACCGGCGACCGCCCTCCCGAAAACGCTTCCGAAGACGCTCCCGAAGACGCTTCCCACCACATTTCCGGCCTCGATCAAGGCCGCGACTCCGGTGAGGTCCACGCGTACGACGTCACGGGAAGCGGTCCCGTGCTGCTTGTCCTGCCGGGCGGGGCCGGGCACCCGATGGGGCTCGGGCCGCTGACCGAGCGGCTGGCCACGCACTTCACCGTGGTGACCTACGACCCGCTCGGACTCGCCCACGGCCGGCTCGGTCTACCGGTTCCCGAGCAGCGGGTGTCCGACTGGAGCGAGGGCGCCCACCGGGTGCTGGAGGCGGTGCTCCCGGCGGGCGGCACCGCGTACGTCTTCGGGACCAGCGCCGGTGGTATCGCCGCCCTGGACCTGCTCGCCCGGCACCCCGGGCGGCTGGCGCACGTGGTCGCGCACGAGCCGCCGTGCGTGACCGTGCTGCCGGACGGGCAGGAGCGGCGCGCCGAGCTGATCGGGCAGCTGGACGGCCCGGAACGCCCGCCCGCGGAAGGCGCGTCGGCCACCCCGTACGGGGTCTTCCTGGCGCGCGTGCTGCGTCCGTTCACCTCATACGCACCGGAGTTCGCCGCTCCCCCGACCGGCCTCACGCTCGCCGCCGGCACCGACTCGCGTGGGCAACTGCTGTACCGAACGGCCGAGTTGCTCGCCGAGCGGACGGGCGGTGCGTTCCTGGAGTGCCCGGGCGGACACCTGGGCACGAGGGATCACCCGGTGGCGTTCGCGGACCTGCTCACGGACACGCTGCGCTCGAGCGCGCGGACCTCGGCGTAGGTCGGGGTGGTTCCGGCCGGGGCGTGTCCGGCGGCGATGCCGGCCGCCGCGTCCAGCGCCGCGCCGAGCGCCCGCCGGTAGAGGAGCGAGCCGAGGCTGACCCGGCGGACGCCCAGGTCGGCGAGGTGGGCGACGGTGGGCCCGGCGGGCGAGTACAGGATGTTGAGGGGGACTTCGAGGTGCCGGACGAGGGCGGTGATCCGCTCGGGGTCGCTCAGCCCGGGCACGAACACCCCGTCGGCGCCCGCCTGTTGGTAGGCATCGAGCCGCCGCAGGGTCTCCCGTTCGTCACCGTCGCCGGACCAGTGGGTGTCGATGCGGGCATTGACGAAGAGGCCGGGTACGGCGGCCTTCACGGCGGCGATCTTCGCGGCGTGCCGGCCGACCGGCCCCAGCCCGTCCTCCAGGTTGATCCCGGCCGCCCCCACGGCCCACAGCTCGCGGGCCAGTTCCGCCACTTCTCCTGGATCCTGGCTGAACCCGTCCTCGGCGTCGACGGAGAGGAGAAAGGGACCCGAGCCGAGGGTCAGCGCGAGCGCCAGGGTGTGCTCCCGGGTCGCCCCCTCGCCGTCGGGCAGGCCGGCGGCCGCCGCCACGGCCAGGCTCGTCGTGCCGATCGCCTGGAAACCTCGCGCGGCGAGCCCGGCCGCCGAGGCGTGGTCCCAGGCGTTGGGCAGCAGCAGCGGCAAGCCGGGGCGGTGGTGGAGTCCTGCGAACGTCGTCACGGTGGGCTCTGTGGTCATACGGCCACGCTAGGAGGAGGACGTTTCGGCGGTGGCCGAACGATGAGGGCCTCCGCCTGTCCGCCGGTCAGGGCACCGAGCACGTCGACGTGCGCCTCGCCCCGTACGGCCACGCGCCGGTCCTCCCGTCCTACGCCACCGCTCCCACGGGAACGTCACCGACCACGACGAGCCTGCGGATCGCCCGGACGAAGCCGTGATACCCGCGCATCGGAAGCGGTGAGAGCGAAGACGTTTTCCGTGCCGGACGCCCAGCGGACGGTCACTTCGTGATCATCCTCCGTCCACACGGACACCAGTTCCCCGAGCGGCTGGGGGTCCTGCTCACCGGTCAGCCGGGCGAGCGCCACGAACAGCGTGGCCTCGCCCGGTCCGGTGCGCCCCACGAGTTCCTCCGACAGACCGGACACCGGCAGGAGTTCGGCCCGGAGCCCGTCCGATGCCTGCCATCCCGTGATCCGCACCGTTGTTCCGGGCCGGGCCCCCGCCACGAGATGGGCGCGCACCTCCACCGCGCCCTCGGCGAGCACGAGGCTGGTCACGGTGGTCCCGCCGCGCACGGTGTGCCGTGAGGCGATCCACCCCTCGCCGGTACCGAGCGGCTCGATCCGGGTACGGCTCGGATCGGCGCCGACGATCACACTGTTGTCGTAGGACGCCGTGGGCGCGGTCGCGGTCGAGTAGGCGAGCCGGGTGTAGTAGGGGTCGTAGCGCACGTCCTCGCTGCCGTGGTTGTGCAACCGGACCAGCCCGTCCGAACGGGTGGACTGCAGCAGCCAGTTGGGGATGGAGACTGGGGTCACCCGGTCCGCGCGCTCCGCAGGGGCCGACTCCTCGGTCGCCGTCCAGACCTCGTGCTCCGGAGGCAGGAGCAGGCCGAGAAAGCCTTTACTGGCCCAGTACGGGGAGGCCGGGCCGGAGTAACTCTGCACGAGCGAGTCGTCGGGGCCGAGCCAGCCCAGCGGGAGCAGCCCGCGCTCGTCGACCGCGCCGCCGTCCAGGAAGTACCGCAGCGCGCCGGAGGCCAGGCGCCGCGTCTCCCCGGGGCTGAGGGGGGTCTGTCCGGTCAGGGCACCGAGCCAGAGCGGGGCGGCCGTCGCGAAACGGTAGGTGAGCGAGCGGCCCTGGTGCAGGGGGGCGCCGTCGCCCCCGAACAGGCGGGCGTAGTCGTCGAGATGACGTGCCAGCCGTCGCCCGTACAGGGAGAGCAGGTCCCCGTCGTCCGCGAGCCAGGCGTGCAGGACCGTGTACAGGTGCATCGCCCAGCCGTTGTAGTAGTCGAATTTCCGGCCGTCGCCGTCGGTGTACCAGCCGTCGCCCAGGTACCAGCCCTCGATCCGCTCCAGTCCCCGGTCGATCGCCTTGCGTGCCGCCTCCGGCCGGTGGCCGATCTCGTTCAGGAAGCCGCCGACGGTGACGGGGAACAACTCCCAGTTGCACGGCCAGGGTTCGGCGGTGAGTGCGTCCGCCAGCCAGTCGGCGGTGCGCTGCCGCACGCTGTCGTCCAGCCGGTCCCACAGCAACGGCCGGGTCAGCCGCAGGGCGAGCGCGACGGACGCGGCCTCGACGAGCGGCTGACTGCGGTCCTCGATGCGCGGCCAGACCCCGCGGGGGCCGGCCGCGAGGCCGTCGGCGTAACGGCCGAGGGCGGTCTCGTCGCGGCGGAAGGCGGCCAGCAGCAGCGTGCGGGCGTATCCCTCCAGGCCGTCGGAGAGGTGGCCCGCGTGGCTCACATGATCGCCGGGGAGGTGGTAAAGCGCGCGGTCGGGAGTGGCGTAGGGCTCGACGGCGGCCAGCAGGGCATCGGCGGCGGTCTCCCAGTGGTGGCGGGTGTAACCGGTATAGGGGCTGGACACGCGGTCGGGGGCGGGCAGTTCGATCACGACGGTGGCTGTCCTTCCTGGCGGGGCCTGGGGCGCCCCGGTTCCGGTCGGGGCGCCCCAGGGGTTCATCCCACCCGCACGGCGCCTTCGGGCACCAGATGGAGGGCGAGAAGCGCGTCACGGACCAGGCGCGCGAAGACGGTGGCACCGTGCACGGGAGCAGGGCGCGCCGGGTCTCTCCCGTGATGCCGGCACTGGACGCCGTCTGACCGCCTGGCCGGACCGTCACGTCGTACGTGCCCGGTGGGACATCGAAACGGCAAGCGGTTGTGGAACAGTGCTCGGTGCCGGCGGGCCGGCCGTCGTGAGCCTGGGCGGGAGCCACGCCAGGGTCGCGCACACGGTGACCGCTGCCAGTACGGCGCCGCGGGCGGCGTGGAAACGTCTCACTCGTTCACCCCTCGGGCGGTCGGCAACGTCCGGCGGCTGGACCGTACCGCTCCCGGGCAAGCGCTTTCTAGACTTCGGGGCGGAGATTCGCTTGCTCCTCAACGCCAAAGGCGCGAAAGCCCTTTCGAGAATGTCTTCGCGGCCGGTGTAGCCGCGCAGGAGACCGCGGGAGAGCCACGGGAAGGGATGCGGGCGTCCCCTCGCCGGGAAGCGGAGCCCGGCCGGCCCCCGGCGCTCCAGAGACGCCGGTTGGACTAGCGTCGTGACATGACCAGCAACACCTCCCCCAGTCTCGCGGACGCTCTCGCTGCCGGGACGCTCGTGCTCGACGGCGGCATGTCCAACCAGCTGGAGTCGGCCGGGTACGACCTGAGCGACGAGCTGTGGTCGGCACGGCTCCTCGCCGAGCGGCCGGAAGCGGTCACGGAGGCACATCTCGCCTACTTCCGAGCCGGCGCGGACGTGGCGATCACCGCCAGCTACCAGGCCACTTTCGAGGGCTTCGCGCGACGCGGTATCGGCCACGACGACGCCGCGCGCCTGCTCACGCTGAGCGTGGACCTCGCACGTGAGGCCGCCCGGCAGGCCAGGGACGCAGGCATCGGCCGGCCGCTGTGGGTGGCGGCCTCGGTCGGGCCGTACGGCGCGATGCTCGCGGACGGCTCCGAGTACCGGGGCCGGTACGGGCTGAGCGTGAACGAGCTGGAGCGCTTTCACCGGCCGCGCATCGAGGTGCTGGCCGCCGCAGCGCCGGACGTCCTCGCGCTGGAAACGGTGCCGGACGCCGACGAGGGCACCGCGCTGCTCAGGGCGGTGCGCGGGCTGGGGGTGCCGGCGTGGCTGTCGTACACGGTCGACGGTCGGCACACGCGTGCCGGACAGCCCCTCGAGGAAGCCTTCGCCGCGGCCGCCGACGTGGACGAGGTGATCGCGGTGGGCGTGAACTGCTGCGCGCCGCGGGACGTGGAGTCAGCGGTCGAGATCGCGTCCCGGGTCACGGGCAAGCCGGTCGTGGTCTATCCGAACAGCGGGGAGACCTGGGACGCCGAGGCTCGCGCCTGGACGGGGAGCACGATGTTCCGTGCGGGGCAGGTCGAGGCATGGCGGGAGGCGGGAGCGCGGTTGATCGGCGGGTGCTGCCGGGTGGGACCGGAGGGCATCGCCGCAATCGCTTCCGGCGGGTTCTGAGCTCCGCCGGCCCGCCGTAGGGGCCCGTGCTTGTGCGTCGGGTCCGGCTCGTCCGTGGCCGCGTTGTGTTTCACCGACTGGTCGCGCCCGAGTGGCGCGCCGTCAGCGACGTCGGGCCCCGACCGAGCGCCGTAGGCGGCGCACCGCCGCCGCCAGTTCCGCTCCGGGCGCGCGGAAGTCGGCGGCGGGAGCGGGTTCGGGGACCGTGGTGGCGGTCGACCAGAGAGCGAACTCCGCATCCCGCGGGCCGTAAGCGGTATAGGGGTCGCCTTCGCCGAAAACGCGTACGGGATGCGAGGGATCCCAGGCCTCCCAGCCGGGATCCCCGGTCTCCGCGAATCGCACCCAGGCCGCATGCATCGCGTCGGACAGCTCCTGCGGGGCGCCCTCGCCGGCCAGCTTCTTCGATTCGGGGATCTCACCGCTGTCGAAGACGAAGCCCAGTTCCAGGGCGTGGCAGGCGCCGAGGGCCGGGAGGCCGGACGGCCAGGCGAACTCGTAGAGGTAGGCGGCGCCGGGGCGGGAGTCGGCGAGGCGCTGCAGCGGGACGCGCAGGAGGTGGTCGGTGACCATCTGCCCGACGATCTCGGCGGTGCCGGCACCGGGATTCAGGGCGCGATAGCCACGGGGCACCTCGTGGCCGGCGCGGCAGCGGGCCATGGCGCCGGCGAGGGCGACGGGGCCCAGCCGGTCGACGTGTTCGAGGAGTCCGCCGGGCACCAGCCACAGCCGGTACTCGTCCCGGGTCCAGCCCATCAGCAGCTCCACGCCCGGCGCGGCGTCCCCGTCGATCAGCGCTTCCAGCGGGTCCCGGGGGACGAGGAGGCCGTCGACGACGATACCGAAGGCGGGGCCGCCGAGGACCGGGCTGCTGAGTCGGCCGACCTCGGCCTGGGTGCGCAGCAGCACGTCGCGGTCGACGGCGGCGAAGGCCTCGGCCGTTGCGGGGATCTTCAGGCGGGAGGCCATACGGCGCACCATCCGCCGTACCTTGTCGCGGTCGGAGGCTTCGGGCGGGCCGCTCTGCAGCACCGCACGGCGGATCAGGCCGCTGGTCTGGGGCGCGGCGAGCAGGGCTCCGGTGCTGATGGCACCGGCCGACTGCCCGCACAGGGTGATCCGGTCCGGGTCGCCGCCGAAGGCGCCGATCGCCTCGTGGACCCAGCGCAGGGCGACGAGCTGGTCGTGCAGTCCGGGGTTGGGTGGAGCGTCCGGAAACAGACCGTAGCCCTCCACTCCCAATCGGTAGTTGATCGAGACGCAGACGACGCCGTCCCGCGCGAAGGTGCTGCCGTCGTAAACGGCTACGGCGGAGGATCCCCTGGTCAGCGCGCCGCCATGGAGCCACACGAGGACGGGGAGCCCCGCGCCGGGGGCGGGCTCGGGCGTCCACACGTTGAGGTTGAGGCAGTCGTCGCCGGCAATCTCGGGGTCGGACAGGTACTGGGCGAAAGCCTCGGAGTACGGCGGTTTCGGCGCGGTCGGGCCGAAGGCGCCGGCGTCGCGTACTCCGTCCCAGGGTTCGGGCGGCTCGGGCGGGCGGAAGCGCCGGGGGCCCACGGGCGGGGCGGCGTACGGGATGCCCCGGAACACCGCCACCCCCTTTTCGTACCGGCCGCGTACGGCCCCGTGGGGCGTTCTGACCACGGGGCCCGTCCGGTCTGCCGTCATCGCCCACCAGCCCTTCGCCGCGCTCGTGCGTCCTTCACAGCCGCGCTTGGTGCGCTGTTCACATCAGAGCATCACAACGCGCGCATGTATTCCGGTGCACGAGCCCGGCGCTGGGCCGTTCGGCGTACGTCGGCTACTCGGCGTACATCAGGGTGCCGAAGCCGAGGGGGTCGTAGCCGCAGTTGGTGGAGCCGTAGTCTCAGCCGCCTTCGGGGGCGATCGAGTGGTACATGGCGGAGATGTACTCCGACTGATCTTCTGCAACCTCCGTAAGGGCCGCCGCCAGCAGACTGATTCCTTGTCGGCCGCCCCGAATCACGTTACCCAGGTCCGCAGCAAGCGCTAACCCTCTATCTGTAGGGTCCTCACCCCCGCCTCGCTCGACCACAACAGAAGAGCCTTTTCCCACCCACCGCCGCAGCCCGAGCCAAGTCCACAACTCACCTCTCACCATGGGGCTTTGGGCCCCCACCGGCGAGACTGCTCCACCCCCGTCACCCGCCCCACCGATTGCCTCCCCTTCACCGCCGGATCTACCGTAGAAGGCGCTTTCAGAAACCGTTTCCCATCGCGCCTCAGGAGAGTCATGCCCAGCGCCCAGCTGCCCAGGGCCGTGTTCGCCATGGATCCGGTGCACCTGCCCCTGCTCTTCCCTCCAGCCCTCATGGCGCGGTTGCAGCGGACGGCCGAGATCGATTGCGCGCTCGTCGTGCGAGACTTCGCCGACCCAGCCGTCGCCGAGTCGCTGGCCGGCGCCGAACTGCTGATCACCGGCTGGGGCTGCCCCGTCCTGGACTCGGGCGCCCTGACCGCGGTCCCTCGGCTGCGGACGGTGCTGCATGCCGCCGGATCGGTACGCTCGCTGATCGGAGAAGCCTTGTGGGAGCGTGACATCGCGGTGTCCAGCGCAGCGACCGCCAACGCGGTGCCCGTCGCCGAGTACACGCTCGCGATGATCCTGCTCGCGGGGAAGGACGTCTTCACTCATCGCGAGCGCTACCGCACCTCGCACACCCCGCCCTCCCCCGCCGAGACGTCCGCCACAGGCAACGTCGGCCGCCGGGTCGGGGTCGTCGGCGCCTCCCGGGTGGGCCGCCGACTGCTGGAACTGCTGCGGCCGTTCGACAACGAGGTGCTTCTACACGATCCGTACGTAAGCGGTTCCGAGGCCGCAGCCCTGGGAGCTGATCTCGTACCGCTGGAGGATCTGCTGCGGCGCAGCGACATCGTCACCCTGCATGCGCCGGACATCCCTGAGACCCACCACATGCTCAACCGCGCCCGGCTCGCCCTGATCCGGGACGGTGGGGTACTGATCAATACCGCGCGGGGTGCGCTGGTGGACCATGACGCCCTCACCGAGGAACTGGTGACCGGCCGGCTCCAGGCGATCCTCGACGTCACCGAGCCGGAACCGCTGCCGGCCGGATCGCCGCTGTACCGGTTGCCGAACGTCGTCCTCACCCCGCACATCGCGGGCTCCCTCGGCAACGAGTTGGAGCGGCTGGGCAAGGTGGTCGTCGACGAGCTGGAACGGCTGGTCGCTGGCCGGCCGCTGGCCTTCGAGGTGCGGCATGCGGACCTGGCGCGGGTCGCGTGACGGAAGTTATCCACAGGCCGATCGGGGCGACGAGCCCTTGGGATACGGTTCCGGCGCCGACGCGGACCGGCCACCGGCACGCCCGGTGCGGGGGACTACGGTGAAGGAGCCGGCGGTGAGCCGGCGCAAGACGACGGGTGACGCCGGGCAGGCGACCATCCGCGACGTGGCGGAGCGGGCAGGGGTCTCGGTGGCCAGCGTGTCCCGCGTGCTGTCGGGCAACTAGATGCACGGGGAGCGACCGGAGGGCACGCGCACCGAGCTGTCGACCCGGCTGGTGCCGCGCGCGAGCACGGCCGCGCCGTCCGGGGAGCGGCCAACTGCGTGACGGGCGGCGCCCGTTCGGACGCAGCGCGGTGACCGCGCCCGCGCGGGAGCGTTTCCCGGGCATGAACCTCACCATGCGCACCGCAGCGGCTCTCGCCGTGGCCGCAGTCGCCCTGGCCATCGCCTACGGCACGGCCCACGCCACCTCCCGGACGCTCGCTCCGGGACTGCACCGGACCACCGTGACCGCACCCGGCGACGAGCACGACCCGAAGGAGGACGTCGAACTCGACGAAAACGGTATCCCCGACCTCGACGAGGACTGAGGCAGGAGTCGAAACCAGGGCCGAGCCAGGCCCGAAGCAGGGTTGAAACGAGCACGGAAACACGACGACGGCCGGGCACCACCCGCACGGGGTGCCGGCCGTCGCCGCATGCGCGTATGCGGTTGTCCTCGGGTAAACGGTTGCCGGTCAGTCCTCGGCGTGGCGACCGGCGGCGCCCACAAGGGCTTCGACCACGTCCACGGCGCTGCCGTCGTGGTCGCTGCCGGCCGTGCCACTGCCGGTCTGGACATTGGCCGCGCGGTCGACCTCCAGCCAGGAGTCGGCGTGGGAGTTGTCGACCACGGTGATCAGGCTTCCGGACGCGACAGCGGGTGCGGCGCCGCCCCCGAGCAGTGCGGCGGCCGCCACGACGACCCCGACCCGGGGCACGCGACCGGTCACACGCCCACGCCCTCGGGAGTGAGCCGCTCACGGGCGATGTTGCGCTCCAGCAGGCTGGTGGAGGCCTTCACACCGATACCGCTCGCGGGGTCCACCTCCGGCAGCCGGCCGTCGGCCGCCTTCAGGCCCGCGAGCGCGGAGTCCATCGCCTCGTGCGCGGCGAACAGGCACGGGGTGCTGTAGATCGCGACGTCGACGCCGAGATCGGACAGCTCGCCGAGGGACAGGCGGGGTGACTTGCCGCCGGCGATCTGGTTGAACAGCAGCGGCTTGTTTCCCGCGACCTCACGGATGCGCTTGATCCACTCGACGCTGCGCACCCCGTCGACCAGCACCACGTCGGCGTCGGTCGCGGCCAGACGCTCGGCCCGGTGCAGGATGTCGTGCTCGTCGGTGGCGTCCGTACGGGCGACGACGACCAGGTCCTTGCGGGTCTCGAGCACCTTGTGCAGCTTCTCCAGATACTCCTCCAGCGGCAGCACCTGCTTGCCCTCGGCGTGGCCGCAGCGGCGGGGCCGCTTCTGGTCCTCCAGGATCACCCCGGAGGCACCGATGCGTTCGAGCCCCTCGACGACATGACAGGCGACCTCGGGGTCGACGTAGCCGTCGTCGATGTCGACCAGCAGGTGGTGGTGCGGGAACGCGCCCCGCAGCCGCTGGACGAAGGCCACCATGTCGGGCCAGGCGATGAAACCGATGTCCGGCAGCCCGTAGTACGAGGCCGCGAAACCGAATCCCGAAACGAACATCCCGTCGTAGTGCTTGGCCGCGATCGACGCCGAGTACATGTCGTACACGCCGATCAGCGGTGTGGTCCCGGGCCCGGCGATGCGCTCGCGCAGCTTTTTACCGTAAGTCAAGGTCCGGCTCCTCCTGTGGGTGGGTGACGCGGGGCGGGATGGGCTACCGCGTCTCGACGCCCTTTGCCAAAGCAAGAGCATCTATAGATACTCACGTGACCTTCCATAAAGGCGAGCTTTACTCACCCCAATGGAGGAACCGGTTCACCGCAGAAACGTCACGCGTGGAGCCGACCCGCCCAGCCGAGACCGCCGTCCAGGTGGGCGAGGAAGTCCGGGTCGCGGTAGGCCTCTGACGCATGGCCGAGCGCTGTGTAGAAGACGCGGCCACCGCCCGTTTCCTGCTCGCGGCACCATGCGAGCGGATGGTCCGCGCCCATTCCGCCGCCGTCGTACGACGTCTCGTCGGCGCTGAGCAGCACCCGCACCCGCCCGCGAGGGCTGGCGTCGAAGTCGTACCACTCGTCGGTGAAGTCCCAGACGGGCGGGAGCCGGCGCGTCGCGGGGTGGCCCGGGTCCTCGACGACGGCCCGGCCGGGCTGGAGGGCGGGGTGCCGTACGAAACGGGCGCCGAGCAGTTCGCCGTAGTACGGCCAGCCGTACTCGGTGCAGGCCGCCGCGTGCACCCCGGCGAAACCGCCGCCCGAGTCCACGTACCGCGCGAGCCGCTCTCGGCCGGCCGGGGTCAGCACTTCGCCGCTGGTGGAGAGGAAGACGACGGCCGCGTACCCCTCCAGCGGCCGTTCCAGGTCCGCGGGGTCCTCGGTGTGCTCGACGGCGAACCGGCCGAGCGCGCGTACGGCGGCGACGGCGTCCGGGATGGAATCGTGACGGTAGTCCGTGGTGCGGGTGTAGAGCAGCAGTCGCGCGGCCATGTGACGACCCTATGCCGTGGGTGTTCGCGTCCGCTCCAACTCCCTTGATGGGCGGGCCCGGTGGCCGTAGCCTCGCCGGGCATGACAGCCGTTCCCCCGCTGCTGGACCATCTCGTGCTCGGCACGCCCGATCTGGCGGCGACGGTCGCCGACTTCGCCCGGCGGACCGGGGTGACGCCCGCGCCCGGCGGTGTGCATGTCGGCCGCGGCACGCGCAACCATCTGGTGGGGCTGGGCGGCCGTAGCTATCTGGAGATCCTCGGTCCCGACCCGGACCAGCCCGACCCGGACCAGCCCGAGCCCGCCGGTCCGCGGCCGTTCGGGGTCGGCCGGCTGACCGGGCCGCGCACCCTGACCTGGGCGATCAGCCCGCCCGACCTGGACGCGGCGGTCACGGCGGCCCGGGCGCGGGGCCACGACCCCGGGCTCGTGCGCCCGATGAGCCGCCGCACACCGGACGGCACGCTGCTGCGGTGGCGGCTGACCGAGGGCGGCCACGCGCATCCCTCAGGCCTGGTGCCGTTCCTGATCGACTGGGGCGACTCCCGCCACCCGACGGATTCGGACCTGCCGGTCACCCCGCTGCTGGAGATCACCGCCACGGTTCCGGACCCCGCTGAAGTACGCGGCCGGCTGGCGGCTCTGGGCACCGAGCTGACGCTCACCGCGGGACCGGTCGCGCTCTCCTTCACCGTCGCCACGCCCAACGGACCGGTCACGTTCGGCTGAGGCGCGGGGCACGGAACACCGCACGACGGGCGCTGTGAGGCCGCGTTGCTGAAACGGCAGGCCCGGTGCGGTCGGCCCCGAGGCGAGGCGGCGACGTGCGGAGCGGGCCCGCCCTCGTCCATGCCGCCTGCGCACGCGAGCCCCCTCGGCGCCCACCCCCCCGGGTGTCCGATTCCTTCAAGACCGGCGGGCGGCGCCGCCCCTACGGTGACCGCATGACTGCACGATTCGCCGTGATCGGCGTGGTGGTCTCCGATCTGGCCGCCTCGCTCGCCTTCTACCGTCGCCTCGGGTTGGTCTTCCCTGCCGGGGCCGAGGAACAGCCGCATGTCGAAGCCGAGTTGCCCGGTGGGCTGGTGCTCGCGCTGGACACGGAGGAAACCATCCGCTCCTTCCACTCCGGCTGGCGGCCGCCCGAGGGCGGCAGCCGCGTGGGGCTCGCCTTCCGGTGCGACTCCCCCGCCGAGGTCGACGCCCGCTACGAGGACCTGGTCGCTGCCGGGTACCACGGGGAGCTGAAGCCGTGGGACGCGTTCTGGGGACAGCGGTACGCCTGCGTGCACGACCCCGACGGCAACGGAGTCGACCTGTTCGCCCCGCTACCCCCCGCCGAGTAGCCGCCCGAGCGGCAGGCCCGTGAACTCCCGTACGTCGCGGGCGAGGTGGGACTGGTCCGCGTACCCCGCGCGGGTAGCCGTCTCGGCGTACGGCGTCCCGGAGCGGGCCAGCGTCAGTGCCCGCTGCAGCCGGAGGATGCGGGCCAGGGTCTTGGGGCCGTAGCCGAACGCGTCCAGGCAGCGGCGGTGCAAGGTGCGTGTGCCGAGGCCCAGTTCGTCGGCCGTGGCCGAGACCGTGCGGCCCTCGTCCAGACGCTCCACGAGCCGGTGGAGCAGCGGATCGGGGGCCGTGGTCCGCGCGGCCCGGTCCAGGGCGATGTCCTCCAGTGCCCTCGCCGGGTCACCCGCCGCCTCGACACGCGCCCGTAGCCGTCGAACCCTGGCTGCGGGCCAGAGGTCCGCCAAGTCGGCCCGCAGATCGCGCAGTTCGTGCGCGGGTACGCCGAGCAGCGCGGGCGCGGTGCCGGGGAAGAAGCGGACGCCTGCCCAGGTGCGGGGCGGGCCCTCGGGGACGTAGGGGCGGGTGTCGGGGCCCGCCACCAGCAGCCGGCCCTCGCTCCACAGCAGGTCCATGCAACCGTCGGGCAGCACGGGCCCTGCACCGGTCCCGTCCGGGGTGTTCGTCCACACGACCGCGCCGGTCAGCCGGGACGCCCGTTCCGTGTACACGGCTGTCAGCCTACGTCGCCGGGGCACCTGTGCGGCCCTCCGTCCCCGCCTGCCCGGTGCCCGTGCCGGCCTCGGCCGCCTGGTCACCTCTCGGCGGGCCCGCCCGCCTCGTCCGCGATGTCGGGGGCGGCGAACAGCCGCAGGCCGTGGCGGGTGCGGAAGCGGCGGGCGTAGGCGGCGGTGGCCGCGGCGGCCAGGACCAGCAGGAGGAGCGAGAGGACGCGGGTGAGCAGCGGCACCATGTCGGTGGGCAGGGTGACGGCGGCGAGTGCGCCGAGGCCGCCGTCGAGGAGCTGCTCGGCGCCCCAGACCAGGGTCAGGACACGTATTCCGTGGCGGAACTCGGCGGAGTCCCGCCACATCACGGCCCGCGCCCGGGCCGCCGGGCCCCGGTGCAGGCGCTGTCCCAGCTGGAAGGCCAGCGGCCTGCCGGTGAACCCGGTGCCGAGTATCCAGCCGCCGACCAGGAGGGAGAGCGCGGCGTCCTTGAACAGCAGGACGCGGGCGCCGCCACCGGTCAGGGTGATCAGTGCCGCGACCGCCAGCAGCACCGTGAAGAACAGGTCCACGCCGTCGATCCGGCGCCGACGCACGGCACCGGACACCAGCCGCAGGGCGGGGGGCGCGCCGCTGAGCAGCAACGCCGGGCCCTGGCCGGCCCCGAGGGCGCGGGCCGCGTAGTAGACGAGCAGCGGCAGGAGAATGTCTACGGCGACCGTGAGCAGTGGGCCGTAGGCCGTGCGGCCCGTCCTCGCCGACGTGCGCGAGCCCCGTTCCCGAACGGCCGGGTCCGAGGCGGCCGCCTCGTCGACCGCGCGCAGCACATCCACCGGTGCCGTGCCACCCGTACGCACCGGGTCCACCATGTCGCCCGCCTCCTCGACCACGGTCCTCCGCCTCCTTGACCACGCCTGCGGCCGGGCCGCGCCGGACGGTTCCGGAGCGTCGGCCCTCGCGAAAACGCTAGGTCCGGGTCGGTGCCGGGCGGATCGGAGCACGGGTGGAGCGGCGGGTGGAGATCAGGTGGAAAGCAGCGTCACTCACCGGGTGGAGACAACGGGGTGGAAGCCCTCAGGGGGAGACGTGCGGCTCAGCCGCCGGGGCCGGTCCCTGAACGCCACCACCGCGGCCCGCCCGGTGTTCCTGCGGGCTCACGCCGTACACGCGCTTGAACGCGGTGGAGAGGGCGAACGCGCTGCCGTAGCCGACCTGGCGGGAGATGCTGTCGAGGGTGAGGTCCGTCTCGCGCAGCCGGTCGGCAGCGAGGGCGAGTCGCCAGCCGGTCAGGTAGGACATCGGGGGTTCCCCTACGAGGTCGGTGAACCGGCGGGCCAGGGCCGCGCGGGACACCCCGGCCTTGGCGGCGAGCGCGGCCACCGTCCACGGATGCGCCGGGTCGTCCTGCAGCAGGCGCAGCGCGCGGCCCACGACGGGGTCGGCCAGGGCCCGGTACCAGGCGGGGGCCGCCGCCTCCGGGCGGGAGAACCAGGCCCGCAGGGCGCTGATGACCAGCAGGTCCAGCAGGCGGTCCAGGACGACCTCCTGACCGGGTGCGTCACGGACGATCTCCTCGGCCAGCAGCGGGGTGAGCGGGCAGGCCCACACGTCGGCGGGCAGGGTCAGCAGGGGCGGCAGGGCGTCGAGGAGGCGTCCGCTGATCTCGCCGCGCATCAGGTAGGTGCCGATCAGCATGACCGTGCCGGCGTCGGAGCGATCGCCCCAGGTGCGCACCCCGAGGTCCATGGAGCCGTTCAGGGAGGTGCCGTCCGGGTAGCGGCACTCGCCACCGGGCAGGATCAGTGCCTGGGGGGCGGTGTCCGGCTCATCGCCGCAGGTGTACGGGTCCGGTCCGCGGGCGATGGCCAGGTCTCCGGCGCCCAGCCGCACCGGCGCGCCGTCGTCCGGAGTGATCCAGGCGGTACCGCGCGCCATGACCATCACGGTCAGCGGCGCCTCGTCCGCCACCCGCACGGCCCACGGCGGGTCGAAGCACGCCCGGATCAGGAAGGCGCCACGCGCGCGAGGACCGTCCAGCAGGCCTGCGAGTGCGTCCATGAGGGCAGCGTAGACGCGCGCTTATGGCGACGAGTGGTTCGGCGATGTCGGCTTGTTCCGCACGGCAGTTGACTGACGGACATGACGCAGGAGACGCGGAACGCGCAGGCGCACAACGCGCACAGCACGCACAGCACGCAGACGACGCAGACGCCTCAGCCGGCCGAGAACACCGGCGGCGGGCAGGAGGGGCCCGTGTCCACGGTCGTCGTGACCGGTGCGTCCGGTCGGACGGGCAGCCGGGTCGCGGCCGCTGCCCGCGCGGCGGGCCTGACGGTCCGTGCCGCCTCCCGCGCGCGGGGTTTCGACTGGCGGGACGGGACGACCTGGGAACCGGTGCTGCGCGGTGCCGACGCGGCCTACCTGGTGTACCCGTCGGACGTGGGTGCTCCGGACGCGCCCGCGGCGGTCGGCCGGCTCGCCCGTACGGCGGTGGGGCTCGGGGTGCGGCGGCTGGTGCTGCTGTCGGCCCGTGGGGAGGAGCAGGCGCAGCCGACGGAGGAGGCGGTCGCGGAGTCGGGGGCCGAGTGGACGGTCGTACGGGCCGCGTGGTTCGCGCAGAACTTCAGCGAGGGGCCGTTGCTGGAGGAGCTGCGAGTGGCCGGGGAGCTGGTGTTTCCCGGCGGGGCGGTGCGGGAGCCGTTCGTCGACGTGCGGGACGTCGCGGACGTGGTGGTGGCCGCGCTGACCGGCGGCGGCCGGTATGTGCGGCGGACGCTGGAGGTGTCCGGGCCGCGGCTGCTGACCTTCGGCGAGGCGGTCGCGGAGGTCGCGGCGGCGACGGGACGGGAGCTGGTCTACCGGGCGGTGGCGCCGCGGGACTACGGTGCGCGGCTGGCCGGGTCCGGGGTGCCGCCCGAGGAGGTGGGGTTCCTGGTCGAGTTGTTCACGGCGCTGCTCGACGGGCGGAACGAACGCGTGTCGGACGGTGTACGTCAGGTACTGGGCCGGGCGCCGCGGGACTTCGGGAACTTCGCCCGGGAGGCGGCCACGGCCGGGGCGTGGCAGGTCTGAGGGCGGCGCGGACGCCCCGTACCACGCGCCCCTGCGCGACCGTGCGCCCGGTCATTTGTCCTGCCGGGCGCTCCCCCCGTCCCCGTTGGCCTCGTGCGGATGCCGGCCGTCGGCCTCGTGCGGATCGCGGCCGTTGGTCTTGTGCGGGTGGTGGGCGTGCTTGGCGTGGGTGCGCAGGCGGGCGGTGACGTCCTCGGGGGGCAGGAAGCGGGACCAGCGCTCGGGGAACTCGGAGGGCATGTCGGGGTCGTCCGGGTCGGCCTCGCGGCCGGCCGCGGCCCGGGCGACGTACTCGGCGACCTGGGCCTCGCGGATCCGTTCGTTCGCGGCGCGGGCGGCGGCGGTGGCGGCGGCGGGCCAGACCCGGTCGATGGCGGCGTTCACCGCGGCGCCGACGAGGACGGCGAAGGCCGACACGCCGATCCACAGGAGTACGGCCACGGAGGCGGCGAGGGAGCCGTAGATGGTGGCGCCCTCGATGGTGTGCACGAGGTAGATCCGCAGCAGGAAGCTGCCCAGGACCCACATGGCGAGGGCGACGAGGGCGCCGGGTACGTCCTCGATCCAGGGGGAGCGGACCGGCACGGAGACGTGGTACAGGGTCGTCAGGAAGGCGACGGACAGGACGATGACGACGGGCCAGTACAGGACCTGCACCACCGTCTCCGACCAGGGCACCACCCCGACCACCGCGTCCGGGCCGGCCACCATCAGCGGCAGTGCCACCGAGCCGATCAGCAGCGCGACGATGAACAGCACGAACGACATCACCCGCGTCTTGACGATGCCCCGGACGCCGTCGAGGCCGTACATGACGGTGATGGTGTCGATGAAGACGTTGACCGCGCGTGATCCCGACCAGAGGGCGAAGACGAACCCGATGGAGATGACGTCGGGCCGGGTCTTCAGCACGTCGTGCAGGATCGGCTCGGCGATCTCCTTCACGCCCTTGTCGGACAGGACCGTCCGGGAGGCCTCCAGGATGTTGGTCTCCAGGCTCTGGATGGTGTGGGCGCCGGTCCAGGTGTCGACGTAGGCGAGCAGCCCGATGAGGCAGAGCAGCAGGGGCGGCACGGACAGCAGGGTGAAGAACGCGGCCTCGGCGGCCAGTCCCAGGATGCGGTACTCCATGCAGGAATTGACGGTGTCCTTGAGCAGCAGCCAGGCGGTCCTGCGCTTGGAGACGTTCCGGTAGAGGGCTCTGGCCCGGTGGAGGCGACCGGCGGGCCGCTCGGGGGATTCACTTGCTGGCTGCACGAACCAAAGGTATCCGCAGCAGCGGACCCGCCTCACCTTCCGGGCCGGGTGACCGCATCCGCCGCCCGCGCGGCGCGGCTGTGCCACTCTGGAGGCCATCACCGCCGCTGTCCCGGGTAGGTTCGCAATCATGGCAGGCACCTCCACCCACACCGTGACGAACCAGCCGCCTCCGCTGGTCGGCTACGACCTGTTCACCGCCGACCGGGCCCTGGTCGCGGCCGTCGAGCGGCACACCGGTCCGGACGCGCTCGAGGAGGTGCGCGCGGAGCTGTCCGCGCTGGGCAGGGCGGGAGGCTCGGCGCAGCTGCAGGAGTGGGGGTGGCAGGCGAACGAGCACCCGCCGCGGCTGCGTACCCATGACCGGTACGGCCACCGGATCGACGAGGTCGACTTCCATCCGGCCTGGCACCGGCTGCTCGGCAAGGGGGTCTCGGCAGGGCTGACCGGCGCCTGGATCCGTCCGTCGGGACACGTCCGCCGGGCCGCGGGCTTCCTGGTCTGGGCCCAGATCGAGGCGGGCACCTGCTGTCCGCTGTCGATGACGCACGCGGCCGTGCCCGCGCTGCGGTCCGATCCCGTGCTGGCCGCCGAGTGGGAGCCGCGGCTGACGTCCACGATCTACGACCGGGAGCTGCGGCCCGCCGCGCGCAAGCCGGGTGCGCTGTTCGGCATGGGGATGACGGAGAAGCAGGGCGGCAGCGACGTCCGCGCGAACACCACCGAGGCCCGGCCGCTGGCCGAGGCGGGCGCCTACGCGCTGACCGGGCACAAGTGGTTCTGTTCGGCGCCCATGTCGGACGCGTTCCTCGTGCTGGCCCAGGCCCCTCAGGGGCTGACCTGTTTCCTGGTCCCGCGTGTGCTGCCCGACGGCACGCGCAACGCGTTCCTGATCCAGCGGCTGAAGGACAAGCTGGGCAACCGCTCCAACGCCTCCGCCGAGGTGGAGTTCGCGGGTACCTGGGCGCGCCGGGTCGGCGAGGAGGGGCGCGGCGTGCGGGCGATCATCGGGATGGTCGCGGCGACCCGGCTGGACTGCGCGCTCGGCTCGGCGGGGCTGATGCGGCAGGCGGTGGTGCAGGCGATCCACCACTGCACCTACCGTGAGGCGTTCGGCGGGAAGCTGATCGACAAGCCGCTGATGCGCAATGTCCTCGCCGATCTCGCGCTGGAGTCCGAGGCGGCGACCACGCTCGCGCTGCGGCTGGCGGCCGCGTACGACGACGGCGGCGAACAGGAGCGCGCCTTCCTGCGGCTGGCGGTGCCGGCCGCCAAGTACTGGATCACCAAGCGCTGTGCGCCCGTCGCGGTCGAGGCGGCGGAGTGCCTGGGCGGAAACGGTTACGTCGAGGAGTCCGGACTGCCCCGGCTGGTACGGGAGTCGCCGCTGAACTCCATCTGGGAGGGCGCCGGGAACGTCCAGGCGCTGGACGTGCTGCGGGCGTTGCAACGGGAACCGGGCGCGCTGGACGCCTGTCTGACCGAGATCGGCCGGGCCCACGGCGCCGACCACCGCCTCGACCGGGCGGTGAAGGACCTCTTCACCGAACTCGCGGACCTGGACGGCGTCGAGGGGCGGGCCCGGCGACTGGTGGAACGGCTGGCGCTGGCGCTCCAGGGCTCGCTCCTGGTCCGGCACGCACCCCCGGAGGTAGCAGACGCTTTCTGCGCCTCGCGCCTGGGCGGCGACCACGGGGCGTCGTTCGGTACCTTGCCCACGGGCCTGGATCTGGAAGCGGTTGTGGAACGGGCTCGCCCGATCACGTGAAGCGCCGGCGGACCGGGCTCACTCGGGGGGCGGGGAACCGCGCGAGCGACCACGAAGGGCCCGCCGCGCCCGCCGACGCCCCACCCGCGGGCCCCGTGGTGCGAAGTCGGCCAGACCCCCGGTGGGGGTGGTGCTGCGCCGACACGGCACCACCCCCACCTCATGGGCACGTTGAGCCCCTGGACGCGATAGCGCGTCGGGGTCAAGTCTCGGCCACCCTCCGACCGTCCACCAGGGTTGCAGGGGGTTGCAACTTGTTGGCGCACGTGCGCGGAGTGTGTGCCTCCGGCCTGCCCGGAGCGGCAGTATGAGAAGGACAGCCGGACCGGAAACCGCCGCCCGGACGGCTTGACAAGTGTGTACGACGCCCTTTCCGGGAGGACCCCCGTGGTGAACCCGCCGATGAACGTGGCGCGCCTGGCCGCCGTGGACGCGCCACAGGCGGCGCGGCTGCTGAGCGAGGTGCGCGACGCCACCCTCGCCGGTCAGCGGGCGAGGATCGCGCCCCGGCCGGTGATCGAGCAGTCCTGGGGAAGGATGCTGCGCAGCGGCGTCGACCCGGAGCACGATTTCAGATCCGGGCTGCTGCCCTACGACGAGGTACGGCGCCGGCGCGAGGAGTCACCGCTCAGACATGTCCTGCCGTTGCTGCGGCAGGGGCTGCTTTCGGTCGCCGACGTCACCCAGCACATCATGGTCGTCGCGGACGCCGAGGGGCGGGTGCTCTGGCGGGAGGGTGCCCCGCCGGTGCTGCGCAAGGCGGACGGGCTGGGCTTTGAACTCGGCGCGGACTGGCGGGAAGACGTCGTCGGCACCAACGGGGTGGGCACCCCGGCGGTCGTACGGCGGCCCGTGCAGGTCTTCGCCGCCGAGCACTTCGTCCGTTCGCACGCCTCCTGGACCTGTACGGGCGCGCCGATCACCGATCCCCGGGACGGCCGGCTGATCGGTGTCGTGGACGTCAGCGGGCCGCTGGAGACCGTGCATCCGGCGACGCTCGCCTGGGTGGACTCGGTGGCCAAGCTGGCCGAGGCGCGGCTGCGGGAGCTGCATCTGGAGTCCCTGGAGCGGCTGCGGTCGGTGGCGGCGCCGGTGCTGGCGCGGCTGGACGGGCGTTCGCTGGTGGTGGACCGGGACGGCTGGTCGGCGGCGGTGTCCGGGATGCCGTACGTGCGGCGCGTCACGCTGCCCAAGTCACTGGCGCCGGGCCGGAGGTGGGTTCCGTCGCTGGGGTCGTGCGCGGTGGAACCGCTGGCCGGGGGCTGGTTGCTGCGGGCGGTGGAGGAACCGGTCGGCACGGTCACGCGGATCGTGCTGGACCTGGGCAGGGCGAGCCGCAGTACACTGACGGTAAGCGGTTCCGCGGGTTCCTGGTCGCGTGAACTCAGTCCACGGCATGCGGAGTTGCTGTATCTGCTGGCCGTGCACCGCTCGGGCCGCGGTGCGGCGGCCCTGGCCGAGGATCTGTTCGGGGACCCCTCACGCACGGTGACGGTACGGGCTGAGATGTCCCGGATCCGGCGGTACTTCGGTGAACTTCTGTGTCATCGGCCGTATCGTTTCTGCGAGGACGCGGAGATCGAGGTGCTTCTCCCCGACGACCCCCGTGACCTGCTGCCTTCCTCGACGGCACCGGCGATCACGCGGAGACGGACGGCCGCGCAGGACGGCGAGCCGCGCGCCCAGTGAGCGTGTCTTCCGCATATTTGCGGGGTCTTCGCCCTGCGCGAGCCGTTGCTGCCGTAGCATCCCTAGAGGGCCTCCTCACCTGCTTCTCGCGTCAACGTACGGATCACCAGGCGCAGTTGGCCGGCCGACGGCCGGCGCGCCCCGGCGGCGGAGGAGCCCTGGAAGAGGGGACGAGATGAAGCATCGCGGCAGACACCGCAGGCGCAGGCGGGGTGCTGCGCTACGGGCGGTCCTGACCGGGACCGCGCTGGCACTCACCGCGGCCGCCACGCTGATCAGCGCCTCCCAGGCCGACGTCACCGACAGCCCCGGCGCGCTCAAGCCGCTCTCCTCCCCGGCGGACACCGGCCGCTTCCGGCTCCAGGAGCGGCTGGTCCCGGCCCGCACACTGGACCGGCTCTCCGCCGCGATGGGCCGCCCGGTCGGCGTGGACGCCGTCCTCGCGAGCGCCGACCGCGGGATGCGCGAGTCCGCCGACTGCTCCTCCGCCGACCGCGCGTCCCTGCCCGTCTCCCCCTCCGCCACCCGCGCCTACTGCTGGGACAGGGCCGACTCCGCCGCTACGGGCTGGCGGCCGGCGTCGGTGACCACCCCCGGGGACGCCGACGACGGCGTCCGGGGCGCCCACCGGGTCGTCCTCGCCGGCTGGACCCACGACACCACCACGGGCCGCGCCGCCGAGCGGGGCCTGGCCAGGGTCGCCTTCGTCAACGCCGACGACTCCGCCCGCCTCGCCTACCGCTGGGTGCTGCTGGTGGTGCCGGTCGACGGCGGGCGCGACTACCGGGGCCTGTCCTCCGCGATCTCCGGGATGGTCTGGTACCAGGACAAGCTGCTGGTGACGACCAGGACCGGGAGCGCCGACGCGCTGTACGTCTACGACCTCGACCGGATCCAGCGCACCAGCGTCGACGGGCCGGCGATCGGCCGCGTGCCCGGCGGCTGGTCCGCCGACGGCTACCGGTACGTGATGCCCGCGGTCGGCTCGTACCGCTTCACCGCGGGCCGTTGCGCGCGCTCCGGCCCGCCCTGCCCCGGCGCGCTCGCCGTCGACCGGGGGACCGCGCCGGACAGTCTGGTCGCCGCGGAGTGGTCCGCGCCGGACGGCGAGCGGGACGCCCGGCTGTGGCGGTACGCGTTCAGCACGGGCCCCGCCCGCGGCGGGCTGCTCGCCACGGATGCCACGGGGCGGGTGGAGGCGGAGGAGGCGTACCGGACCCGGGCGGCCGGGATCCGGGGCGTGCTCTCCTACTGGCGGCCCGGGGCCGAGGACGCGTCCTGGTATGTGGGACAACTGCCCGGCTCACGGGACGGGCACGGTGCGCTGTGGCGGCAGGACGCGGGGGGCGCGAAGGCGGCGCACTGCGGCGCGGACGGCTCACACCGCTGCTGGGCACAGTCCGCCGGTTCCCTGTCCTACTGGCCGAGGACGGGCGAGGTGTGGTCACTGTCGGACCGCATGCTCTTCACCCTGCCCCTGGAGGAACTGGTCCGGGCGCTGGGGTGAGCGGCGCGTTCGCCGGCTGAGCGGGACATCCACCGGGCACGGAGCCCGCCGGACACCTCCGCCGGGACTCCGGGAGCCCCCGCCCCCGGCCCCCGCCCCGAGTGACCCGGTCGATCGACAGACCGGGCAGGGGGATGATTCCCTGGCCCGCATGAGCAGCGTTCCTGTCACCACCTGGTCTCTGGAGCAGACCTCGGCGGCCGATCTTCTGCCCGCCGCCGCTCCCGAGGGCGACGTCCGGATCGTCCGTGCCGAGGTGCCCTCCCCCGAGTTCAGCCGGTTCCTGTACGCCTCGGTCGGCGGCGACATCCGCTGGACCGACCGGCTGGGCTGGACGTACGCGCGGTGGCAGGAGCACCTGGAGCGGCCCGGCGTGGAGACCTGGGTGACCTACGACCGGGGCACCCCGGCCGGTTATGTGGAACTGGAGCCGCAGGACGAGGGTGCGGTCGAGATCGTCTACTTCGGTCTGGTCCCGGCTTTCCGCGGCCGGCGCATCGGCGGCCATCTGCTGTCGTACGGCACGGCCCGCGCCTGGGACCTGGCCGAGCGGTGGCCGGGGCGCGCGCCGACGAAGCGGGTGTGGCTGCACACCTGCAGCAAGGACGGCGAGTTCGCCTTGGACAACTACCAGCGGCGTGGCTTCAAGCTGTTCGACACCAAGGTCGAGCTGGAAACGGACGCGCCGACTCCGGGTCCGTGGCCCGGCGCATACCCGGCCTGACCTGCCAGGACAAGCCTCCCGGCGACGCATGTGAGCGACGACACCCTTGTCCCACAATCCGGGACAAGGGTGTCCGCATGATGGATAAAGCTGGACTGTGTCCAGATCGCCGTGACACGCTTCCGTCATGTCTGGAACTGGAATTGCCTTGGTGAGTCGGCGGCACGTCGACCTCGGCCGCATGTCCAGCGCCATCTGTCCGGCGAGCTGACCGCCCCAGCACCGCCGAGCCCCCCCGTATCTGATTTCGCCCTGCGCAAGGACGCGCACGCCTGTCCGCGTGCGCGCGTACGCGCTGGTCAAGTGCCGATTCCCACCGGTCCGAAGGACGTAGAACCATGGCCGCCACTCCGCCGAACCCCGCCGCCTCCGCGCCCCGCCGCAAGGTGAGCCGTCACCGTGGTGAGGGTCAGTGGGCGGTGGGCCACTTCACCCCGCTGAACGGCAACGAGCAGGTCAAGAAGGACGACGACGGTCTCAATGTGCGGACACGCATTGAGACGATCTACTCCAAGCGCGGCTTCGACTCGATCGACCCGAGCGACCTGCGCGGCCGGATGCGCTGGTGGGGGCTGTACACCCAGCGCAAGCCCGGCATCGACGGCGGCAAGACCGCCGTACTGGAGCCGGAGGAGCTGGACGACCGCTACTTCATGCTGCGGGTGCGCATCGACGGCGGCGCGCTGACCACCCAGCAGCTGCGGGTGATCGGCGAGATCTCCCAGGAGTTCGCGCGCGGCACCGCCGACATCACCGACCGGCAGAACGTCCAGTACCACTGGATCCGGATCGAGGACGTGCCCGAGATCTGGGAGCGGCTGGAGGCCGTGGGCCTGTCCACGGTCACCGCCTGCGGCGACACCCCGCGTGTGATGATCGGCTCCCCGGTGGCGGGCATCGCCGAGGACGAGATCATCGACGGCACGCCGGCGCTGGAGGAGATGAAGCGCCGCGTGCTGAACAACAAGGCGTACTCGAACCTCCCCCGCAAGTTCAAGACGGCCATCTCGGGCTCGCCGCTGCTGGACGTCGTGCACGAGATCAACGACGTGGCGTTCGTCGGCGTACGGCACCCCGAGCACGGCCCGGGCTTCGACGTGTGGGTGGGCGGCGGCCTGTCCACCAACCCCAAGCTGGGCGTGCGGCTCGGCGCCTGGGTGTCGCTCGACGAGGTCCCGGACGTCTACGAGGGCGTCATCTCGATCTTCCGTGACTACGGTTACCGCCGGCTGCGCAACCGGGCCCGGCTGAAGTTCCTCGTCGCCGACTGGGGTGCGGAGAAGTTCCGGCAGGTGCTTCAGGACGAGTACCTCAAGCGCGAGCTGACCGACGGGCCCGCCCCCGAGCAGCCCGTCCAGCAGTGGCGCGACCACATCGGTGTGCACCGGCAGAAGGACGGCCGTTACTACATCGGTTTCGCCCCGCGGGTCGGCCGCGTCGACGGCGCCACGCTGACGAAGATCGCCGATCTCGCCGAGGCGCACGGCTCGGGCCGGGTGCGCACCACCGTCGAACAGAAGATGATCGTCCTCGATGTCGAACAGGACCAGGTCGACTCGCTGGTCGAGGGCCTGGAGGCGCTGGACCTCACCGCCCGGCCGTCCACCTTCCGGCGCGGCACCATGGCCTGCACCGGCATCGAGTTCTGCAAGCTCGCCATCGTCGAGACCAAGCAGCGCGGGGCGACGCTGATCGACGAGCTCGAGCGGCGGCTGCCGGAGTTCGACGAGCCGATCACCATCAACCTCAACGGCTGCCCGAACGCCTGCGCCCGTATCCAGGTCGCGGACATCGGTCTCAAGGGCCAGCTGGTCCTCAACGACCAGGGCGAGCAGGTCGAGGGCTACCAGGTGCACCTCGGCGGCGCCCTCGGCCTGGAGGCGGGATTCGGCCGCAAGGTGCGCGGTCTGAAGGTCACCGCGGACGAACTGCCCGACTACATCGAGCGGGTGCTGAAGCGGTTCCAGGCCGAGCGCGAGAACGGCGAGCGGTTCGCCGCCTGGGCCGCGCGGGCTTCCGAGGAGGCGCTGTCGTGAGCGAGCGGGCCGCGCCTTTCCACTGCCCCTACTGCGGCGACGAGGACCTGCGTCCGAGCGAAGAGGGCCACGGCGCCTGGGAATGCGGGGCGTGCAACCGCGCATTCCAGCTGAAGTTCCTCGGGCTGCTCGCCCGGGGGCTGCAGCGAGCCGACAACGGAGGGGACGAGCGAATATGACGACCGCTCAGAAGGACTGCACCACCGAGGAGTTGAAGGCACTCGCCGAGCAGGCGGGACGCGACCTCGAAGACGCCTCCGCCCTGGAGATCCTCCAGTGGGCGGTCGACACCTTCGGTACGAAGTTCTGCGTCACGTCCTCCATGGAGGACGCCGTCGTCGCCCATCTCGCCTCGCGCGCGAGGAAGGGCGTGGACGTCGTCTTCCTCGACACCGGTTACCACTTCCCGGAGACCATCGGCACCCGCGACGCCGTCGAGGCCGTGATGGACGTCAACGTCATCACCCTCACGCCGAAGCAGACGGTCGCCGAACAGGACGCGGAGTACGGCCCGAAGCTGCACGACCGCGACCCCGACCTGTGCTGCGCCCTGCGCAAGGTCAAGCCTCTCGAGGAGGGCCTGAAGGGCTACCAGGCGTGGGCGACCGGCCTGCGCCGCGACGAGTCCCCGACCCGGGCGAACACCCCGGTGGTCGGCTGGGACGAAAAGCGGCAGAAGGTCAAGATCTCCCCGATCGCCCGCTGGACGCAGGACGACGTGGACGCGTACGTCGCCGAACACGGCGTCCTCACCAACCCGTTGCTGATGGACGGTTACCCCTCCATCGGCTGCGCCCCGTGCACCCGGCGGGTACTGGAGGGCGAGGACGCGCGCGCCGGCCGCTGGGCGGGCCGCGCCAAGACCGAGTGCGGGCTGCACGGATGACCGCGCGCACGGCGACGCACACCTCGTCCACAGCTGACGTTGCCACTGCTGTGACGGACATGACCACTGCCACCCAGGAGAACCACGTGACCACCGGAGCCACCGTCTGGCTCACGGGTCTGCCGAGCGCCGGCAAGACCACCATCGCGTACGAGCTGGCCGGCCTGCTGCGTGCCGAGGGCCACCGCGTCGAGGTGCTCGACGGCGACGAGATCCGCGAGTTCATCTCGGCGGGCCTCGGCTTTTCCCGCGAGGACCGGCACACCAACGTGCAGCGCATCGGCTTCGTCGCCGAGCTGCTCGCCCGTAACGGCGTCAAGGCGCTGGTGCCGGTGATCGCGCCGTACGCGGACAGCCGGGAGGCGGTGCGGAAGCGGCACGCGGAGAACGGGACGTCGTACGTGGAGATCCATGTGGCGACCCCCGTCGAGGTGTGCAGCGTGCGCGATGTGAAGGGGCTGTACGCCAAGCAGGCCGCGGGCGAGCTGACCGGGCTGACCGGGGTCGACGACCCCTACGAGCAGCCCGAGGCCCCGGATCTGCGGATCGAGTCGCAGCACCAGACCGTGCAGGAGTCCGCGGCGAGCGTGTACGCCCTGCTGAGCGAGAGGGGACTGGCATGACCACGGTCGCCAAGCGAGAGGACGGCACGGCCAGCCCGTACGCCCTGTCGCACCTGGACGCGCTGGAGTCCGAGGCGGTGCACATCTTCCGGGAGGTGGCGGGCGAGTTCGAGAACCCGGTGATCCTGTTCTCCGGGGGCAAGGACTCCATCGTCATGCTGCACCTCGCGCTGAAGGCGTTCGCGCCGGCGGGCGTGCCGTTCTCGCTGCTGCACGTGGACACCGGGCACAACTTCCCGGAGGTCCTCGACTACCGGGACCGTACGGTCGAGAAGCACGGCCTGCGCCTCCATGTGGCCTCCGTGCAGGACTACATCGACCGCGGGGTGCTCAAGGAGCGTCCCGACGGCACCCGCAACCCGCTGCAGACGCTGCCGCTGACGGAGAAGATCCAGAGCGAGAGGTTCGACGCGGTCTTCGGCGGCGGCCGCCGGGACGAGGAGAAGGCCCGCGCCAAGGAGCGGGTGTTCTCGCTGCGCGACGAGTTCTCCCAGTGGGACCCGCGCCGCCAGCGTCCCGAGCTGTGGAACCTGTACAACGGCCGGCACGCCCCCGGTGAGCACGTCCGGGTGTTCCCGCTGTCCAACTGGACCGAGCTGGACGTGTGGCAGTACATCGACCGTGAGGGCATCGAGCTGCCGCAGATCTACTTCGCGCACGAGCGCGAGGTGTTCCAGCGGGGCGGCATGTGGCTGACGGCGGGCGAGTGGGGCGGCCCGAAGGACGGCGAGCGGGTCGAGAAGCGCCAGGTCCGCTACCGCACCGTCGGTGACATGTCCTGCACCGGCGCCGTCGACTCCGACGCGACCACGCTGGACGCCGTGATCACCGAGATCGCCGCCTCCCGGCTGACCGAGCGGGGCGCGACCCGCGCCGACGACAAGATGTCCGAAGCCGCGATGGAAGACCGCAAGCGCGAGGGGTACTTCTAAGCATGAGCACGACCACGACCGAGGCGCTCTCGGCCACCACGCTGCTGCGGTTCGCCACCGCCGGCTCCGTCGACGACGGCAAGTCCACGCTCGTCGGACGGCTGCTGCACGACTCCAAGTCGGTCCTCACCGACCAGCTGGAGGCCGTGGAGCGGGCCTCCGCGAGCCGCGGCCAGGAGGGCCCGGACCTCGCGCTGCTCACCGACGGCCTGCGTGCCGAACGGGAGCAGGGCATCACCATCGACGTGGCCTACCGCTACTTCGCCACGCCCCGGCGCCGGTTCATCCTGGCCGACACGCCGGGCCATGTGCAGTACACGCGGAACATGGTCACCGGCGCCTCCACCGCCGAGCTGACGGTGATCCTGGTGGACGCCCGCAACGGCGTGGTCGAGCAGACCCGGCGGCACGCGGCGATCGCGGCCCTGCTGCGGGTCCCGCACGTCGTCCTCGCGGTCAACAAGATGGACCTCGTCGGCTACGAGGAGAAGGTGTTCGCCGCGATCGCCGAGGAGTTCACGGCGTACGCGACCGAGCTGGGCGTGCCCGAGGTCACCGCGATCCCGATCTCGGCGCTGGCCGGCGACAACGTGGTGGACCCGTCCGCGAACATGGACTGGTACGGCGGTCCCACGGTCCTGGAACACCTGGAAACCGTTCCCGTGAGCCACGATCTGGCGCACTGCCACGCCCGGCTGCCCGTGCAGTTCGTGATCCGGCCGCAGACCGCCGAGCACCCGGACTACCGGGGCTACGCGGGCCAGATCGCGGCCGGCACCTTCCGGGTGGGCGAGGAGGTCACGGTGCTGCCGTCCGGGCGGACCACGCGGATCGCGGGCATCGACCTGCTGGGCGAGCCGGTCGACGTGGCCTGGACGACGCAGTCGGTGACGGTCCTGCTCGAGGACGACATCGACGTCTCGCGCGGCGACCTGATCGTGCCGACGAAGGACGCGCCGGCCACCACCCAGGACGTGGAGGCCACCGTCTGCCATGTGGCCGACGAACCGCTGACCGTCGGCCACCGGGTGCTGCTCAAGCACGGCACCCGCACGGTCAAGGCGATCGTGAAGGACATCCCGTCCCGGCTGACGCTGGACGACCTGTCCCTGCACCCGCACCCGGGACGGCTCGTCGCCAACGACATCGGCCGGGTGAAGATCCGTACCGCGGAGCCGCTGCCGGTCGACTCCTACGCCGACTCGCGGCGCACCGGCTCCTTCATCCTGATCGACCCGAGCGACGGCACGACGCTGACCGCGGGCATGGTCGGCGAGTCGTTCGCCGCGCCCGAGCCGGTCAAGGACGAGTCCGAGAACGACGGCTGGGACTTCTGAGCATGAATCCGACCGACGTCTACTCGACGTTCGCCAAGGAGGGCGGCCGCATCGGCAGCGGCGCCCTCGGCAGCGGGCAGGGCGGAGTGGCGCGATGTGTGCGCTGACGTACGCGCACCGCTTGCGCGCCCTCACCCCCCACCCGGCGCCGTCCCGGAAACGACGAAGACCCCTTGCCGAATTCCCGGCCACGACCTGAGAGACCGTGACCGCCGGGCCTCCGAGAGGAACACCTCCCGTGCCTGCAACGACCGCCTTCCGCCGCATCCTCGCGGTGTCCGCCGCCCTCCCTCTGCTCACCCTCGCCGCCTGCGGTTACGGTTCCGACGCCAAGAACGAGAACACCGCCAAGGTCGCCGCCGGGGCCAAGAAGATCGACGGACTGGACTCCGTGAAGATCGGCTACTTCGGCAACCTGACGCACGCCACCGCGCTGGTCGGCAACGACAAGGGCTTCTTCCAGAAGGAGCTGGGCGCCACCCGGCCCTCGTACCAGGTCTTCAACGCCGGCCCGTCCGAGATCGAGGCCCTCAACTCGGGCTCGATCGACATCGGCTGGATCGGCCCCTCCCCCGCGATCAACGGTTACACCAAGTCGGACGGCAAGAACCTGCGCATCATCGGCGGTTCGGCGTCGGGCGGTGTGAAGCTGGTCGTGAACCCGAAGAAGATCAAGTCGCTGCAGGACGTCAAGGGCAAGAAGATCGCCACCCCTCAGCTGGGCAACACGCAGGACGTGGCGTTCCTCAACTGGGTCGCCGAGCGGGGCTGGAAGGTCGACGCGCAGAGCGGCAAGGGCGACGTGTCGGTCGTCCGCACCGACAACAAGGTGACCCCGGACGCGTTCGCGTCCGGCTCCATCGACGGCGCCTGGGTGCCGGAGCCGACCGCGTCGAAGCTGGTCGCCGAGGGCGGCAAGGTGCTGCTGGACGAGGCTTCGCTGTGGCCGGACAAGAAGTTCGTGATCACGAACATCGTCGTGCGGCAGGCCTTCCTGAAGGAGCACCCCAAGGCGGTCGAGGCGGTGCTGAAGGCCTCGGTCGAGGCCAACAAGTGGATCAACGCCAACCCGGACGCGGCGAAGGCCGCGGCGAACAAGCAGCTGGCGGCGGACTCCGGCAAGGCATTGCCGGCCGGCGTCCTCGACCCGGCCTGGAAGTCGATCCGGTTCACCGACGATCCGCTGGCCGCGACCCTGAACACCGAGGCGCAGCACGCGGTCAAGGCGGGTCTGCTGGAGAACCCGAAGCTGGACGGCATCTATGACCTCACCCTGCTGAACAAGGTCCTCAAGGCCCAGGGCGAGCCCGCCGTCAGCGACGCCGGTCTCGGCGTCAAGTAGCCCCGAAAGCCGATGAGTTCCCAGGAGGTGACGACCATGGCCACGACCTTCGCCAAGGCCGCCGAAGCCGTAGAGCACGCGGCGCGCATCGAGCACGTCTCGAAGTCCTTCGCGCATCCCGGTGGGCAGCAGCTCGTCCTGGACGACATCAGCCTCGATGTCGCGCCGGGTGAGTTCGTCACCCTCCTGGGGGCCTCGGGCTGCGGCAAGTCGACCCTGTTGAACCTGGTGGCGGGGCTGGACAAGCCCTCCGCCGGCAGCATCACGACCCACGGCCGGCCCGCTCTGATGTTCCAGGAGCACGCCCTGTTCCCGTGGCTGACCGCGGGCAAGAACATCGAACTCGCCCTGAAGCTCCGGGGCGTCGCGAAGAACGAGCGGCGCGAGCGGGCCGAGCGGCTGCTCGAACTGGTCCGGCTGCAGGGCGCGTACGGCAAGCGGGTGCACGAACTGTCCGGCGGTATGCGCCAGCGCGTGGCCCTGGCCCGCGCGCTCGCGCAGGACAGCCAACTGCTGCTGATGGACGAGCCGTTCGCCGCGCTGGACGCCATCACCCGTGACCTGCTGCACGACGAACTGACCCGGATCTGGGCGGAGACGGGCGTGTCGGTGCTGTTCGTCACGCACAACGTGCGCGAGGCGGTCCGCCTCGCGCAGCGGGTCGTGCTGCTGTCGTCGCGGCCGGGCCGGGTGGCGCGCGAGTGGCAGGTGGACATCCCGCAGCCCCGGCGCATCGAGGACGCGCCGGTCGCCGAACTGTCCCTCGAGATCACCGAAGTACTGCGTGGGGAGATCCGCCGCCATGGCCAGCACTGAGACGAAGACGGCCACGGACGCGGGAAGCGTCGAGGCGGGCCTGGACGCCCTGGAGACCTCCGTCACCACCCGGACCCCCTTCCGGCAGACCTTCACCGGCAAGATCCTGCCGCCGCTGGTCGCCACGGCGGTGGTGCTGCTGGTGTGGCAGGCGCTGATCTCCTTCAAGATCGTCGACAATCCGGCGAAGCTGCCGTCGCCCGCCGCCGTCGCGGACGAGTTCAAGTCGGCCTGGCTGCAGGGCACGCTGCTCGGCTACATCTGGACCTCCGTCTCGCGCGGTCTGCTGGGCTTCCTGTTCGCGCTGGCCATCGGCACCCCGCTGGGGCTGGTCGTGGCCCGGGTGAAGTTCGTGCGCGCGGCCATCGGCCCGGTGCTGTCCGGGCTGCAGTCGCTGCCGTCGGTGGCCTGGGTGCCGCCCGCGGTGATCTGGCTGGGCCTGAACAACTCGATGATGTACGCGGTGATCCTGCTGGGCGCGGTGCCGTCCATCGCCAACGGTCTGGTGTCCGGCATCGACCAGGTGCCGCCGCTGTTCCTGCGGGCGGGCCGCACGCTGGGCGCGACCGGGCTGAGGGGTGCCTGGCACATCGTGCTGCCGGCCGCGCTGCCGGGCTATCTGGCCGGCCTCAAGCAGGGCTGGGCGTTCTCCTGGCGCTCGCTGATGGCGGCGGAGATCATCGCCTCCTCCCCCGACCTGGGCATCGGCCTGGGCGCGCTGCTGGAGAACGGCCGCAACGCCAGTTCCATGTCGATGGTGTTCGAGGCGATCTTCCTGATCCTGTTCGTCGGCATCGCCATCGACCTGCTGATCTTCAGCCCGCTGGAGCGGTGGGTGCTGCGCAACCGCGGTCTGCTGGTGAAGGGCTGACATGCGCGCCCCGGTCCTCGTCGTCATCGCCCACGGCAGCCGCGATCCGCGGCACGCCGCGACCGTGCACGCCCTGGTGGAGCGGGTACGGTCGCTGCGGCCGGGACTGCGTGTAGAGACCGGTTTCCTCGATTTCAACGTGCCGTCCGTGCACGGGGTACTGGAGTCGCTGGCGGCTCAGGGCGTGCGGGACGTGGTCGCCCTGCCGCTGCTGCTCACCCGGGCCTTCCACGCCAAGGCGGACATCCCCGCCGTGCTGCGGGAGGCGCCGACACGGCTGCGGATCCGGCAGGCGGACGTGCTCGGCCCGTCGCCGCTGCTGCTGTCGGCACTTCAACGGCGGCTGTACGAGGCGGGGTTGACCCCTGCCGACAAGTCCTCGACCGGGGTCGTGCTGGCCTCGGCGGGGTCCTCCGACCCGGAGGCGATCGCGGTGATCGCCGATATCGCGCGGGAGTGGTGGCACACCGGTTGGTGCGCCGTGCGGCCCGCGTTCGCCTCCGCATCCCTTCCCCGCACCGAGGACGCCGTGGCCGAGCTGCGCGCCCTGGGCTGCGAGCGGGTGGCCGTCGCGCCGTACGTCCTGGCCCCCGGTTTCCTGCCGGACCGCATCGCGCGCGGCGCGGCCGGGGCGGACGTACTGGCGGACGTGCTGGGCGCGGCGCCGGAGGTGGCGCAGCTGCTGCTGGAGCGCTACGACCAGGCGCGCCGGCCGGCACTGGCGGCCCTGGGGGCCTGAGCAGGCGGCCGACGGCCCGGGCCCTGTGGCGGCAGGGCCCAGCCGGTCACAGTCCGAGTGCGTGCAACAGCTGCTGGGTGAAGGTGAGGCTGCCGGTGCCGGCCCCGGCTCCGATGGCGACGGTCTCCAGCGCGGTGCGGATCCGGCCCCGGTTCGGCGGCAGGCCGTCCTCGGCGGAGAGGGCCAGTTCCCTCTGGACGCTCTCCCCGCACGCGACGAGGCCCGGGTACTCGGCTCGCAGCGCGTCGGTGAGCCAGCCGGCGACGGTCATGAGGGTGTCGAGGTCCGGGGTGCCGTTCCTGAGGTCGATGGGGGCGAAGTCGGCGGGGCGGTTCCCGAAGTTGTAGGTACTCATGTCCTGTCCTTGCTTGTGGTCCGAAGGAGCCTTCGGGGGCATGGGGTGGCTGCGCGTCCGGCGCGTGCGGCCCGGATCACCCGGGTCCCGGTGACGCCCGGGGCGGTCGCGTCCCGGCGGGCGAAGCCGCCGGGAGCACTGACGTTACCGAGGTCGCGGACGGGCCGGCCGATGGCGGGGACGGCGTTGTCGGGGGTGGCGGTGAGGGTGGCGCGGTACCGCAGAAACCGTTCTCTGACGGCGAGTTGACCGGGGACGACGCGGCGGTCCCGGGGCCGCCGCGGGCGGTCCGACGCCGTTCGGCGCGGGGACGCGCGTGGCTGCCGGGGGAGCCTTCCGGGGCCTGGGCGGCCGAAGGGCCCGGTGATGCCGGGGAGCCGCCGGGCC
Source organism: Streptomyces sp. NPDC048191 (assembly GCF_040652655.1). Classification (NCBI taxonomy): domain Bacteria; kingdom Bacillati; phylum Actinomycetota; class Actinomycetes; order Kitasatosporales; family Streptomycetaceae; genus Streptomyces; species Streptomyces sp. NPDC048191. Next base: position 200,678 of record NZ_JBEZMO010000009.1, read on the forward strand.
GCCTCGGTGGTGCAGTCACCGCTGCCGGCGAACGGCTCGGTGCGGGCGGCCCCGTCGGCGTGGAGTGGGACGCCGGTGTGCATGAGCTCTTTCGGCGCGGCCCCGGCGCCCGGCGGTGCGGAGTGCGATGGCTCGCCGGCCGCGCCCGCGAGGCGGACCGCTGCCGTGCCGCGGCCACCGCCCTCCGTACGCCGGGGCGGGACCCGGGCGGCCGCGAAGGCGCCGAATGGGCCGAAAATCGCCACCCGTCCGGGTGATCGGCGTCCGTTGACCCGATCCCGTAGCGCGCCCAGGAGCCGACGGGACAGGGCCGTGCCGGGCCGCCGTCCCAGGGGCCCACGGCGCAGGGACGTGCGGTGGCGGGTGGCCACGCGCGCGTGCCGGACGGGAGCCGCGCGGGGGACGCCGGAGCCAGGCCAGGGCGCGCTCGGCCGCCGGGTCACCGCTCCCCCGCGCCACCGCCGCGGCACCGTTGCCGGCGTGCCCGTCACGCTCATCCGTCCCCCTCCGGCCGTCTGCGCGCTTCACCCTAGGGACGGCCGGGTGACTTTGTCGCGAGGTTCGCCGAGCGCTTCCCCCGGGGGGCGGGGGCGTGGTAGAGGGCCGCCGGGTCCGGCGCTCCCCTGTGACGTCGGACCGCGGCGGCTTCTTCGTTCTGCGCCGCTCCCGGCCCCCGTGTCACACGCTCGGCGGACGCGGCGCGCGCGAGGGACGCTTATCGGCCACTCCCCTTCCCGGTCAGTCGAAGCGGAGGGCGCCGGTGCGGGTGCGCTTGAGTTCGAAGAGGTCGGGGTGGCGGGCCAGCACCCGGAAGCTGTCAAAGAGTTCGGCCGCCTCGGCGCCGCGCGGAATCGCCCGCAGCACGGGCCCGAACCACACCGTGCCGTCGATGTGCAGGGTCGGTGTGCCGACATAGGCGCCGGTCTCCGGCTCGGCACCGGCCGCATGGCTGCGTCGTACCGCGTCGTCGTACGACGGGTCGTGGGCGGCGGCCGACAGGTCGGCGGGCAGCCCGAGTTCGGCCAGCGACTCGGTGATCACCTGGTCGAAGTCCTTGATCTCGCGTTCGTGGATCCGGGTGCCGAAGGCGGTGTACAGGTCGCGCAGCACCTTCTCGCCGTGCCGTTCGGCGGCGGCGACGGCGACCCGCACGGGGCCGATCGAGCGGTCGACCAGGTCGCGGTACCAGTCGGGGAGTTCGTTGCCCGTGTTGTGCAGGTACAGGCTCATCACCCGGAACCGGAGGTCGAGGGGGCGCAGGCGCTCCACCTCCAGCATCCAGCGGGAGGTGATCCAGGCGAAGGGGCAGGCCGGGTCGAAGAAGAAGTCGACCCGGGTCGGGGCGGACTCGGTGGCGGTGTCGCGGTACGTCATGGTGGTGACGCTAGCCGGTCGCCGGCTCGGTATCCCGGCCCAATCCGGCTCCGCTTCACTGGTCCAATGCCCCGTGGTCAGCGGCCCTCGTCCGCCCGGGGCCGGCGACCGCGATCTCCGTCCCGCGCAGGCGTCCGGGTTCCGCCACGACGTCGATCCGGGTGATCCGGCCGCCTGTGCCGAAGGCGAAGGCCAGGACCAGGCGCGGTCGCCCGTACGGCGCCATGACCAGGCCGAAGTCGCCGTCCAGCAGGGCGAGTCCGGTGAACCGGGCACGGGCCATGGCCGCCATCGCACCCTGCGCGACGGGCCGGGCACCGCGTACGGTGACCGGTTCGGGCGTGGGGACGACCAGCGCGTCGGCGTGCAGCACCACGTCCGGGTCGAGCAGGGCGACCAGCGCCGCGAAGTCGCCGCTCCGGGTGGCGGCCAGGAACGCCTCCACGGCCCGGCGCCGGCGTCCGGCGTCGGCGCCGGGCGCGGGCGGCCGGCCCTGGACACGGCGGCGGGCCCGGCTGGCCAGCTGCCGGGTGGCCGCCGGGCTCTTCTCGATCAGCGGGGCGATCTCCTCGAAGGGCACGGCGAACATGTCGTGCAGCACGAAGGCGACCCGCTCGGCCGGACCGAGGGTGTCGAGGACGACCAGCAGCGCGACCCCGACCTGGTCGGCCAGGAGTGCCTCCCGGGCGGGGTCGCCGGTGTCGGCCGGCGGCGGGGAGCCGTCGGCCGCGTCGTGGGCGCCGAGGGGTTCCTCGCGGCGGTTGCGGCGGGACCGCAGCATGTTGAGGCACACCCGGGTCACCACGGTGGTCAGCCAGCCGGTGGGGTTGCGCACCGCGTCGAGGTCGGCCTGCCGGGCCCGCAGCCAGGCCTCCTGCAGAGCGTCGTCGGCCTCGGACGCGGAGCCGAGCAACCGGTGTGCCACGGCCGCCAGGTGCGCCCGGTCCGCCTCGAACCACGCCGCGAGCGGCCGCCCGGGAACCCCCTCGAAGTCGTCCACCGTCTCCCCCGTCCCCTTCCCCTGCGCCGCGCCCCGGCACGAGCGGCTCGTGCGCGTCCGGGTCCACGAAACGCCCATCGGGCCGGAAGATCAACCGCATGGGGTGGGTCGCCGGGGATCAGCCGGCGGCCGCCACCGCCTCGTCGGCCAGGCGCACCAGTTCCGCGACCGGCAGCGACCCGGCGGCCCGGCGCTCGCGCGCGAACCGGTTGGCGAGCCGCTGGAGGAGTTCGTTCAGCGGGGTCGGGACGCCGTGCAGGCGGCCGAGGAGGACGATCTCCCCGTTGAGGTGGTCGGCCTCGATGGTGCCGGTCCTACGGGCGAGCGACTGCCAGGAGGAGCCGCCGCCGCGCGGTGCCCCGTCCAGCGGCACCAGGGTGACCTTGCCGTCGCGGGCCGTGCGCTGTTCCGCGGGGCTCGTGTGGGCGATGCCGGCCGCGTCGAGCACGGCCTCCCCCTCCGCCCGCACCCGCGTGAGCAGGGTGTGCGCGGCCTCGTCGGCGGCGGGCCCGCACAACGCCTCGAAGGCGGTGCCGAGGTTCCAGAGCAGCTTGGCGTACTGCCAGCGGGCCACGTCGGGCACGACCGGTGCCTCGAAGCGGGCGGCCTCCAGGTCGGCGGCGATCCGGCGGGCGGTGTCGTCGGTGCCGTGCGGCAGGCGGCCGAGGTGCAGGATGCCGGTGAGCGGGCTGCCGGCGGCGGAGACGACGCCGGGCTCCACGTGGGTCGAGGGCAGCCAGACGCAGACGCCGTACACCTGCCGGAAGCGGCGCAGGGCCAGCCGTCCGCTCTCCACGCCGTTCTGCAGGCAGACCAGCGGCAGCCGCCCGGCCGCCGTGCCGCCGCCCGCGACGGGCACCTCCGCCCAGGTCTCCAGGGCGGCCACGGTGTCCTGCGTCTTCACGGCGAGGACCAGCACGTCGTCGACGCGCAGTTCGCCGAGCGGGCCGGGTCCGTCGACGGCGGGCAGGCGGTACCTCGACTCCCCTTCCGGCACCCGCAGTCGCAGCCCGTGCTCGTGCAGTGCCGCCAGGTGCTCGCCGCGCGCCACGAGCACGACCTCGCGCCCGGCCTGGGCCAGCCGCCCGCCGACGGTCCCGCCGACCGCTCCGGCCCCGATGATGACGTAACGCATGAACCAGAGCCTCGCACAGGCGTACTTGGCCTTGCCCCTGGGGGAAGGCGAAGCGTGCGGGCATGGACGACCTCCACCTGCGGCAGACGCCGTACAGCGACCCGGGTGACCTGGACGTCGCCGCCCTGCCCCGTGATCCGCGCCGGCTGGCCGGGCTGGTGCGCGGGCTGATCCTGCACCGGCTGGAGGGCGAGCGGTTCGGATACGCCATCCCCGGGGAACGGCTGCACCACGACGCCGAGTCCCGGTACGTGACGGAGATCCTGCGCATCCTGCGCGAGCGCGGCAGCGGCCCGCTCACCGAGGAGCGGCCGTACGACCAGAGGTTCGTCGGCACCTGCCGGGACTACGCGCTGCTGCTGTGCTCCCTGCTGCGGGCCACCGGCACCCCGGCCCGCGTCCGGGGCGGGTACGCCACCTACTTCGTCGAGGGCTTCCACGACGACCACTGGGTGACCGAGTACCAACTCCCCGACGGTTCCTGGCGGTTGGCGGATGCACAGGTCCACGACGACCGCTACGGCGTGCCCTTCGACCCGCTGGACGTGCCCCGGGACCGGTTCGTCGTCGCCGCGCGGGCGTGGCGGGCCTGCCGGGACGGCCGGGCGGACCCGGACACCTTCGGCGTCTGGGGCGTGCCGGAGCTGCGCGGACTGCGGATGGTGGCCCACAGTGTGGTGCTCGACCTGGCCTGTGTGGCCGGCACCGAGACGCTCCCCTGGGACTGCTGGGGGCCGTGGGATTCCGAGCAGGCCCTCGCCCTGGGCGACCTCGCACTGCTGGACGCGGTGGCCGCCGCCGGGACCGGCGAGGAGCTGCGCCGTCTGCACGCGGACCCGAGACTCGCCGTGCCCCGCGAGGTCGTCGCGCACACGACCTTCCTCGGGCGGCGGACGGTCACGCTCCCGGAGCGGTCAACTCGGCCAGTTTGAGCACGGTGTTCCAGTTCCGGCTCGTGGCGATCAGGCCGCCCCGGGTCAGACGCGGGCGGGACAGTGCCTCGGCGAGCTTGGAGCGGCCGACGCCCTCGGGTGCGTACAGGTAGAGGCAGCGGTCACCGAGCCGGAACTCCTCGGGCAGGTGGGCTGCCTGGTCGATGCCCGCGTAGCGGTCCGGGGTGACGGGCGCGGAGAAGTACGTGACGTGCAGTTGCCTCGGCTCCAGGTCGGCGGCCGGGAACGGGCAGGCCTCGGCGACCGCCGTCAGATAGGCGTGGTCGCGCACGAGCACGTCGACCGCGAAGCCGAAGTGTTCCTCGATCGCCCCGGTGAGCTCCGCCGCCAGCGACTCCTCGTCGCCATGGCCGGCGGTGAACACGGCCTGGCCGCTCTGCAGATAGGTCCGTACGCCGGTGTGGCCGAGGCCGGTCAGCAGCGTGCGGAGGTCGGCCATGGGCATCTTCTTGCTGCCGCCGACGTTGATCCCGCGCAACAGCGCCGCGTAGGTCGTCATCGGGCCAGCCTAAGCGGCCGTCGTGCCCCGTGGGGGCGGGCACGACGGCCGGGCCCGCGCGGGGCGGGCTGCGCGAAACTCTCGCCGATCGGCGGGGGCCGGATCAACCTCTACACGCACCTGTGACTTGTTCAACAAGGTTTCGTAATCACAAACCGCCGCGCCGGCGGCAGAACGGACAACCCATGTCCGCGCCGGCGCGAGAACCCCGAGCGGCGTCCCCGAGAAGTACGGATGGATGTAAGGGGCCGCTGTCCTCCCCAGTGGTGACGGGCGGGTCGCCGAGTTCACCGGGCAGCACGACGAGAGGCGTTCGTCCGGCTCATACGGTCGATGCGTAACGAACGCAGACGTGGCGGCTGGGGGCCGCCACCGCACACGAGGGGGAAGACCCGCGATGGGGAACAGGGACGTGCGGGTGCGGGGGCTGGCCGCCCGCGCCGGCGGCTGGAGCGCCCGGCACCGCTGGGCTGCCGTCGGCATATGGGTGCTGTTCGTCGTGCTGGCGATGGGGCTCGGCTCGGCGGCGGGCCGGGTCGACGTGGACGAGGGCGACCAGCTCAAGGGCGAGACGCACACCGCCGCACAGATCATCGACGACGCGGGGATCAAGCAGCCGGCCGGCGAGAGCGTCCTGATCCAGTCCAGGGAGGCCGGCGTCACGGCGACCGGGGCCGGGTTCCGGGCCGCCGTCGCCGACGTGGTGAAGGCCGTCGAGGGCACGGGCGAGGTCACCTCCGTGACCTCGCCGTACGACACGCACACCATCTCCCGGGACGGCCGCAGCGCGCTGGTGCAGTTCGACATGCGGGGCGACGCCAAGACGGCCGTCGACCGCGTCGAGCCGGTGCTGAGCGCCGTCGCCGGGGTACGGAAGGCGCACGGTGACCTGCGGATCGAGGAGATCGGCGGCGCCAGCATGCAGAAGCAGTACAAGGACGCCTTCGGGGACGACTTCCAGCAGGCCGAGTACTCCGCGGTGCCGGTGGCGCTGGGCATCCTGCTGATCGCCTTCGGCGCGCTGGTGGCGGCGCTGCTGCCGGTGGCCCTCGCGATCACCGCGATCATGGCGACGATGGGCCTGATGGGCCTCGTCAGCCATCTGCAGCCGATGAGCGACACCGCCAACTCCGTGATGCTGCTGGTCGGTATGGCCGTGGGCGTCGACTACTGCCTGTTCTACCTGCGCCGCGAGCGAGAGGAACGGCTGGCCGGGCGGGACCCGGGTACCGCCCTCAGGATCGCCGCCGCCACCAGTGGCCGCGCGGTGATCGTCTCCGGGGTCACCGTGTGCGTGGCGATGGCGGGCATGCTGTTCACCGGGCTCGCCGAGTTCGAGGCGATGGGCCTGGCCTCGCTGATGGTGGTCGCGGTCGCCATGGTCGGCTCGGTGACGGTGCTGCCGGCACTGCTGTCGCTGCTCGGCGAGCGGGTGGAGAAGGGGCGGATCCCGTTCCTCGGCCGCAGGCGTCCCAGGCGGGCCACGGGCGAGGGAAGCCGGTTCTGGACGGCGGTCCTGCGCGGAGTGCTGGCCAAGCCGCTGGTCTCCGTCGTCGTGGCGGCCGGCGCGCTGCTGGCGGTCGCGGCGCCCGCGCTCGGCATGAAGACCCAGCAGCTCACCCTGGACCAGGAGTTCGGGAAGTCGCTGCCGATCGTGCAGACGTACAACCGTGTCAACGACGCCTTCCCGGGCGGCAGCGAGCCGGCCCAGGTCGTCGTCGAGGCCAGGGACATCAACGCCCCCGAGGTGCGGCAGGCGCTGGCCGACTTCAAGCAGCGGGCGATCACCTCGGGCGCCTCGCGCGGCCCGATCGACATCCGGCTGCACCCGGCGCAGAACGTCGCCCTGGTCTCCGTGCCGCTGGTCGGCGGCTCCGACATGGACCGGGCGGTCAAGAGCCTGGACAAGCTGCGCGACGAGGTGCGGCCCGCCACCCTCGGTAAGGTGGCCGGCGTGCGGGCGCCGATCACCGGGCAGGTGGCCGGCAACCACGACTTCAACGACCAGTTGCTCGGCTCCGTCGTCCCGGTCTTCGCCTTCGTGGTCGTCTTCGCCTTCCTGCTGATGCTGCTGTCGTTCCGCTCGCTGACCGTGGCGATCACGTCGATCGTGCTCAACCTGCTGTCGGTGGGCGCCGCGTACGGCATCCTCGTCGCCGTCTTCCAGCACGGCTGGGGTGCCTCACTGGTGGGCGCTCAGGGGGTCGGCGCGATCGTGACCTGGCTGCCGCTGTTCCTCTTCGTGATCCTGTTCGGTCTGTCGATGGACTACCACGTGTTCGTCGTCTCCCGGATCCGCGAGGCCCGGCTGCGCGGCCGCAGTACGACGGACGCGATCCGGCACGGCGTGGTCACCACGGCCGGTGTCGTCACCAGCGCCGCGGTCATCATGGTCGCCGTGTTCGCGATCTTCGGCACGCTGTCGATGCAGTCCATGAAGCAGATGGGCGTGGGTCTGGCCGCGGCGGTCCTCATCGACGCGACGGTCATCCGCGGTGTGCTGCTGCCGGCCGTGATGGCACTGCTCGGCGAGCGCAACTGGTACCTGCCGAAGTGGCTGCACCGGCTGCCCGACCTCACCCACGACGAGGCACCGGAGGCGGTCGCCTCCCGGCCGGTGCGCGAGGAGGGCGAGCGGCTGCCGGTCTGACGCGCCGCCCGTCCTGCGGGGCGGTCCGGAGCGTGCGGGGGCACGGGGGCGTGGCGGTGGGCCGCGCCCCCGCGGCCGGCCGCGCGTCACACACCGCCCCGCGCCCCCGGTCCGGGCAGTTCGGCCTCGATGAGGTCCGCTGCCCTGCGGGTGCCGCCCTCCTGGGCCATCTCGGCCTGGACGTCCTTCAGCCGGCGGGCCACCCCCGGGTCGTCCACCAGGGCCAGCGCGGCCTCGCGGAGGCGGTCGGCGGTGGCCTCCTCGGTGTCCAGGCGCCGTGCGACACCGAGGGCCTGGAGCATGTCGGCGTTGCCGAACTGGTCGACGGCCTGGGGGACGGCGATCATCGGCGTGGCGGTGGCCAGCCCCTCCTGGCTGCCGCCGGCGCCCGCGTGCGTGACGAACAGGTCGGCCTGCCGCAGGATCGCCAACTGGGGCACCCAGTCGCGCACTTCGACGCCGGACGGTACGTCGCCCAGCTCGGCGGCGGACACGTGCCTGCCGACCTGGAGGACCAGGTGCCAGCCGGGCAGGTCCGCGAAGGCGCGGACGCAGGCGCGGTAGAACGCGGGCTGTCTGGTGAAGGCCGAACCCAGCGACACCAGCACGACCTTCTCGGCACCGGCGGGCCGCTGCCAGTCGCCCTGGTCGGCCCGGTCGCCCTGACAGGCGCCGACGAAGGTGTACACGCGCTCGTCGACCCGGTCCGCGTGGGGCTGGAGGGCCCTGGGGATGAGCACGATCGAGCGCTTGGGGCCGATGAAGGAGTCCCATCGCCCGGTGATCCCGTTCTCGGCCAGCCAGGACTCGAACCGCCTCTCGTAGGCCTGCCCGCGCGCGGTCTTCCGCGGCTCGGCCCACATCGGCTCGAACACCTCCTCCTCGTACCCCTCCCAGGCGACGAGGTTCGGGGAGAGGGAGATCGCCGGGACGCCCCAGCGACGGGCGAGGACGCGGGCCGGATAGGAGGCGATGTCGTGCAGCACGAGGTCGGGCTCGTCGCCCGCGTAGGCCCGGGCGAGCTGCGGGAGCGCCTGGACCGCGTCCGCCAGGAACAGCTCGACGTGGTCCAGCAGCATGGTCCCCCAGGCCTCCGGGTCGGCGTCGGGTCCGGGCAGCGTGCTGGTGTACGGCACCGGCCGGGCCCCGGTGGCGGCCACCTTCTCGGCGAACACCGGCGGGATGGCGTAGGTGACCCGGTGTCCCCGGGCGACGAGTTCGCGGATCACCTCCAGGCTGGGATTCACATGGCCGTGCGCGGCGATGGAGAACATGGCGATATGGGCGGGAGCGGTCATGGCACCCACCGTAAACGAGACGAGACGTCTCGTCGAAGCGTTTTCCGTCCTGCGGCGCGGTACGGCGCTGACAGCGGGCGAGGACCAGGTTGCCGTGCTTCTGCAGGCGTCTGCGCAGTTCGCGGAGGCCGATCGCGCCGCCGCAGTACTCCTGTGCAGGGCGGGGTCCTTCAGGGCCCGGGTGCCGGTGGGCGGCGTCCAGTCGCCCAGGGCGAGACGGACCATGCTCCTCGGGCGCAGCAGGAAGTCGACGAACGCTCGACGGCCTCCTTCTTGTACGGGCAGTCGGCCTTGTACGGGCAGTCGGCGGAGACGGCAAGGGTCTGCGGGCTGACGCCCTGGGCGAGCCCGCCGGCTCCCGCGGGGGCGGGCAGCACCTGCCCACGGAAGCCCTTCGGCGCCTGCCGCACGATCTGCCGGCCACCGCCCGACCTGTACGAATGCGAGACTGGCCGCGGAGACCCGACCGGGCCGGACTGTCCGGCACCCGCACGGCGGCGGCCGGGTTCGCGTACGGCACGGGACGACAGCGCGGCACGGAGGCACGATGGACGAGGCACGGGCACGGGACGTACTGGCCACGGCGGGAGTGCTGCCGGGACCGGTCCGGGACGCGGCTCTGCTCGCCCTCGGCGAGAACGCGGTGTTCGCCGCCGGTGACGTGGTGGTGAAGGTGGGCCGCGACGCCGAGCTGCTGCAGCGGGCCCGGCGCGAGCTGGACATCGCCTGCTGGCTGGCCGAGGCGGGCGTGCCGGCGGTACGGGCGGCCGAGCCGGAGCCACGGCTGGTGGACGGTCACCCGGTGACGGTGTGGCACCGGCTGCCGGATCCCGTACGGCCCGCCGAACCGCGGGATCTGGCCCGGTTGCTGCGGATGGTGCACGCACTCCCCGCCCCTCCCTTCGCGTTGCCGCCCCGCGAGCTGCTGGGCGGTGTGGAGCGCTGGCTGCGGCTCGCGGGCGATGCGATCGACCCCGGGGACGCGGCGTATCTCCGGGCACGCCGGGACGGGTTCGCGGCGGCCGCGGCCGCACTGACGCCGCATCTGCCGCCGGGGCCCATCCACGGGGACGCGCTGCCCCGCAATGTGCACATCGGGCCGGACGGGCCGGTCCTGGTCGACCTGGAGACCTTCTCCGCCGACCTGCGCGAGCACGACCTGGTGGTCATGGCCCTCTCCCGCGACCGGTACGGCCTGCCCGCCGAGGCGTACGACTCCTTTGCCGGGGCGTACGGGTGGGATGTGCGGGAGTGGGAGGGGTGCGGTGTGCTCCGCGGGGCCCGGGAGACGGCCAGCTGCGCCTGGGTGGCCCAGCACGCGCCGAGCAACCCGAAGGCGCTGGACGAGTTCCGGCGACGGGTGGGGTCGTTGCGGGACGGGGACGAGACCGTGCGCTGGTACCCGTTCTGACAGCTGGGCGGGACCGGCTGCCCGCCGGCTACGCCGGCTGGCCCTCCGTCAGCTCGCGCAGCGGCCAGGCCCCGTCCACCACCGCCGCCGGATCCCCCTTGCGCCGCAGGAACGCCTGGAAGTCCGCCGCCCAGTCCGCGTACCACTCGATCTGCCGTTGGTGGAGGTCGGCCGGGCTCAGGGCGGCGATCTTCGGGTGGCGGCCGGCTATCGCGGAGGCGAGGCGCGCCGCGGCGAGGGCGTCGGCCGGGGCCGTGTGGGCCGCGTCGAGCGCTATGCCGTACTCGGCGCAGACCGCTTCCAGGTTCCGCTTGCCACGGCGGTAGCGGTCGACCCAGCGGTCGATGGTGTAGGGGTCGACGACCGGGGCGGGGGCCGGGCCGCCCAGGCGGTCGGCGAGGGACGGCAGGGCGTGGCGGCGCAGTTCTGCGGAGAGCAGGGTGAGGTCGAACGCGGCGTTGTACGCCACGACCGGAACGCCCGCCTTCCAGTACCCCACGAGGACGTCGGCGATGGCGTCGGCCACCTGGTCGGCCGGGTGGCCCTCGGCCGTCGCCCGCTCGTTGCTGATGCCGTGCACCGCCACCGCGTCCGCCGGGATCTCCACTCCCGGATCGGCCAGCCATTCCCTGCGCCCCATGGGCTCGCCGCCCCTGACCTCGATCACCGCGCCGGTGACGATGCGCGCCTCGCGCGGATCGGTCCCGGTCGTCTCCAGGTCGAAGCCGATCAGCAGCTCCTGGTGCCAGCCCATGGGCGGCCCCCCTTCTTGGTGGTGCTTTCCCCCAGTGGCCTCCACCCTCGCACGCGCCACTGACAGTCGGAGGATCGCATTCCGCTTGCACCGGTGGACACTTCAGGACACGGGGCGCGAATCCGCCCAGGTCAGCTCGAACTCCTCACGGTATGTCGGGAAGAGCCCGGCTTCCGCGGTGTCGCCGGACCTGACCAGCTTGCTGCCGTTGCGCAGCACCAGCACCGGTGACTCCATCCCGCGGGCCCCGCGCAGATAGGACTGCACCACGGCGATGCCGTCGGCGCCGTCGCCGTCCACCAGGTAGGCGGTGAAGCGCGGGGTCTCGTCGTAGACCTGGATCTCGAAGGCGCCCGGGTCGCGCAGCCGGGAGCGGACCCGGCGCATGTGCAGGATGTTCATCTCGACCGACCGGCTCAGTTCGCCCCGTTTCATCCCCAGTTCACGCTCGCGGCGCTTGACCGAGCTGGAGGCCGGGTTGAGGAAGAGCAGCCGTACCCGGCAGCCGGACTCGGCGAGCCGGACCAGGCGGCGGCCGGAGAAGTTCTGCACCAGCAGGTTGAGGCCGATGCCGATGGCGTCGAGGCGGCGGGCGGAACCGAAGATGTCCTCGGCCGGGAACTGGCGCAGCAGCCGCACCCGGTCCGGGTGCACGGCGACGACGTCCGCGTACCGGTCGCCGACGAGGTCCTCGACCGCGTCCACCGGCAGCCGGCGCGCGGAGGGCACGTCACCACCGGCGCCGAGCATCTCCAGGAGCCGGGCCGAGGCGCGCTCGGCCTGGCTGAGGACCGCCTCGGACAGCGCCCGGTTGCGGGAGACGACGTTGCGGGTCACCTCCAGCTCGTCGAGGGCGAGTTCGAGGTCACGCCGTTCGTCGAAGTACGGTTCGAAGCACGGCCAGTGCTGCACCATCAGCTCGCGCAGCTGCGGCAGGGTGAGGAAGCTGAGCACGTTGTCGTCGGCCGGGTCGAGCAGATAGCCCTTGCGGCGGCTGACCTCGCGCACGGCGACCGCCCGCTGCACCCACTCCTGCCCGGCGGGGCCGGCGGCGGCGACCACCCAGTCGTCGCTGTGGACGGGTTCGTAGATGGGGCGCAGCACTGCGGCGACGACGGCGCGCAGCCGCTGTTCGACGAGGTTCAGCCAGATGTAGGCCCGGCCGGCCCGCTGGGCGCGGGTGCGCACCTCGCGCCAGGCGTCGGCGTCCCAGTCCAGCTCCGGCCCGATGGACCCCGCGTCCATCGGCCTGGCCAGGGACACCGCGCCGGGCGGGACGTCTGTGGAGTTCCCCTCGTGACCCTCGTCACCAGGGGGCAGCTCCAGGCCTCCCGAGCCCACCCGTGCACCGCCTTCCGCTCCCCCGGGCCTCTCCCAGTCTCAACGATCAAGGAAGGGTACTCCGCGAGAGGTCGGCGGTGCAGCCGGATGGACAGGTCGGTTTCTCAACTGTTTTGCTCAACTACGCTGTTCGCAAAGGCCGTTCCGCCACGTCAGGTCACGCGGAGTGAGCGGATTCATAGGCGTGACGTCCCACGAGGTGACGGCGAGGCCCTGCCGGTGCACCGGCATGGGCTGCTGGTCCTCGTTCGGTGCGACGGGGTGGAATCCGACATTCGTCCAGATCCTCACGCTCGGGCCCGCTGTCCGCCGACGGGGTCGGGGACCTTGACGGTCCGGCAACGACAGGTTGGTGAAGTGGGGTTTCCCGCCGGTGGCGTCCTGGTGGTCCGCCGTCAGGCGCGCCGGGGTCCGATCGGGGCGGTCCGCCCGGCCCGCCGGATCTCGTCGTCGGTCAGCGGATCGCGGCCGGTGCCCCTGCCGTGCTCGGCGGGCGCCTGTTCCTCCGCCCCCGCGGAACAAGGCAGGGTGATCGCGGCCCTCGCGGCGGCTTCCACCGTCGCGAGGGCCGCTCCTGCCACCGACTTGCCCAGGCGACGGTGCACTGTCTCACGCACATCGTCCCCCTGCTCCCCCTGCTCCCCGTGGTCGTCCGGGAGTAAGTGTCGCCCCACTGGTTCGGTGCACTGCGGGTAAGAGAGCCGCCGTGCACGCTGGTCGGTGGGTAAGAGGGACGCAAGTCAAAGGAGGTTCCATCACTTTCGTGGAGACTCGGGGGCCAACGCGGCCCCAGCACGGCGGCACACCTGGGAGAGTCGTAGCCATGCAGGTCTGGCCTGGACAGGCGTATCCGCTCGGCGCCACCTATGACGGCGCCGGAACCAACTTCGCGGTCTTCACGGAGGCCGCGGACCGAGTAGAGCTGTGTCTGCTGCACGACGACGGCTCGGAGACGGCGGTGGAACTCCGCGAGAGCGACGCGTTCGTGCGGCACGCCTACGTGCCGGGCGTGATGCCGGGACAGCGGTACGGGTTCCGGGTGCACGGCCCGTACGACCCCGGGCGCGGGCTGCGCTGCAACTCCGCGAAGCTGCTGCTCGACCCGTACGCGAAGGCGGTGAGCGGCACGGTCCGGTGGGGCGAGGAGGTGTACGGCTACCACTTCGGCGCGCCGGACAGCCGCAACGACCTGGACTCCGCCCCGCACACCATGGCCTCGGTGGTGATCAACCCCTACTTCGACTGGGCGGACGACCGGCCGCCGCGCACCGAGTACCACCACACGGTGATCTACGAGGCCCATGTCAAGGGCCTGACCATGCGCCATCCGGGCCTGCCGGAGGAACTGCGCGGCACGTACGCGGCGCTCGCGCATCCGGCGCTGATCGAGCACCTGACCGAGCTCGGGGTGACGGCCCTGGAGCTGATGCCCGTTCACCAGTTCGTCAACGACCACCGGCTGGCCGACATGGGCCTGGGCAACTACTGGGGCTACAACACGATCGGCTTCTTCGCCCCGCACAACGCGTACGCCTCCTGGGGCGACCGCGGGCAGCAGGTGCTGGAGTTCAAGTCGGCGGTCCGGGCGCTGCACGAGGCCGGGATCGAGGTCATCCTCGACGTCGTCTACAACCACACCGCCGAGGGCAACCATCTGGGCCCGACGCTGTCCTTCAAGGGCATCGACAATGCGTCGTACTACCGGCTGACGGACGACCCGCGCTACTACATGGACACCACGGGCACCGGCAACTCGCTGCTCATGCGCTCCCCGCACGTGCTCCAGCTGATCATGGACTCGCTGCGCTACTGGGTCACCGAGATGCACGTCGACGGATTCCGCTTCGACCTCGCCGCGACCCTGGCGCGGCAGTTCCACGAGGTGGACCGGCTGTCGTCGTTCTTCGACCTGGTGCAGCAGGACCCGGTGGTCTCGCAGGTGAAGCTGATCGCCGAGCCGTGGGACGTGGGCGAGGGCGGCTACCAGGTGGGCAACTTCCCGCCGCTGTGGACGGAGTGGAACGGCAAGTACCGGGACACGGTGCGGGACCTGTGGCGGGGCGAGCCGAGGGCGCTCGCGGAGTTCGCCTCCCGGCTGACCGGCTCCTCGGACCTCTACCAGGACGACGGCCGCCGTCCGCTGGCCTCGATCAACTTCGTGACCTGCCACGACGGCTTCACCCTGCACGACCTCGTGGCGTACAACGACAAGCACAACACGGCCAACGGCGAGGACAACCGGGACGGTGAGAGCCACAACCGGTCCTGGAACTGCGGGGTCGAGGGCGAGACCGGCGATCCCGACGTGCTCGCGCTGCGCGCCCGGCAGATGCGGAACTTCGTCGCCACGCTGATGCTGTCCCAGGGCGTGCCGATGATCAGCCACGGCGACGAGTTCGCCCGCACCCAGCGCGGCAACAACAACGCCTACTGCCAGGACAACGACCTCTCGTGGGTGCGCTGGCCGGAGGGCGACGGTGCCGGCCGGGAACTGCTGGAGTTCACGCGCGCGATGGTGTGGCTGCGCCGGGACCACCCGGTCCTGCGACGGCGCCGGTTCTTCCACGGCCGGCCGGTGGAGGGCACTCACGACGAGCTGTCCGACATCGCCTGGTTCACGCCGGAGGGCTCCGAGATGACCCAGCGGGACTGGGACTCGGGGCGGGCGTCCGCGCTGACGGTGTTCCTGAACGGCAACGCGATCTCCGAGCCCGGCGCGCGGGGGGAGCGCATCACGGACGACTCGTTCCTGCTGATGTTCAACGCCTCGCCGGGGCCGCTGGAGTTCCTGGTGCCCGTCGACCACGGCCGGCAGTGGCAGGTGGTCGTCGACACGGGGCGTCCGGAAGGCGTGCCGCCGGGGTCCGGGACGAAGGTCGCCGCGGGTGACCGGCTCACCCTGCCCGACCGCAGCCTGACGGTGCTCCAGCGGCCGGCGTGAGGGGCGTGCGCGGCAGCGGCCGGTACGTCGTCGGGCGTGTCGTCAGGGCCAGGGCGAAGGCGAGCGCGGCCGCCGTGCTCGCCGCCGCGAACGCCGCCGAGGGGCCGTGGGAGTCGGCGAGGCGGCCGGTGACGGCGACCGCCAGGGCCTGGCCGCCGACCAGTGCGCTCGTGGCCGTTCCCATCGCCTCGGCCAGCCGGGACGGGGCGACGGCGCGCTCCAGGAGGCCGAACACGGTGATGAGGTGCGGGGCGTAGGTGACGCCGAGGACCGTGACGACGGCGTACAGGCCCGGCAGTCCGGTGACGCCGAGCAGCGGCAGCGACAGCGCGCAGCAGGCCCCGGTCGCCAGCCGCCACCGCGCCCGCGGACCGAACCGCTCCGGTACGGCGGCCGTGCCGAACCCGGCCACGGCGCTCATCACCCCCATGGCCGCGTACACGAGCCCCGCCTGGTCCTCCTGGCCGAGCCTCCCGGTGAGCGCGGTGATCCCGGCCTGGCACGCCCCGAACATCGCCCCCTGCAGCGCGAGGGCGCCGAGCAGGCCGGCAACGCACCGCGGCAGCCCAGGACGCACGGCACCCCCACGCGCCCGCCCGCCCGCTCCACGGGTGGGGGCGACGAGGTCCGCGGCGTTCACGCCACCACCGCGGGGAGCCGCGCACTCGGCAGCAGAGACGGGACCGACGCCGGGAACCTCGCACCCCGGAGCACGTATGAGGCCCGCGGCGGACACCTGTCCGGTGGGCTCGGCGGCGGGGTCGTCCGGGTCACGTGCCACGGCGCGGTCCTCGGGGTGAGGAACTGCGGCGCGAGCCTCGCCTCGGTGGGCGGGGGCGGAGGCGAGGTCCTCGCGCGGGCGTGGGGCCGAGGGGCTGGGCTTCGGGGTGGTCGGGCGGGCCGTGGGGTGCAGGGCGAAGGCGCTGCCGCAGGTGGCCACCAGTGCCGCCGCACCACCCATCGCGTAGGCCGGATGGGCGAGCACCGACGCCACGCCGACGAGTGCCGGTCCGAGGACGAACGACAGCTCGTCCAGGGTGCTCTCGAAGGAGAGCGCGGCGCCGACGGTGGCCTCGGGGGCGCCGGCGCGGCGGGCCAGGGCGACCAGGCGGGTGCGTGCCAGCGGGCCGATGAGCGGCACGGTGGCGCCCGCGGCCGCCCCAAGGAGGGCCAGGACAGGCGCCGGCAGGCCCGCGAGCGCCCCGGCGACCAGCAGGGCCAGGGCGAGCGCGTTGGCGAGCGACAACGCGGGCACGACCCTCCGCTGCCCGTGCCGGTCGGCGAGCCGCCCCACGAGCGGGCCGCAGGCCACCTGGCCGAGCGCGAGGGCCCCGCCGGTCAGCCCCGCGGCGGACAAGGAGCCGCTCGTCCGGGCGACGAGCAGCACGCTGCCGAACTGGACGGTGGCCGTCGGCAGCCGCCCCAGGAACGACACGCACGGCAGCAGCGGCCCGGTCAGACCGATCACCTCACGGTAGGTGTCCTGCGCACGGCGTCGGTCCGGCTTCCCCGTTGTCCCCATCGCTCGAAGCTAGGCACGCGTGCGTGGGTGTGTGCAGGCGCCGATGACACGAAAGACGGCGGGCTGGGTACGTAGGTTTCCATGACTTCTGCGCGCCCCGGACCGGAGGTGCCCACGGCCACCTACCGGCTGCAGCTCCAGCCCGCGTTCCCGTTCGCCGCCGCCGCGGCGGCCGTACCGTACCTGGCGTCGCTCGGCGTCTCGCATCTGCACCTGTCCCCCGTCCTGGAGGCCGTGCCCGGCTCCACGCACGGCTACGACGTGGTGGACCACGCGCGCGTGCGCGAGGAACTCGGCGGCGAGGACGGCCTGCGGTCACTGGCGCGGACCGCGCGGGAGCACGGTCTCGGCGTGGTGGCCGACATCGTGCCCAACCACATGGCGATGGCGCCCCGGCACAACCACGCCCTGTGGGAGGTGCTGCGCGAGGGGCCCGGCTCGCCGTACGCGCGCTGGTTCGACATCGACTGGGAGGCCCAGGACGGGCGGGTGCTGCTCCCGGTGCTCGGCGGTCCCGTCGGCTCGCAGCTGGAGCACCTCGTGGTCGACGGCGACGTACTGCGCTACCACGAGCACGCGTTCCCGCTGCGGGCCGGCACCCAGGACCTGCCCCTGCCGGAGCTGCTGGACGCCCAGTGGTACCGCCCGGTGTGGTGGCGGCTGGCCCGCACCGACCTGAACTACCGGCGGTTCTTCAGCATCTCGGAACTGATCGGGTTGCGCGTCGAGGATCCCGAGGTGTTCGACGCCACCCACGCCAAGATCCTCCAGCTGCTCGAGGACGGTGTGATCGACGGACTGCGCGTCGACCATCCCGACGGCCTCGCCGACCCGGACGGCTACCTCGCCCGGCTGCACGAGGCGACCGGCGGGCGCTGGACGGTGGTGGAGAAGATCCTCGCCGACGGTGAACGGCTGCCGGCGTCCTGGCCGGTCGCGGGCACCACCGGCTACGACGCCCTGCGGCAGGTCGACGGCCTGTTCACCGACCAGACGGGGGCGTACGAACTGCTCGGCCGGTACCGGGCCTTCGCCGCACCGCAGACGGACCGCGGCGGCAACTGGGAAGCGACCGTGCGGCGGGCCGCCTACAAGGTGCTCACGCACGAGCTGGCCGCCGAGACCGACCGGCTCACCCGCGTGGCCGACCGGCTGTGCGCGTCCTCGCCGGACCTCACCCTGCGCGACCGGGCTCCCTGGGCGCTGCGCACGGCCGTGGAGGAACTGCTGGTCCGGATGCGGGTGTACCGGCCGTACGCCTCCGGTGACGCGGCCGCCGTCGTCACCGAGGAGGCCGCCGCGGAGGCCCGGCTCGCCTTCGTGGTGGCGGAGGAGGCGGAGGCCGTCGGCATCGTGCGCCGGCTGCTGGTCGAGCCGCCCGGTGACCCCTGCGCGCCGGACCACGCCGAACGGGTGGAGTTCCGCACGCGGTTCGCGCAGACGGCGTCGGCGCTGCGCGCCAAGTCGGTGGAGGACACGGCGTTCTACCGCTACGTACCGCTGCTGTCGGCGACGGAGGTGGGCGGTGACCCGGGCCGGCCGGGGGTGTCCCCGGAGGACTTCCACGCGTACTGCGCGCGCGTGCAGCGCGACTGGCCGGTCACCGGCACGGTGGTCTCCACGCACGACACCAAGCGCAGTGCCGATGTCCGCGCCGCGCTGGCCGTGCTCACCGAATGCCCGGATCGGTGGGCGGAGTTGCTGGCCGAGGTGACCCTGCCCGAGGAGGGCGCTCCGGACGGGCAGCTGGCCTGGGCGGCCTGGCAGACCGTGTTCGGGCTCGGGCCCGCCGAGGAGGAGCGGGTCCGGCAGGCGCTGCTGAAACACGTGCGTGAGGCGGGCATGTACACCAGCTGGACGGAGCAGGAGCCGCCGTACGAGGACGCGGTGGCCGCGTTCGTCGCCGCCGGGCCGTGCGGGCCGCCCGGTGAGCGGGTGGCCGCGTTCCGCAAGGCGCTGGAGCCGCACGTCCGGGCCAACGTGCTCGGCACCGCCCTGGTCCATCTGACGATGCCGGGGGTGCCGGACGTGTACCAGGGCACGGAGGGCGAGTACCGGGCGCTGGTGGACCCGGACAACCGGCGCCCGGTGGCGTTCCCGCCCGAGGTGCCCGGGGAGAAGGACGCGCTGACGGCGGCGGCGCTGCGGCTGCGCGCCCGGCGCCCCGACGCCTTCGGCGAGGGCGCGTCCTACGAACCGCTGACCGCCGAGGGCCCGGCGGCCGGGCACTGTCTGGCCTTCGCGCGCTCCGGGGAGGCGGTCACGGCGGTGACCCGCCTGTCGCTGCTGCTCGCGGAGGCGGGCGGCTGGCAGGACACGCGACTGGCGCTGCCGCCCGGACGGTGGGCGGACACCCTCACACCGGGCCGGGAGTTCACCGGCGACACGCGCGTGGCGGACCTTTTCGACCGGCTGCCGGTGGTGCTGCTGGAACGCGTCGCGGAGGGGTGAGGACGCGGCCGGCGGTCCCTCCGGGAGGGGGCGCGCAGGGCCTGCTCCCGTCGTGGCCCTCGTACGGCCGTTCGCGCACGGACGCCGGCCGGGCGGCGCCGATCACGCGGTGGGCCAAGTGGCGCGCAGGAGGTCGGCGAACGCCTCAGCGGCACCGGTGAGCGGCACACGCGCGTAGACCGCCAGCGGGCGCCGCCAGACCGGATCGGGCATCAGGATCACGCAGTCCTCACCCACGGCCCCGCGCACGACGTCGGCCGGGCGGCGCCGATCACGCGGTGGGCCAGGTGGCGCGCAGGAGGTCGGCGAACGCCTCAGCGGCACCGGTGAGCGGCACACGCGCGTAGACCGCCAGCGGGCGCCGCCAGGCCGGATCGGGCGTCAGGATCACGCAGTCCTCGCCCACCGCCCCGCGGCCGGCCGCGCGGCGCCGCTCACGAGGCGGGCCACGTGGCGCGCAGGAGGTCGGCGAACGCCTCAGCGGCACCGGTCAGCGGCACACGCGCGTAGACCGCCAGCGGGCGCCGCCAGACCGGATCGGGCCTCAGGATCACACAGTCCTCACCCACGGCCCCACGCACGACGTCGGCCGCCGCTGCGCACACCCCGACCCCGGCGGCGGCCATGCGCACGGCCGTCGAGGTGTGCTCTGTCCACACGGCGGTCCTTGGCCTGAACCCGGCCCGTCCGCAGGCCCAGTCGAGGAAGCGCTCACCGTGGACGACGGGCTCCAGCGCGCAGCGGACCCAGGCGCGGTCGGCGAGTTCGGGCAGCCGTACCGTCGTACGGCCGGCGAGCCGGTCGTCGAACGGGACCACCAGGACCAGTTCCTCCTCACCGACCGGTACGACCGTGCCGGGCGGCTCGGTGGGCTCCGGGCCGAAGGCGAGGTCGGCGGTGCCGCGCTGCACCGCTTCCTCCAGCGCCTCGGCGGTGGCGTACTCGTGCAGCCGCAGCAGCACCTGGGGATGGGCCGTGCGCCAGCGGGCGAAGACGTCGGGCAGGACGCCCACGGCGAGGGAGTGCAGGGTGGCGACGTGCAGTTCGCCGCCCTCGGCGCCGGCGGTGGCCCGGGCCGCGCGGCGGGCCTGCGCGGCGCTGCGGACGGCGAGTTCGGCGTGCGGCAGGAAGGCGCGGCCCATGGGGGTGAGGCGCACGCCGCGGGCCATGCGCTCCAGCAGGGCGCCGCCGACCGACCTCTCCAGGGCCTTGATCTGGTGCGAGAGCGCCGGTTGCGTGACGTGCAGGGCGTCCGCCGCACGGGTGAAGGACGCCTCGTGGGCGACCGTCACGAAGTACTCCATCTGCCGCAGGCTCAACTCGGCGCCCTCCCCCAAGACTCATGAACATCCTGCATGGATCCCACAAGAACATTGCCTTGGACTCATGGCAAGGGGCGGGCGGAGGGTGGGGACATGAGCACACAGGGCACGAACACAGCGGACGTGATCGTCATCGGCGGCGGCACGGGCGGGTACGGCACCGCCCTGCGTGCCGCCGCGCTCGGGCTGGACGTCGTCCTCGTCGAACGCGACAAGGTCGGCGGAACCTGTCTGCACCGGGGCTGCATCCCGAGCAAGGCGATGCTGCACGCGGCCGAACTGGTGGACGGCATCGCCGAGGCGCGCGAGCGGTGGGGCGTGAAGGCCACGCTGGACTCGGTCGACTGGGCGGCGCTGGTGGCCACGCGGGACGACATCGTGGCGCGCAACCACAAGGGGGTCGAGGCGCATCTGGCGCACGCCGGTGTGCGAGTGGTACGGGGCAGCGCACGACTGACGGGGCCGCGCACGGTGCGCGTGGAGGACGTGCGCGCCGGTTCCACGCCCGGCGCGCCATCAGTCCCCACGCCGGGCGCGGAGCCGCGATCCGCGCCCGGCGTGCACGACTTCACCGCGCGCCGTGGGATCGTCCTCGCGACCGGCTCGCGCCCGCGTACGCTCCCGGGGCTCGAACCGGACGGGCGGCGCGTCGTGACCAGTGACGACGCGCTGTTCGCACCGGGGCTGCCGGCGTCCGTCCTGGTGCTGGGCGGGGGCGCGATCGGCGTGGAGTACGCCTCCTTCCACCGGTCCATGGGCGCGGAGGTCACCCTCGTCGAGGCCGCGGACCGGATCGTTCCGCTGGAGGACGCCGATGTGAGCCGGCATCTGACGCGTGGCCTGAAGAAGCGCGGGATCGATGTGCAGGCGGGCGCCCGGCTGCTGGACGCGGAGGTGCCGGCGAACGGCGTACGCGCGCGCGTGCGGACCGCGCGGGGCGAGACGCGCACCGTGGAGGCGGAGCGACTGCTGGTGGCCGTCGGCCGGGCGCCGGTCACCGCGGGGCTGGACCTGGCGGCGGCCGGCCTGACGACGGACGAGCGGGGTTTCGTCGTACCGGCGCACTGGAGCCGGCTGGAGACGGCCGTGCCCGGCATCCACGTCGTCGGGGATCTGCTGCCGCCGCCCTCGCCCGGCCTCGCCCACGCCTCGTTCGCGGAAGGGCTGCTGGTCGCCGAGACGCTGGCCGGGCTGCCGTCGGCTCCGGTGGACTACGCGGCCGTGCCCCGGGTGACGTACTCCTCGCCGCAGACCGCCTCGGTGGGGCTGACCGAGACCGAGGCACGCGCACGTGGGCGCGGGACCGAGGTCAACACGATGCCGCTGACCGCCGTGGCCAAGGGCATGGTGCACGGCCAGGGCGGCATGGTGAAGGTCGTCACGGAGGCCGGCGGCGGCCAGGTGCTCGGCGTGCACCTGGTCGGCCCGAACGTGTCGGAGATGATCGCCGAGAGCCAGCTGATCGTCGGCTGGGACGCCGAGCCCTCGGACGTGGCCCGGCACGTGCACGCGCACCCCACGCTGTCGGAGGCGGTGGGCGAGGTGTTCCTGACGCTCGCGGGACGCGGCCTGCACCAGCAGTGAACGCATGGCACGCACCGTACGCGGCGCGCCCCCGCGGCTGAGTCCGGGCGCCCCCGGTCGCCTCCCCCACCGGATGCTTGACAGTTCACCCTTCCCGTGCGGCACTTGGAGGGCGAAGCCGGGCGGAACAAGTCGGGGGTGAGTCTTCTGCCGGAGCTGCGCTATCCCAGCGTTCCCGAACTGGTTGCCTCCGCACAGGCGTTGGCCGCTCAGGAACCGGGGCTGTGCTCGCTCAGGCGGGTGGGCGTGTCGCGCGCGGGAAGACCCCTGCACCTGCTGTCGGTGGGGCACGCCCGGCGGGCGGTGCTGGTGGTCGCCGGCGCCCACGCCAACGAGCCGACCGGGGGTTCCACCCTGCGGGTGCTCGCCGAAAGGGTGCTCACCGAGCGTGAGTTGCGGACGGACACGTCCTGGCACTTCCTGCTGTGCGCGGATCCGGACGGCGCGAGCCTGCACGTGACGCCGGCGCCGCGCAGCCTGCTCGACTACCACCTCGGCTTCTACCGGCCGACGGGCGCCGAGCAGCCGGAGTGGTCACCGTCCGTGCTGCCGCCGGACCGGCTACCGCCCGAGACCCGGGCGCTGACCGGGGTGATCGACGAGCTGCGGCCCTACCTCCAGGTGACCCTGCACGGCACCGATCTGGGCGGCAGCTGGGTGCAGCTGACCCGGGACGTGCCGGGACTGGCCGAGCCGTTCGCCAAGTCCGCGGCGCAGCTGCACATCCCGGTGGAGACGGGCGCCTCGGACGCCGCCGGCTGGCCGGCCTCCGGTCCCGGGGTGCATGTCATGCCCGGCCCGGAGACGGGAGCCGCGTACCCGAGCATGCCGGACGACGCACGCCACAGCACCTGGTACCACGCGCACCGGTACGGCGGTCTGACGGCCGTGGTGGAGGTGCCGATGTGGGCCAGCGACCTGGTGGACGATCCCGCGCCGCACCCGGCTCCGGCGGCGGCGATGCGGCGGCTGGCGCGGCGGCTGCTGCGGGACGCGCTGGAGGTGGAGGGCGTGCTCACCGACGCGCTGCCCCGTCTCGACGGCGTGGACGGTCCGCTGCTGCGGGCGGCGCGCTGGGCGCTGGAGCTGATCCCGGGCCTGGCCGAGGACTGGATCCACACCCCGCCGGCCGCCTCGACGATGGCGTACGTCGGCAGTGTGGACGCGTTCGGGCGACGGCTGCCGTTGCGCGCGGCGGCGATGCTGCTGCGGGTGCTGCGGGCGACGGACGACCGGGCGGCACCGCGGCTGGAGCAGCTCGTCGCGGCGTGGTGCGACGCCTTCGCGGTGCGTTTCCGGGCCCGCTGGGTGCCGCTGGAGCACCAGGTCGAGCACCAGTCGCGGACGGTGCTGGTGGCGGCGCAGCAGGCTCGGGAGCGGGTGGGCTGAGGCCCCGCTCCGGCCGTGTCGCGCCGCCCGGCGGCCGGGCTCAGCGGCCCACGGCGAACACCGCTCCCGTCCGCGCCTCCATGGTGCACTTGTTGGAGTAGGTCTCCCGGTAGTCGACCGGCCGCCCGTTCCACCGCCCGTGCGCGTGGACGGTCACGGGGGCGAAGATCATCGGGCAGAAGACCTTCCTCTGCGGGATGCGGGCGATGTCGCCGTCGACGGCCGCGAGTTCGGCGCAGGCCTCGCCCGCGCGCGCGTATCCCAGGGGCACCGGGTCGCACAGCAGCAGCGTGCCGTGCTTGTTGCCGGCCGGGGCGGTCTTGCCGGGGGTGACGGTGAGGTAGAGCCAGTTGTCCGTGAGGGGGAGCGTCGCGCGGGGTGCCGCCTGGGCCGGGGCCGCGGCGAGGAGGCCGGCACAGGCCAGCAGGGCGCCGGCGGCCGTGGTCAGTCGGGTGATGTACGTCATGCCCGATGCATCGGCACACGGAGCCGCCTGCCACAGTCCGGCTCACCCGATCGGTTGGGCACGCGCCCGTGCGGGTGAGCCGGTTCGAACACGGCCGGCCGGCGCCTCTCAGCTCGCGGCGAGGCGGAAGGCCATCCTGCCGAAGGCGACCTGGTCGCCCTCGCGGACGACGACCGAGCCGATCACCCTGCGGCCGTTGACGGTGGTGCCGTTGGTGGAGCCGAGGTCCCTGAGCACCCACAGGTCCGCCTGGCGGCTGAGCTCGGCGTGCACGCGGGAGACGGTCTCGTGGTTCAGGCGCAGCCCGTTGGCGGGGTCGCGGCCGATGCGCAGCGGGTGGGCGTGCGTCGGGTGCGGGAGCAGCAGCTTGGGCAGCCGCTCGGCCTGCCAGGCCCGGCGTAGCCGTACGGTGAACCCGGAGACGGCCTCGACGGAGCCGAAGAACGCGCGGGAGAGACGGTTCTCGCGGGGCAGGTCGGCGACGAGGGCGGCCAGTTCGTCGGCACGGCGGGCGGCCAGCGCCAGCTCCATGCGGCGCACGAACGTGTCGTGCGAGAGCCGGCCCATGGCGACGCCGTCACGCAGCACCTGCAGCGCCTTGTCCCGCTGCGCGTCGGACAGCCGCGCGGGGTACGTGGAGAACTCGAAGGACGACGTCACGCAGGTGATTGTCGGACAGTGGACCCCGGGTGTCCAGAAAACCGGAATCGGCGCCGATCTGCGGGTACTTCCACGACACCCACCGGGAAAGCGCGGATTCGAAAGCGGATTGATCGTCCGGGCGGGCACGATGGGGACCCGGGACATCACGGTGAGCAGGCGAGACATCACAGACGAAGGGGAACCGTCCGTGCAGTTCGAGGTGTGGGCACCGCAGGCGGACCGAGTGACGCTCCATTGCAAGGGGGACACGCGCGCGTTGGCGCGTGATCCCGGGCGCGCGGGCTGGTGGACGGGGGAGGCGGAGGCCGGGGACGGCGCGCGGTACGGGTTCGCGCTCGACGACGGTCCGGTACTGCCCGACCCGCGCTCGCGCCGCCAGCCGGACGGACCGGACGGGCTCAGCGCCGTCGTGGACCACGGGCGCCACGCATGGCGCGCGCGGTGGGCGGGGCGCGGGCTGCCGGGCGCGGTGCTCTACGAGCTGCACGTGGGCACGTACACCCCCGAGGGGACCCTGGACGCGGCCGCCGCACGGCTGGAGCACCTGGTGGAACTGGGCGTCACACACGTGGAGTTGATGCCGCTGTGTCCGTTCCCGGGGCGGCACGGCTGGGGCTACGAGGGGGTGTCGCTGTGGGCGGTGCACGAGCCGTACGGCGGCCCCGACGCGCTGAAACGGTTCGTGGACCGGGCGCACGAACTCGGTCTGGGGGTCGTCCTGGACGTCGTGCACAACCACTTGGGCCCGTCGGGCAACTATCTGCCGCTCTTCGGACCGTACTTCACCGACGCGCACCACACGCCGTGGGGTTCGGCGGTGAACCTGGACGGGCCCGGCTCGGACGAGGTGCGCGCGTTCCTCGTCGGCAGTGCGCTGGCGTGGCTGCGGGACTACCGGATCGACGGGCTGCGGCTGGACGCGGTGCACGCGCTGCACGACACGCGCGCGTACCACTTCCTGGAGGAGCTGTCGGCGGCCGTGGACGGCCTCTCCGGGGAGCTGGGCCGGCCGCTGTTCCTGATCGCCGAGTCGGACCTGAACGACCCGCGGCTCATCACCGCGCGCGCGGAGCACGGCCTCGGGCTGCACGCGCAGTGGAACGACGACTTCCACCACGCCCTGCACTCCGCGCTGACCGGTGAGTCGCAGGGCTACTACGCCGACTTCGCGCGCGCCCCGTTCGCCGCGCTCGCCAGGACGCTCACCGGCGGTTACTTCCACGACGGCACGTACTCCGGCTTCCGGGGCCGGCACCACGGACGGCCACTGGACCGGGCACGGGTGGCCGGACACCGGCTGCTCGGCTACAGCCAGACCCACGACCAGGTCGGCAACCGCGCCCAGGGCGACCGGCTCGCCGCCCACCTCTCCCCCGGTCTGCTCGCCTGCGCGGCGACGCTCACGCTGACCTCGCCGTTCACGCCGATGCTGTTCATGGGCGAGGAGTGGGCGGCGGGCACGCCCTGGCAGTTCTTCACCGACCACACCGATCCGGAGCTGGCCGAGGCGGTACGGCGGGGCCGGCGGCGGGAGTTCGCGGCGCACGGCTGGGCCGAGGAGGACGTACCGGACCCGCAGGACCCGGGGACGAGAAACCGCTCCGTGCTGGACTGGTCGGAGCCCGAACGCGAGCCGCACGCGCGCGTGCTCGCCTGGTACCGGCGCCTGATCGCCCTCCGGCACGAGCAGCCGGACCTCACCGACCCGGACCTGGCCGACACGAAGGTGGCGTACGACGAGGACGCCCGCTGGCTGGCCTTCGCGCGCGGTGACGTACGGGTGGCGGTGAACCTGGGCAAGGAGCCGGCCGCGATCCCCCTGGGCACCCGGCCCGCGGTCATCCTGGCGGCCTGGGAGCCGGTCGGGTCCCCGGGCCCGGACGGCCTGCTCCGGCTCCCCGGCGAGTCCTGCGTGATCCTGACCCAGCCCTGACGAACCGAAACGACGCGGACCGCACCGGCAGCCCCCTCCGGACCACGGTGCCCTCCCGGGCCGACGTCCGCCCCCGAGCCCCCGGGCCTCGACGGCCACTGGCCTCCGCGTCCCGGGCGGTCTTCGGGCCCCCGGGGCCGCCGGCTTCTCGGCCTGAGGCGGCGCTCAAATCTCCGGGGCCACCGGCGTGCCTGGCGTCGCGGCCCTCTGGCCCTCAGGGCCACTGGTCTCCGGGCCCGCGGCTCTCCGGGGTCGCGGCCTGAGGCCCTGCCCCGGGCCTGCGCCGCCTAGGGGTCTCCCGGCCTCGCGGGACTCGGGGACCGTACGGGGCGTCCCGGTCGTGCGCGGGATCCGAACCGCCTCGACCGTGGGGCTCCCGTGCTGCGCGGCTTCGGTCTCCGGACGCCCAGGGCCCTGACGCCTCTTCCGGACCCTCCGGATCTGCGCCGCCTTCGAGCCGCGCGCGAATTCCGGGTTTCGGGTCTCTTACGGGTCTCCCCGGAATCTCCCGGTCTCGAAGCCGGCCCCGGTCCGGTGCCTGCGACACCCCCTGACCGGCGTTCTATGGGCCCGGCTCGTCCTCCTTGAATTCCGTCAGGCGCTCCAGGAGGATCGGCTCCCACGCGCGGGCCAGTCGGGTACGCAGGAGGGGCAGGGGGCAGTCGTCGCGGCCCTCCAGGCGGTCGGCGAGACGGACGACGGTGTCGCAGCGGGCCAGCCACAGGCCGCGCAGGCAGGGGCGGGCGCCGTAGCCGGCCAGGGTGGCCGCGCGTACCGCCGCGCCGGAGCCGACCGCCAGGACGAGCCCCGCGATGTCCTCGGCGGGGTCCCCCAGGGCGGCCTCGGTCCAGCCGAGGACGCCACGCACCCTGCCGTCGGCGCCGACCACCAGATGCTCGCCCTCGAGGCCGTGGTGGACCAGCACGGCGGTGCCGGGCTGGGCGGTGAGCTGCGCCGCGCCGGGCGGGGTCAGCTGGTGCAGCCGGGCGGCGTCGAACTCGTCGGCGGCGGCGAGCCGTTCGGCCGCGTGGACCGCCATGCGGCGCAGGGCCTCCAGGGAGCGCGGGGCGGCGCGGGGCACGCCGAGCGCCTCGGCCTGCCGTACGGGCACCGCGCGCAGCCCGGTGAGCAGCCCGGCGAGATCCGCCTCGCCGACGGCCGAGACCTCGTGCTCCTCGGCGGTGCCGCCGGGGAGCACGGTGTCGAGCGTGTACCCGAGGCCCGGCGCCCACTCGCCGTGCGCCACGCCCGCCGGGACGGCGACGGGGAGGTGCGGTCTGACCACATCGCGCAGGCGCAGCTCGCGGCGCTGGCGCAGGGTGCCCTCACGGTCGGTGGCGAGCCGCAGCACATGGCGGGTGCCGACCCACCAGGTGGAGTGCCCGCCGCCCTCCGTCACGGGCCGCACGTCGGGCCCCGCGGTGTCGTCGCCGCCCTCCTTGAGCAGCGAACGGACCAGTCGGCGGACGGTGTCCGCGGTGGGTGTCGGTGCCTGGGTCATGGGTCGCGCGTCGCCGTTCCGGGATCGTCGTCGAAGGTGGTGTCTCCTGGGTCTCCCCGTGGTCCCTCAGTCCACTATGACCATCTCGCGCGTGGTGGTGTTGAGGCGACGGCCGCCGTCCCCGGTGACCGTGACGATGTCCTCGATGCGCACCCCGAACCGGCCGGGCAGGTAGACGCCGGGCTCGACGGAGAAGCACATGCCGGGCACGAGGGGCTGTTCCTCGCCCTCGATCATGTACGGGGGCTCGTGCGTGGTGACGCCGATGCCGTGCCCGGTGCGGTGGATGAAGTACGCCCCGTACCCGGCGTCGCTGATCACCGCGCGGGCGGCGCGGTCCACCTCCTGGCAGGCCACGCCGGGCCGTACGGCCTGGTAGCCCGCCTCCTGGGCCTCGCGGACGAGTTCGTGCACCCGGCGCTCCTCCTCGGTGGGTTCGCCCACGTGGACCGTGCGGGTGGTGTCGGAGCCGTAGCCGTCCTTCAGGCCCCCGAAGTCCAGGACGACCATGTCGCCGTGCCGGATGACGCGGTCGCCCATCTCGTGGTGCGGGTTGGCGCCGTTGGGACCCGACCCGACGATGGTGAAGTCGACCTGGGAGTGGCCGAAGCGGCGCAGCAGGCCGGCGAGGTCGTGGCCGACGTCGGACTCGCGGCGGCCGGCGAAGGGAACTTTGCGGATCTCCTCGAACGTCGCGTCGGCAGCCGCTCCGGCGGCTGCGAGGAGTTCCAGTTCCGCGGCGTCCTTGACGGCGCGCAGCATGGGGAGGGCGTCGGTGAGCGAGGCGTAGGAGCTGTCGGGCAGCGCCCGCTGGAGACCCAGCAGGTGCATGGCCCAGGTGTTGTCGCTGATGCCGAACCGGCCGCGGCCGTCGAGGAGGGCGGCGGTGACGGCGTAGGGGTCCTTGCCGTCGGTCCAGTCGCGCAGGGTGAGGGTGGACGCGCCGGTCGCGTGCTCGGCGTCCGGGGCCTCCAGGGTCGGTACGACGAGCACGGGCTCGTGGCCGGGGGTGAGGACCAGCACGGTGAGCCGTTCGGTGACGGCGGTGGGTGTGTAGCCGGTGAGCCAGACCATGTCCGGGCCGGGTGCCACGAGCAGGCCCGCGAGGCCGGCGTCGGCCGCGGAGCGCGCGGCCCGCTCCATGCGGGCCCTGTAGTCGGCGGCGGTGAAGAGCGCGGGCGTACTACCGGTCATCCGGGCCTCCGGGCGCGGGTCGGGAACGGGCGACGGCGTCTCGGGCAGCATCCTGCCCGTCCGGACAGGGACACGCGAGCCGATCGCCGGTGCTCCCCGCGGGCTGCGGTCGGCGCGGAAGGGACTCGGCATGGGGCCATCATGGCGCGCGGGGCGGATGGTGACCAGCGGCTTTCCCGGGATGACCGGGGTGACCGGGAGGTGCGGGCGCGTGCCGGGCGCGGGTCAGGTCACCACGCCCGGCATGACGGCCAACTGCTGGTAGCCGCCACCGCTGTGACGCACGGTGAGGAGCACCTGCTTGCCGGGCCGGGCCTGTGCGACGGCGCGGACGAGGTCGGCGGCCGTGTCGACGCGGGCGGAGCCGAGCTGCAGCAGGACGTCCCCGCGGACCAGGCCTGCCGCGTAGCCCGGCCCGGGCACGTGGACGCCCACGACCAGCGCGCCCGCCTTGTCGGCGTCGACGGCCTCGACGCCCAGGGTGGCCTGCGCGGTGGCAACCGGAGCGGGACCGGCTGCCGGAGCGGGACCGGCGGCGGGGGTGGTGCCGGGCCTGGCTTTGGCCGGCGCCGTGGTCGGCGGGGCCTGGCGCTGGAGCTCGGCGAGCCTGCTCATGCCGATCACCGTGGCGCCGACCGTGCCGATGCCGACGCCGGACAGCACCAGCACGGTGCCGACGCACAGTCCGAACAGCAGGGTCCACAGTCGCCGTCCGCGCCGGTGCGCGGCGTGCGGGCGGTGGGGCGGGCCGGGGGTGCCGCCCTCCCGCCGGTTCTGACCAGGCATCGGCTTGGGACGCAACGCAGTCTGTTCCATGGTTCGCTCGCCTCCGGCTGGTGCTCTACCCGGGGCGCCCGGCCACGACGAGACACGAACGAGTGAGACTGGCCGGAGCGTGGCGGAGGGTAGTCATGTCACCCGGCGACGAACATCCGGAGTCATCCCCCCGGCGTCACCCCCTGGGCGGCGGGCCCGACTCACACCGCCCCCACCAGCCGGCCCGCCACCTCACCCGCCGCTCCACCCGGGCTTCCCCCGTGCACGAGTTCCGTGCGGTGGACGACCCGGGGCGCCGTGAGCGGGACCGCGACGGCGCCGGGTACGGCGCAGGCGGCGGAGCGAGGAAGCAGCGTGAGGCCGTGTCCGGCGGCCGCGAGCGTGGTGAGGGTGCGCAGATCGGTGCCCTCGTAGCGCAGGGCGGAGCGGAAGGCGCCGCCGGTGGCGGCCCTCAGCTGGTCGAGCGGGAGGGCCGCGTCGGGCGCGTCGAGCCAGCGGGCGTCGGCGAGGTCGGCGAGGCGCAGGCCGGGGCGGGCGGCCAGGGGGTGCCCGGCGGGCAGCAGGACGCTGACGGGTTCCTCGGCGATCCCGTGCGTGGTCAGCGGCGCCACGTCCGGCAGCCGCAGCGGGTCGCTCGGCGCGGCGAGCCCGTCGACGAGGCCGAGGTCGGCGGTGCCGGTGGCGACGGCGGCCGGGATCTCCTCGCGGGTGAGGACGCGCAGGGTGACGCCGGCGGGCGGGAGGGCGGCGAGGACCGCGGCGCCGAGCGCGGTCGGGGTGGTGGCGAGGGTCAGACCCTGCTGGGGCGCGGCGGCGATGCGGGCGACGTCGGCGCGGGCCGCGTCCAGGCGCAGCAGCAGCGGGCCCGCGTGTTCCAGGAGCCGCTCGCCCGCGGCCGTGGGCGCGACGGGCCGCCGGGTCAGCAGGGGTGCGCCCAGGTCCTGTTCGAGCGCGGCGATGTGCTGGGAGACGGCGGACTGGGTGTAGCCGAGCGCGCGGGCGGCCTCCGAGAAGGAGGCGAGGCGGGCCACGGTGACGTAGGTGCGCAGCAGATGCGGGTCCATGCAGCCCAGGATCCCATCAGTGTTGCTTATCGCCGGTGCAGGAATCATCGTTGGACGTGAACTCGTCGTCGCGCCGAGGATGACCGGCATGACGAACACCGCCACCGTCGCCCTCGTCGGCGACCGCTCCCCCAACGTCCTGTCGCACACCCGCGTCCCGCTGCTGCTGGAGGCGCTCGCCGAGCGTGACCGGCTGGTCCTGGACGCGTACTGGATCTCCTCTCGGGACGCCGAGGCCGACGGCGCGGTCCGGGGGTTCGACGCGGTGTGGGTGCTGCCGGGCAGCCCGTACCGCAGCGAGGCCGGTGTCCTCGCGGCCGTGCGCACCGCCCGCGAGGAGGGCACTCCGTTCCTGGGCACGTGCGGCGGCTTCCAGCACGCGCTGCTGGAGTTCGCCCGCAACGTCTGTGGCCTGACCGGCGTCGGCCACGCCGAGAACGACCCGGACGCCACCGACCCGCTCATCGAGCCGCTGGCCTGCTCGCTCGTGGGCCACGAGGCAGCGGTGACGATCGAGCCGGGCTCACTGGCGGAGTCCGTGATCGGCTCGGCGCGCACGGTCGAGCGGTACTTCTGCGCCTACGGCCCCTCCCGCCATCTCGACACGCTCCGCGCCCACGGCCTCAGGTTCTCCGGGCACGACCAGGACGGGCACGTACGGATCGCGGAACTGCCCGGCCACCCCTTCTTCCTGGCGTCCCTGTTCCAGCCGGAGCTGTCCGGGGACGGCTCGCACCCGCACCCGATGGTCCGGGCGCTGGCGCGGGCCGCGGTCGAGCACGCGGCGGCCGGGGCCGTCCGGCCGGCGTGACCCGCACCGCGCCGACCGGTCGAGCCGGACCGGGCCTCAGCCGGTGTGGCCCGCGCCGTGGCCGCCGTGCCCGGCGCCGTGGTCGAACTTCATGGCCTCGGCCGGCATGACGACGAAGGGCCGCATCATGCCCATGTCCTCGTGCTCCAGCAGATGGCAGTGGTACATGAACCGGCCGTACGCTCCGTCGAATCGGCCCATGACGCGCAGCATCTGGCTTCCGGGCACCCGGAAGACGTCCTTGTTGCCCCGCTCGTTGGGCGCGAGCGGGATCGTCCGGCCGGCGTCGTACCGGATCGGCGTGCGGGTGCCGCCGGCGGTGGGGTCGAAGCCCGAGACGTCGTACGCGTCCCGGCCGAGCAGCTGGAAGTCGGCCAGGTGGATGTGCATGGGGTGGACGATGGGCGCGAGGTTGAGGAAGCTCCACTGCTCGTAGCCGCCCTCGGCGATGGTGAAGCCGAGTCCGTCGTTGAACGTCCGCGAAGTGCGCCGGTACGTCTTCGTGGTGCCGTCGGGCCCGGTGACCTGCACGATGCCGTCGGCCGGGAGCCGCAGGCCGGGCTCGGCCTCGGCCTCGGTCAGCTCCCAGATCTCCGGGTGGCCGCCGGCGCCCTTGGTGGCGGGCGGGGTGAGCAGGACCAGGCGGTGTCCGTGCGGGAGTTCGTGGGTCAGGCGGCGGAAGGAGCCGGAGAGCACCTCGGGCAGTTCGAAGGTGTCCTCCTCCTCGCACGTCTCGCCGACCCGGAACTCCAGGATGGCCGGGTAGCGCACGTCACCGGCCGGGTCGGCCACGCCCGCCGGCCGGTTGGGCCCCTTGTTCACCAGCCGCAGGGTCCGGCCCGCCAGCGCGCGGAAGTCGACGAGCAGGTCGAAGCGCTCGGCCGGTCCGGCGGTCAGCGTGGGGAGCCCGGCGTCGAAGTCGACCGGCACGGGGCGCGGCAGCAGCCCGCCGTCGCTGCCTATCTGGTGCACCACGCCCGGCACCGGGTCGCCGTCCTCGTCGATCAGGACGAGCTCGAAGATGCGCGCGTTCGAGGCGTTGACCAGCCGGAAGCGGTACCAGGCCGGGTCCACCCCGGCGTACGGCCAGATGCGGCCGTTGACCGTCGTGTAGGGGCCGGTGAAGGGAATCGAGACCGGCTTCCCGGTCTCCGGGTTGCTCTGCTGGACGATCACCGTCTTGTGCAGCAGCCGGCCGTTGAGGCGGCCGTCGTCGTCGGTGTCGAGGTTGCGGTCGGCGAGGAGCAGCGGGATCTCCCGCTCCCCGGACGGCAGACGAAGGGCGTCCTCCTCGTCGTCACGGAGGAGGTAGGTGCCGTACAGGCCCGTCATCACGTTCCACCGCGTGATGTTCATGGCGTGGTCGTGGTACCACCACTGCACCGCCTGGTGGTCGTTCGGGTACTCCGACAGCTGGGCGTCGCCGTGGGAGACGGCGTTGTCCGCCCAGCCGTCGTTGCCGCCGCCGGTCCGGGCGCCGTGCAGATGGGTCACCGTCCAGGCGGGCAGGGCGGCGACGTCCTTGTCCGGCTCGACGCCCTCGCGGCCGGGCTCGGTGGTGGCGGGCGGGGTGCCGGGCGCGCGGGCGGGCACCTCGACGGAGGTGACCGGGTACTCGGCGTCCTTCGGTATGCGGTTGGTCCAGGCGATGCGGACGCGCTGTCCGCGCCGCACCTCGATGGTCGGGCCCGGCACATGCCCGTCGTACCCCCACATCAGGGTCGGCGGGAGCTGCGGGTGGAGGCGCACCCAGGTCGGGCGCAGGGCGATCTCGGTCTCGCGCCGGACGTCGGCCGCGGCGGGACGCAGGACGGGCGGGACGGTCAACGGCGCCAGATACGGCGTCAGTTCGTCCGCCTGCGGCGCCCGGTCCGCCGCGTTCTCCCCGGTGGGCCTGTCGATGGTCTCGGTCAAGGTCGAACACCCCCGTGTGTTCGCGGTCTTGTTGTTCCCCTTACTCCACAAGACTCCCGAGGACTCACCGAAGTTCCCAGAATGCCCGGTTCCGGACGAGAAGATTCGGCGCCCGTCAGGCGGGCGCCAGGGGCGGCACGGCGGGCGGGCGGCCGGGCAGGAAGCCGTGCGACCTGCGGCCCAGCCACTCGGCCTTGTACCGGTCGACCTCGCGGTGCCAGTTCAGGATCCCGGCGAGCCAGTTCTGCAGGTCGAGGACGTAGGCGTCCATCGCCGCCCGGGCCGCCTCCGGCAGTTCGAAGTCGTCGCAGAGCACGGGCAGTTCGTGCGCGACGACATGCTCGAACTGCTGCATGCGCTGGGTCGTCAGGTCGTGGACGACGCGCAGCGCGGCCGGCTGGTCCACGCCGAAGAAGTTCTGCACCACCAGGACGGCGTTGTGGATCTGACCCTCGTACTCGATCTCCTTCTGGTACGAGAAGATGTCGTTGAGGAGACAGCCGTAGTCGATGGCGGCGTTCTCCAGCGAGCGCACCGGGCCGCTGCGGTACACCTCCGGCGGGATCGCCGGGCCGTGGCCCATCCGGCACAGGCTCAGCGTGAGGTCGGAGCCGAAGGTGGCGCGCCGCATCTCCAGGTAGTCCACCGGGTCGGGGATGCGGTTCTGCAGCTGGTTGGACAGCTCCCACACCCAGCTCTCGGTCATCACGTCCACGGAGGCCTTGAGGGCCTGCCGCTGCTCGGCGTTCATCCCGGCGGTCGTGCGCACCCACAGGTCGGCCAGCCCGCGCTCCATGGCGTTGCGGGGCACGACGGCCGGCTCGCCCTCGACGGGCATGCACCGCGACAACCGGGCCGTGCTCAGCCGCGCTCCGGCCAGGTCCCGGCGGTGGCCGTACACCAGGGGGTAGTAGTCGTCGCCGTACGTCCCCCAGGCCAGCCACTGGGCGCTGAGGTCGAGGGCCTCGGGGGTGGCGTCCGGGTCGAGGCCGGCGGCGCACAGCGCGAGGTCGTGGGCGGCGAGCCTGTCCTCGTCCCAGACGCCCTCCTCCAGGATGCCCATGCGGTGCGACCAGGTGACGAGTCCCAGGCGTGCGTCGTCGAGGTGGGGGCTCAGTCCGAGCGGGTAGGGCATGTGGAACTCGGGCAGGACGGACGGGCCGACCTTCTGGTAGGGCACGTGGGTGTAGGCGCGCAGGCGTTCCCGGGCGGCGGCGAGCAGCGCGCCGACGTCGGCGGCCGAGACGCCGGGGCCGCTCGGCAGCTGCCACGGCGAGCCGGTGTGCGCGCCCTCGTTCATGTAGCGGCTGGAGCGCAGGTGCCACTCGTGGCCGCCGGACTGCCAGTCCTGGAGCCCCTTGGTGTAGGCGGCGACCGCGGCGACCTGGTCCGGGGCGAGGCCCTTCTCCAGGGCGACGGCGGGGACTTCGGTGAGCGCGGTGTGCTCGAACTGGTGCAGGCGTGAGGTGAGGATGTCGTTGACGGTGTCGGCGGCCTCCTGGGTGGAGCAGTCGAAGAACTTCTCCAGCACCAGCACGCCGTTGCTGTTCTCGCCCTCGTCCTCGACCTCGCGCTGGTAGGAGAACAGGTCGTTGCGCAGGTGGACGGCGTCGGAGAACGTCTCCATGAGGACGCGCAGCGGCCGGGTGCCGGCGACGGCGGCGGGCACCTCGGCGGTCGCGTACTCCACGAGCCCCGCCGACCAGGGCGCGCCGCCCACCTTGCGGCGCATCTCGATGTACTCGACGGGGTTGGCGATCCGGCCCTCGTTGATGTTCGACAGCTCCCACATCGACTCGTTGAGCAGGTGCTCGGTGGCCACGGAGAAACGGCGGCGCCAGTCCACGGACATCGAGGGCACCGTACGCGCCCACAGGTCCTTCAGGCCCGCCTCGACGGGATTCTCCGGCTCGGGCACGGGGGCCGACGGGTCGAGCGGCATGAACAGCGGCAGCCGGTCCAGGTGGGCCTTTCCGGCGGCGCGGTCCTGGGTGCGCTTGTACATGTCCAGGAAGTGGTCGTCGAAGAAGAACACCCACACGTACCAGTCGGTGATCAGCGAGAGGGCGGGACCGTCGCAGTCGGGGTGGGTGTAGGAGCACAGGAGCCCGTAGTCGTGCGCCTCCAGGTCGGCCTGCTCCCAGATCCCGCCTTCCAGCATGCCCATCTCGCGCGCCCACCCGGTCGAGTGGGCGCGGGCCTCGTCGAGGTGCGGGTTGAGCCGCGCGGGATACGGCATGTAGAAGTGCGGGAGTTCGAACGGCTGCGTCATGGCCGGGCCCTACCCGTGGTCCCCAACGCCCATCCACCGCACGGGACATGATCACACCATCGCGTGAACCGCCCCCGGAACACGGAACGGCCGCCGTGGCCCGTGGTGTTCACCGGGGGCGCCGCCGTTCCGCCCGTATGCCCGTGCGCGCCCTTGCCGTGCCCGCACGGCCGGGCCACGGTAGGCGCATGACCTCCTTCGTGCTGCCCCATGAGGTGCACGGCGACGGCGCCCACAAGGTGTTCGCCGTGCACGGCTGGTTCGCCGACCGCTCCGCCTTCGCGGCCGTCCTGCCGGATCTCGACCGCACCACGTTCAGCTACGCGCTGGTCGACCTGCGCGGGTACGGCGAGGCCCGGGACGTGTCGGGCGCCTGCACGACGGCCGAGGCGGCCACGGACCTGCTGGAGCTGGCCGACCGGCTGGGCTGGGACCGGTTCTCGGTGATCGGGCACTCCATGGGCGGTGCCGTCGCGCAGCGACTGGCGGCCCTCGCGCCGGACCGGCTGCGCCGGATGGTCGGTGTCTCCCCGGTGCCGGCGTCCGGGGTGCCCCTGGCCGGCGAGCAGGGCGCGCTGTTCACGGACGCCGCGCACCGCCCGGAGAACCGGCGCGCGATCATCGACTTCACCACCGGGGGCCGGCGTCCCGCCGCCTGGCTGGACCGGATGGTCGCCCGCTCGCTGGAGCGCAGCGACGCCAAGGCGTTCCGGTCCTGGCTGGATTCCTGGGCGGGCGACGACTTCCACGCCGACGTCGAGGGCATCGAGGTGCCCGCCCTGGCCGTGGCCGGCGGACTCGACCCGGCCCTCTCGCCGGAGGTCATGCGGCAGACGTGGATGAGCTGGTACCCGCGGGCCGAACTCGTGGCGCTGCCGTTCGCCGGGCACTACCCCATGGACGAGTGCCCGCTGGAGCTGATCCGCGTGGTCGAGGACTTCCTCCACGAGGACGCCGGAGCCCCGGCGAGCGAGCCGGTCCGGGCCGGCGAGAGCGAGCCGGCGTGAGCGTGCCCGGGGCGCCGGAGGTGCCCGACGTGTTCGACCCGCGCCGGTATGCCGTCGGGGTGCCGCACGACGACTACCGCGTGCTGCGCGACCACCATCCGGTCGCCTGGCAGGAGGAGCCGGAGGTGCTGGGCTGGCCCGCCGGGCCCGGGTTCTGGGCGGTGACCCGGCACGCGGACGTCGTCCGGGTACTGAAGGACGCGACGACGTACTCCTCCCACCTCGGCGCGACCCAGATCCGCGATCCGGACCCGGAGGACCTGCCGTTCATCTGCGGCATGATGCTCAATCAGGACCCGCCCCGGCACGGCCGGTTGCGGCGACTGGTGAGCCGGGCGTTCACCCCCGGCCGGGTCGACCGGTTCACCGCGGTCGCCCGGGAGCGGGCGCGCGCACTCCTCGCCGGAGCGCTCCGGGAGGCACGGGAGGGGGACGGCACCGTCGATCTGGTGGCGTCCGTCACCGACGAGTACGCCCTGCTGAATCTGGCGGATCTGCTGGGCGTCCCGGAGAGCGACCGGCGGCTGCTGCTGCACTGGACGCAGCGGGTCATCGGCTACCAGGACCCGGAGGAGGCGGGTCCCGCGGTGCTGGACGAGCGGGGCAGGCGCGTGAATCCGCGTTCCCCGGCCATGCTGAAGGACATGTTCGCCTACGCGCGCGGGCTGGCCGCGTACAAACGGCGGCACCCGGCGGACGACGTCATGACCACCCTCGCGAACGACGCCGAACTCGCCGAGGCCGAGCTGGAGATGTTCTTCTTCCTGCTCACCGTCGCCGGCAACGACACCGTACGCGGCGCGGCCCCCGGCGGGCTGCTGGCGCTGGCGGAGCACCCGGAGGCGTACGCGGCCCTGCGTGACGGGAAGGCGGAACTTCCCTTGGCCGTCGAGGAGTTGCTGCGCTGGCATCCGCCGGTGCTGACCTTCCGCCGGACCGCCGTGCGCGACACCGAGCTGGCGGGGCGGCGAATCAGGGCCGGTGACAAGGTCGTGGTCTTCCACGCCTCGGCCAACCGGGACGAGCGGGCCTTCCCCGATCCGGCCCGGCTCGACCTCGCCCGCTCCCCCAACCCGCACGTGTCCTTCGGCGACGGCCCGCACGTGTGCCTGGGCGCCCACTTCGCCCGGCTGCAACTGCGGCTGTTCCACGAGGAGGTGGTACGCGTGCTCCCCGAGGCGCGCCTGGCGGCACCGGCCGGGCGGCTCGTGTCGAACTTCATCAACGGCATCAAGTCTCTGCCGCTGCGGGTGACTTGACGTCCACCTGGATCAGCGCGTGGGTGCCGCCGGTGCGCCAGCGCCGGCCCTCGGACGCCACCAGCCGGGCCTCGGTCGCCCCGGTCAGGCCGGTGATCACGTCGGACTTCAGGGTGCGCAGTGCGGCGACCGGGCCGGGGAAGTAGGCGGTCGTCTCCTGGAAGGGGGTGGTCGGCGGCCACATCCGGTCGCCGACCAGGCGCCGGTAGTTGAGGTCGCCCTTGAGGACGGTCAGCGTGGCCGCGGCGAACTCGGCGCGCAGGTCGTCCGGCATCCGCGCGTACGGCAGCGGGGCGCAGGAGAAGGGGTGCGCACGCACGGTGAGGCGGCCGTCCGCCATGGCCGACCAGAGTACGCGCGCGTACTCGGCGGCCGCGCCGGAGGCGGCGCGCAACCGGTGCAGCGCGTCGACGACGTCGGCGGTCGTGGCGTCGGAGACGTAGTACGGGTACGGCTTGACGTGCAGCGCCACCCGCGCGGCCCGGCCCTCGGCGAGCAGATGGGCGATCAGCAGCAGGTCCGGGACGAGTTCGCGGCCCGCGTTGTCCGCGACCAGGACGAGCGTGGCCGCGCCGCCGGCCGGCAGCAGCGCCCACAGGGCCTCGCTGTCGTCCGCGACCAGCGCGGGGGCCGGGTCCCGGACCTCGGCGCCCTCGGCGGAGAGCCGGAAGCCGAGGTCGGCGCGGTTGCCCCACAGCGAGCCGTGCAGCAGGGCGCGCGCCCGCTCCCGCTCCGGCAGGCCGGGCAGGGCGTCCAGCGCGGCCAGTTCCTCGTCCGTGTCCGGCGCGTCCAGCTCGGCACGCTTGAAGGGGCGGAAGGGGTCGACCCCCTGCCAGGCGCCGGGGCCGAACCAGCCGACGGCGTCGAGCAGCAGGCGGTAGAAGTAGCTCTCGGACCACAGCCACGGCACGTCGTACCAGGAGCGCCCGGCGTACTCGGCCAGGCCCCACCGCTGCCACCGGTCCCGGTCCGGGGCGTCGGCGGGCAGGTGCCCGACCGTCCCTTCGGTGCAGCTCTTCAGCAGCTCGTCCAGCGCCCGGTGGTGCCCGGGGCCGTACGGGAACGCGTCCCGTACCCGCTGGATGATCGCGGGGTGCCGGTCGGCCAGCACGCTGTGCGGGAACGAGCCGGGTTCGTTGCCGAGGATCACGGGTGCGAACGGGGTGTCGGGCATGTCCGTCACGGTAGCGCGGGCGTCAGGCGGTTCTGATCTCCCGCTCCAGCTGCGTGGCGAGTGTGACGTAGCGGGGGCGGCGGTGCACCGGGACCAGGCCCCGGACTAGGAGGTGCCACATCTCCGCGACCCGGCGCGGAAGCCGTCCGACCGGTTCGAGCGAGCGGCCCGCGACCCGCGTGCCGATGAAGAAGGAGACCAAGGAGTGCGCGACGATGCCGACGTCGAGGTCGCCGTGCACATCGGCCTCCCTGACGGCCGCGGTGAACTTCCTGGTGGCGAACTCCAGCCACTCGGTGAACGGGTGCCTGAGCGGCGCCCGTACCGCTATGTCGGCGGTGGCCAGGCGCAGCGCGGCGCGCGGCACCGGGTCCTCCACGGCGAGCCTGGCGGCGCCGAACGTGGTGCGCATCAGGGCCTCCAGCGAGGAGTAGCCGCGGCTCTCCACCTCCGCGACGAGCTGCTGCCCGGCCCTGGCGTTGAGTTCGAGGATGGCGTGGGCGAGGTCCTCCTTGGCGGCGAAGTGGAAGTACAGCGCACCCTTGGTGACCTTCGCGTGGGTGACGATGTCGCTCAGGCTGGTGGACTCGTAGCCGTGCCGGTCGAACAGATCGGCGGCGGCCGTGATGATCGTTGCCCGGGTCTGTTCGGCGCGTAACTGCCTCGCCATCCTGGACCCCTCCTCGCGACTCGAACGAACGGGACAAGCGGTTTGTTTTTACCCCGCGCACACGATAACTCACCGAAGGGCAACGGGAGTCCGTGGTGCGGGCCGGCCGCACAACACCTGTCACCTGCGAATCCGGTCGCGGACGCGCCCCGGCGGCCCGTGAACGGACGAGACCAGAACGGTTCCCCCTTCCCTTGCCCGACCACCCTCGGCAGCCGCGGGGCGGCGGGTGCCGAACCCATGATCGCCACGATACGAGGCCGACGCCCGGCTCCTCAACGGGGTGACGGAGCAGGCGCGAAACATCCCAACCGGTCGGTGCTTTCACGCCCCCCGGTCACCGGTGCGCCGGTTGTGGTGAACGCACCGGACGCCGCCGCCGTACTGGAACCCGCAGACCCCGTTCCGCGCCCGCCGAGGAGATGTCCCGGATGACCCGGATGACCGCCCGCCCGAGCGTCACGGCCGCCGCCACCGCCACCGCGGCCGTGTTCCTGCTCCTGCCGTGGGCGGCGGGGTCCGCCCAGGCGCACGGCGCCCCCACGGCCCCGGTGAGCCGGGTGTACGCCTGTTCCCCCGAGGGCGGCGACGCCACCCGCTCGGCGGCCTGCCGGGCGGCGGTCGCGGCCAACGGCGCTCCGTTCACCGCGTGGGACAACCTGCGCGTGGCGGGGGTCAACGGCCGGGACCGGCAGCTGATCCCGGACGGCAGACTGTGCAGTGGGAACCTGCCGGCGTACCGGGGCCTGGACCTCGCCCGGCGCGACTGGCCGGCGACGCGGCTGGCGCCCGGCGGCAGGCTGACGATGACGTACGCCTCGACGATCGCGCACACGGGCACCTTCAGGCTGTACCTGACCAAGCCCGGTTACGACCCGTCGAAACCGCTTACGTGGTCCGATCTGCCCGAGCGGCCCTTCGCCCGGGTCACCGATCCACCACTGCGGGACGGGGCGTACCACATCGGCGCGACGCTGCCGACGGACCGGACAGGGCGTCAGGTCCTCTACACCGTCTGGCAGAACAGCAGCACGCCGGACACCTATTACTCGTGTTCCGACGTGGTCTTCCCGGAGAGGGCGCAGGCGGCCGGAACAGCGCCGGCGGCCGGAACAGCGCAGGCGAAGGCCCCGCAGCCCACGGCGGCGAATCCGGCTCCGGCCGCGAACGAGGGCGCGGGCCAGGGCAAGGGTCCCTCGGCGCACATGCTGACGGGCGGCGCCGCCGCGGTGCTGGTGCTCACCGGGGGCGCCGCCCTGGCCGTACGGCTACGGCGACGGTGAACCGCGCGCCTCAGCGGCTCAGTTGACGTAGACCGGGGCGCCGCCGTCCGTCACGGGTGCGTACTTGGCGGTGAAGTAACCGCTGGCGAAACACAGTGACGAGCCCGAGGACTTGGTGAACTGCTGGTTGGTGAAGGTGATGCTGCTGTCGGAGTTGTCCGCCTTCCCGGTCAGGGACGCCGCCTGGTAGACGCAGGTGATGGTGC
Organism: Streptomyces sp. NPDC048191; assembly: GCF_040652655.1. Lineage (NCBI taxonomy): Bacteria > Bacillati > Actinomycetota > Actinomycetes > Kitasatosporales > Streptomycetaceae > Streptomyces > Streptomyces sp. NPDC048191. The sequence goes on from NZ_JBEZMO010000009.1 coordinate 242,496, forward strand.
CCAGCAGGGTCTTCAGCTTGACCGTGGTCTGGATGGTCGAACCGTCGGCCGGGGAGACGGTGAGGGTGCCGTCGGAGGCGACCGTCGCCGTGTAGGGCAGGTGGTCGACGGTGATGCTGCTGACGCCGGTGACACCGACGACGTTGCTGGTGCAGGAGGAGGCGTCGAAGGTGTGCCCGGTGACGGACTCGGTGGCCGTGCCGGGGGCGGTCGGGTTGCCGGTGACCGCGGCGGTGAACTGGGAGGACGTGCAGCTGACGCCACTGGTGCCGGTCGCGCTGGAGTAGAGCGTGGCGGAGGTGCCGGTGGCCAGCGGGGCGACGAGGGTGTCGCCGGTCGCGACGGCGGTGCCGCCCGCGCCGCCGGTGGTGAGCACGGCGCTGCCGTCGGCGGAGGCGGGGGCCGCCACCGCGAGGGCGAGTGCGGTGGCGGTGCCGGCGAGGGCGAGGAGGGATCGAGTACGCATGCGGGTGCCTCTTTCCTGGTGGGGTCCGGACGAGGTGTGGCGGGGGGTGACGGATGACGCCGTGAGGCGTGGCGCGCCGGGGCTGCGCGGTGCCGCCGGCGCCGGGCCGTGGCGCCTTCTCCGTACGCGACGGACCGGCGCCGGCGGTGATCCGGGCACCGGCCGAAGACCTCCGGAGGGAGGCCCTCGGCCGGGCCGGCAGGAAGCGGCCGGGCAGGCCCGGGGGGGAAGGGGCCGTGCACGGCCGCACCGATGTGAACGGTTTCCGCGAGCTGAGGTGAGCGGCGTCGTAAGAGACCGGGAAAACGCTTCCGGTACCGCTCGGCGGATCCGGCGCCACGGATCCGTGAAACAGGGGAAGTTGTAGACCTGATCAACCGTCAACGTCAAGGAGTTCCAAGGGAGTTGTCGGATGCGGTCGCACCTCGCGCACATCCGACACTCTTTTTTCACAACTCCCTTGACCCTTCAAAGTAACCGGCGGTAACTTCCTCGCAGACTACTGCCGCGTAACGAGAAAGCCCTTGCCCCGCCGGGAGTGCGAGGAGGCGTGCGCGGCGGTCGCTGTCCGCGCCAGGACACCGTGCCACTGAAGCCCAACCCGCGTTGATCCATGCCCATGGGAGCAGACATGGCCTCGTCCCCGGACGTCCCGTCCGTCGGCAACACCCCCGAGAACCCGGGAAACGGTTCACCGTCCGCAGCACCGCAGACCGCCGGGACCACCGACGCCGGCCCGAGACGGGGCCGGGTCCGGGCCCGCCGGGCCGCGGTGATGGCGGTACCCGCCACCCTCGTCGTCGCCGGTCTCGCGGTGCTCACCGCTCAGGGGGCGCTGGGTGTGCAGTTCGCGATCTCCGGCATGCCGTTCACGGTCACCGCGACGGAACTGAACGGAACCGGTTTCGAGCAGTTCGGCGGCCTCGACACCATGGCGGACGGCAGCCCGAACGCCGGCGACACCGGCGGGCAGGAGCTCATCGTCACCTCCGCGATCAAAAACGCCACGCTCACCAAGCTGTGCCAGAGCGTCGACCTCGGCGGCACCAACCTGCTGATCACCGCGGGGAGCGGTGCCGACAAGGTGATCGCGAGCGACCTCACGACGGACTCCACGGAGCTGTCCGGCGACGCGGCGTTCAACAACATCGAGATCGGCAACGACGCCAGCACGCTGACCAAGGCGGGCGTGAAGGGTCCGATCGGCGTCTTCAGCCAGCAGGCCGACACCGTGCACATCGGCAATCTGCGGCAGACCAACTACGCGACGACAGCGGGTGTGTTCAAGCTGCCCGGTCTCAAGCTGCGCTTCAGCGACTCGGGTTGCTGATCGCGGTGCCGGACCGTCCACACCAGGGAGCGCGGGTCGCCTTCCGCGGGTGGCGGGCCCGCCGGCCGTTCTGGGGCGGGCTGCTGCTCGCCCTGGCCGGGGGCGAGATCCTGCTCACCGAGAAGGCCTCGCTGAAGGTCGTGATGCACATCGGCGCGCAGGGGCTGGCCGGCTATCTGCTGCCGACGCTGATGGCACTGCTGGGGCTGCTGATCCTGTTCAACCCCGCGCAGCGGCTCTTCTACTCCATCACCGGCGTCCTGCTCTCCCTGGGCACGTGGGTGACCTCGAACCTGGGCGGCTTCCTCGTCGGCCTCCTCCTGGGCATCACCGGCAGCTGCCTCGCCTTCGGCTGGCTGCCCGACCAGGAACCGCGGACCAGTCGCCGCAAGCGCCGGAAGCTCGCGAGGGCGACGGCGCCCACGGTACCGGAGGGGGCGGAGCGCACGCCCGCCTGAGGAAGCCGGGGCGTGAGGTGCCGGCGTGAGAAGTGCCGGCGTGTGAGGTGCTGGCGCGTGAGGTGCCCGAGCGTGAGGTGCCCGAGCGTGAGGTGCCGAAACGACCGAGCACATGCCAGACCCGTTCCGCCACTCGACCGGACACGGCCGTGTAGACCCGTTCCCCCGGCCGACCGGGCACGGCCACGGTCGCCGTCATCCCGCCGAACGACCGGGCACGGGCGGGCCAGTCGACCCGTTCCGCCAATCCACCCGGCACGGACCGGGCCGGGCCGCGGGTTGGTCGAGGACGCCGTCGGCGCTCCGCCGGTCGGCGGAGCGCGAGACCGGCCGCTCCGCCCGTCAGCCGGCGCTCACCGGCGCCTCGGCAGGGGACGCCGGCTCGGTCACCGTACGCGCGCCCGCCGTCGCCGTACCGGCATCCGCCGTACCCGTACCCGCGCCCGTCGCCGCCGTACCCGTGTGTGCCGTCGCCGTACCCGTGTGCGCCGCCGCGTGGACGTCGTCGGCCGTGAGGACCTCCGACGGCTCCACGACCGGCGTGCCGGTGGTTCCCGGCGTGCCGTTCTCGTCCTTCATCGCCTTCGCCTCGCTCTTGAGGATGCGCATGGACTTGCCCAGCGCCCGCGCGGTGTCCGGGAGCTTCCGGGAACCGAACAGCAGGAGGAACACGACGGCGACGATCAACAGGTGCCAGGGCTCGAGTCCGTTGCGGAGCACGACCGCCCCCTTCTCGGGAATGCTTGCTGTTTTGCGCAACTGTACAACCCGCGGCCTACGCCCGGCGCCGCGCGTGGCGGACCTTCGCCGCGGTGAGGGCCAGGGCGTACAGGCCGAGGACGGCGGCGAGCAGCAGGTGGTACGCGGCGGGCAGGACGGTCATGCCGAGCGCGGCGCCGAGCGGGCTGGGCGGCAGGGCGAGTCCGATGGCGGCGAGGACGGCGGCGGCCCGGCCGACCGGTCCCGGCCGGGCCCCGCGCGCGAGCCGCCGGCCGTCGCGCAGGAGCAGCATGACCAGCGCCTGGGTGAGCAGGTTCTCGGTGAACCAGGCCGAGTGGAAGACGGCCTCGTCGTCGAGGGCGTCGGGGCCGTTCAGGGCGAGCGCGAGGACGCCGAAGGTCGCGAGGTCGGCCACGGCGTTGAGCACGCCGAAGCCGGTGATGAACCGCAGGAAGGCGGGCGGCCGCAGCACGGTCGGCCGGCGCAGCTCGCCCGGGGCGGGGCGGTCGTGGGCGAAGGCGAGCTGGGCGGCGTCGAAGCACAGGTTCTGCGCGAGCACCTGGACCGGGAGCATCGGCAGGAAGGGCAGGAGCAGTCCGGCGGCGAGCATGGCGAGGACGTTGCCGAGGTTGGAGGAGAGCGTCACGCGCAGATAGGCGGCGATGTTGGCGCTGCTGCGGCGGCCGGCCGTGACGGCGTGGCCGATGGCGGTGAGGTCCTTCCCGGCGAGCACGACGTCGGCGCTCTCCCGGGCCACCGGCACCGCGTCGCGCGGCGCGATGCCGACGTCGGCGGCGAGCAGCGCGGGCACGTCGTTGACCCCGTCCCCCAGGAAGCCGACGGTGTGCCCGGCGGCCCGCAGCCCGGCGACGACACGTGCCTTGTCCTCGGGACTGCAACGGGCGACTACGACGGTGCCCCCGCCCGCGAACGCGCCGCCACCAACCCCCGCCCCGTCCACGCCGACCCCGCCGACCCCGGTGCCCGGCGAAGCCGAGGCCCCGGCACCGTCGACGCCCCCGGCGGTCCGTGTCTCCCCTGGTTCCAGGCCGAGTTCGTGGCACACGCGGGTGGCGGTGGCGGGGTGGTCGCCGGTGAGGACGTGGACCGTGATGCCGAGGGCGGTGAGCCGGCGCAGGGAGTCGGCGGCGCCGGGGGCGAGTTGGTCCTGGAAGGTGACCAGGCCGCGGAAGGTGAGGCCGCGTTCGTCGGCGGGCGTGTACGGGCGGGTGCGGGCGATGGGGGTCCCCCCGCCCGAGGGCAGCCGGGTGTGGGGGAGGTCGGCGGTCGCCACGGCCAGCACGCGCCGGCCTGTCGCGGCCTCGCGTGCCGCGAGGGCGAGCAGCCGCTGCCGCTCGGCGGCGGTGAGGTCGCAGCGCTCCAGGACGTCCTCGGCGGCGCCCTTGGTGATCAGCAGATGGTGGCCGAGCCGGCCGGCGACGACGGCGCCCGCGAGGCGCCGGCCGGGCGCGACGGGCAGCGCGGCGATCCCGTCGTACTCCTCCCCCACCGCGCCGGCGACGTCGAGCAGGGCCTCGTCGAGGGCGTCGGGGGCAGGCAGTTCGGCGAGTTGCAGGGTCCACCAGGCACAGACGGCCGCCCAGTGCAACGCCTGCGGGTCGTCCCGGCCGTCGGGCCCGAGGGAGCGGGCGGCGACCGGCCGGTCCTGGGTGAGGGTGCCGGTCTTGTCCACGCACAGCACGTCGATCGCGCCCAGGTCGTGCAGCGCGGGCAGCCGCCGTACGACGACCCGGCGGGCCCGGGCCAGCAGCGCGGCGCTGCGCGCGAGGCACGTGGTGACGATCACCGGAAGCATCTCGGGGGTGAGCCCGACGGCCACCGACACGGCGAACGGCAGGGTCTGCAGGCCCCGGCCGCGCAGCGCCGCGCCCGCCATGAGCACCAGGGGCGGGGTGAGCAGCATGAACCGGACAAGTACCCAGGCGATGCCGTGCACGGACCGGTCGAAGGCGCTGGGCTCGCGCGGCTCCGGCGACCGCTGCGCCGCGGCGAACCGGGTGTGCGCCCCGGTCGCCACGACGACCGCGGTGGCGCCGCCCGCCACCACCGCGCTGCCCTGGAAGCACAGATGGGCCTCGGCGAGCGGCTCCGGCACATCGGCGGCGGCCTTGGGCACGGGCGCGGACTCGCCGGTCAGCGCGGACTCGCGCACCGTCAGCCCGCGGGCGCGCAGCAGTCGTACGTCGGCGGGGACGAGGTCGCCGGGGCCGAGCCGGACGACGTCGCCGGGGACCAGGTCGGCCACCGGGACCTCGTGGGCGCGCGGTGCGGCGGTGTCGTCGGTGCGGCGCAGCACGGTGGCGGTGCCGGCGACCAGTTCACGCAGGGCGGCCAGCGCGCGGTCGGCGCGGCGCTCGCCGGACGCGCGCAGTGCACAGCTGACGGCGACCAGCGCGAGGATCACCGTGGCGGTGCCCCAGGAGGCGACGAACGCGGAGACCATGCCGAGGGTGAGGAGCACGGCGGTGAACGGGTCGCGCAGACCCCGCAGGCAGCGCCGGAGCACGGAGGGGGCGGGCGGACGGGGCGGCGTGTTCTCACCGTGTGCGGCGAGCCGGGCGGCGGCCTCGGCGTCGGTGAGTCCGCGCGGGCCGGTGTCCAGGCGCCGCAGCACCTGGAGGGAGGTTGCGGTCACGGGCCCGGCCTGCGGGCCCGTCGGGGGCTCAGAGGCCACGGAGCCGGCGGGCCGGGGCCGGGGCGGCCACCTCCCGTTCGGCGAGCCGGCCGACCAGGAGGCGTACGACGTCGACGACCGCGGCCTGTCCGGCGGCGTCCACGAAGTACACCTGGCGGCGGCCCTCGCGACGGGAGCGGACGAGCCCGGCGAGTTTCAGCTTGGTCAGGTGCTGGCTGACGGCGGGCAGTGCGCCGCCGACCCGCTCGGCGAGCCCGGTGACGTCGCTCTCCCCCTGGATCAGCGCCCACACGATGTGCAGCCGCGCGGGCGAGGCGAGCAGTCCGAAGGCGGCGGCCGCCTCGGTGAGCACCTCGGCGGAGGGGTCCTGGTGGCCGGTGCCGGGCGCTGTCGCCACTGTCGCCTTCCTCCGTGTCGTCCTGTGTCGGATGCGTGTGCGGGGGATCAGTCTAGGTCCGCAGGAACTTTCCGGCGGTCCCGTGAGTTTCTACGGTGCTGTAGAGGTTGCTGCCGGTGTGCCGGGGAGCACCCGGCCGTTGCCACGAGTGATACGAGGAGTGCGCATGGCCCTGTGGGACCGCGTCAAGGAGTCGGCGTCGCAGATGCAGACCCAGTTGGTGGCGAGGAAGAACGATCTGAAGAGCGGTGCGTTCCGCGACGCGAGCATGGCGATGTGCGCGCTCGTGGCCGCCGCGGACGGGACGGTCGATCCGTCGGAGCGGCAGCGGGTGGCCCAGCTCATTGCGACGAACGAGGTGTTGCAGAACTTCCCGGCGGACGACCTGAGGCGCCGCTTCGAGGAGAACCTGAACAAGCTGACGACCGACTTCGCCTTCGGCAAGGTGAGCGTGCTGCAGGAGGTCGCCAAGGCGAAGAAGAAGCCGACCGAGGCGCGGGCCGTCATCCAGATCGGCATCGTGATCGGCGGCGCGGACGGCGACTTCGACAAGACGGAGCAGGCCGTGGTGCGCGAGGCGTGTTACACGCTGGACCTGCCGCCGCACGAGTTCGACCTCTGAGCCGTACGGCCCGGACCGGCGGGCAGGATGGGGGGATGCTCGACGATCTCGACCGTGCCCTCATCCACGCCCTGCATCTGGACGGGCGGGCGCCGTTCAGCAGGATCGCCGAGGTGCTCGGGGTCTCGGCGCAGACCGTGGCCCGCCGTTATCGCAGGCTGCGCGCGGAGGCCGGGCTGCGCGTGGTCGGTCTGGCCGACCCGGACCGGGCGGGCCGCGCGCAGTGGCTGGTCCGGCTGACGGCGACGGCACGCTCGGCGCAGGACATCGCTGGGGCGCTGGTGCGACGGCCGGACACGTCCTGGGTGAAGCTGACGTCGGGGGGCACCGAGATCACGGCGGTGATCCACGCCCCGGCCGAGGACGCCTCCCCCGGCTCGCTGCTGCTGCACGACGTGCCGCGCACGGGCGGCGTCACCGCCGTCTCCGCGCACTGTCTGCTGCACACCTACCTGGGCGGCCCCGCCAACTGGCGGCGCAGCGCACAGGCGTTGAACGAGGAACAGCGGGCGGCCCTGGAGTACCGCGAGAGCGTGGAGGGAGTACGGCAACCTGGGCCGGAGGACGCGGAGTTGCTCGCCGCGCTGGAGCGGGACGGGCGGACCGGGCAGGGGGAGCTGACCGGGGTGACCGGCTGGTCGCCCACGACCGTGGCCCGGCGGCTGGCCGAACTGCGGGCGTCGGGCGCGCTGTTCTTCGACGTGGAGGTGGACGCCGGGCACTTCGGCGTCCGTACCCGGGCCCTGCTGTGGCTGTCGGTGCGCCCGGCGGACCTGGAGCGGGTGGCGCTCGCCCTGGCCGGCCATGACGAACTGGCCTTCGTGGCCGCGACCACCGGCCGCACCAATCTGGTCGCTCAGGCCCTCTGCCGGGACCCGGCCGACCTGCACCGCTACCTCACGCGCCGCCTCGGCGCGCTCCGGGAGATCGACGCGCTGGAGACGAGCCCGGTGCTGCGCACGCTGAAGGCGGCGAGCCCCGTGCTGACGGACCTGGCGAGGGTACGACGCCGGTGGCCGGGCACGGTCTCCGTCCAACGGGGCGGCTGAGACCGTACGCCGGGGTCCGGGACGGCTTCAGCGCCGCGGCGGCCGTCCCCCGGCGACCGTCTCCCGGCGGCCGGCATCCGTGCTGCCGGGGTCCGCGCTCGTGATCAGGCGGACCGGTCGATGCCGAGGACCGGCAGGCAGTCGGTGACGCCGACGAGTTCGATGTCGTCGCGCCGCCCCTCGGACCATCGGTCATGGGTGAGCCTCCACCGGGTCAACTCGGCAGGCTCGCCGCGGCGGGTGTCCCAGCAGACTCCGTTGGGCACATAGCCCACGGCCTCCGACACCCGGTTCGACGCGTGGTTGTCGACGAACGCCGCGCTCTCGGCCTCCCGGGCTCCCAGCCCGTCGAAGGCCAGATGCAACACGGCCTGGCGCATCTCCCTGCCCAGGCCGCGGCCACGCGCGTCGGGGCCGAGCCAGGAGAACGTCTCCACCGTGCCGAACGTCGAGAAGCTCCGTCCGATCAGGTCCTGCATGCCCACCGGCTGGTCGTCGACGACCACCACGAAATACAGCCGCCAGTAGCTGTCACTGACGTTCCCGCGGCCGGCCCACACCTTGCGGAGCCACTCCCACTCCCGCTCCGGGCTGTCCTTGTACAAGGACATCGGGTCGTCGAACGGCCACGGTGCCTCCGTGACCACACCTTTGCGGACCGTCGGGACGAGTCGCTCCAACAACTCGTCGGTCGCTCCCAGCAACGACAGCCGGGGCGTGTGCACCTGCACATTCAGCGGAGGATACGAGGACGCGGTCATCATGGTCGCCGGCACGGGCGCCACCCTAGCCGCAGTGGACAGGGGCCGCATCCGCTTTCCTCCGCGCGAGTCCGGCCCTACGTTCCTTCCCCCGCCCCTGCCCGCGCACTCGCCACCCAGGCCACGCCCAGCAGCCCCACCGCGACCCAGCACGCATCCTGCGGCGCGCCCGGCCCTCTCCCCGCCAGGTACACGCTGCCGAGCACCGCCACCCCCAGCGTGGCCCCGAGTTGCTGAACGGCGTTGAGCAGTCCGGCGGCCGAGCCGACCTCCTGCGGACGCAGCGGGAGCAGGGCGAGGGTGAAGAAGGCGGGCGTGAACAGGCCGGCGCCGAGGCCGATCAGGGCGAGTGCGGGCGGCAACGCCACCGGGTAGTGGCCCGGCGCGGTCGTGCGGTACGCGGCCACGGCGGCGAGCAGGCCCGCCAGCAGTGTCCCGAGTCCGTACGGCATGACCCGGCGCCCGTGCCGCCGTACCAGCCGCGAGCCCGACCACCAGGAGGCGAGGGCGAGCCCGGCGGACCACGGCAGCAGGCTCAGCCCGGCTCCCAGCACACCGGTGTGCGCGCCGAGTTGGAGCTGGAGGACGACCACCACGGTCAGTCCGCTGGTCACCGCGAAGAAGGCGGTGGAGGTGAGGAGAGCGGCCGGAAAGCCGCGGTGTGTGAACAGGCTGCGCTCCAGCAGGGGGCGGGCCGCGCGGGCCTGCCGCCGGGCGAAGACGGCGAGCACGAGCAGGCCGGCGGCGAGGAACAGCCCGTCACGTGGGGACAGCCTGGAGAGGTCGCCGCCGATCAGCGGGTACACCAGGAGTCCGCTGCCGAGCGCGGCCAGGGCCGTGCCGGGCCAGTCGAGGGACGGGCGGCGCGGGGCGCGGTTCTCCGGCAGGTTCCGGGCCAGGGCCAGCACCACCGCGGCCACCGGAACGTTCACCAGGAACACCGACCGCCAGGACGAGCCGAACAGGTCGGCATGGGTCAGCACACCGCCGACGACGGGTCCGCAGACGGCGGCGAGGCCCATCACCGGCCCGATGCTGCCGAGCGCCTTGGCCGTCTCCTCCCCGGAGAACATCGCCTTGATCAGCCCGATGGTCTGCGGAATGATCAGCGCCGCCGCGGCGCCCTGCATGGCCCGGAAGGCGATGAGCGGCCCCGGCGACGGCGCCAGCGCGCAGGCCAGGGACGCCGCCGTGAACACCGTCACGCCGAGGACGAACATCCGGCGCCGGCCCGCGATGTCACCGAGCCGCCCGCCGGTGATCAGCAGCACGGCGAACGGCAGGGTATAGGCGGCGCCGAACCACTGGACGTCGGAGACCGGGCCGCCCAGGTCGGCGTGGACGGCCGGCGCGGCCACCTGGACGACGGTCGCGTCCAGCAGGTTCATCGCCTCGCCCAGCAGCAGGGCGGCCAGGCCCGGCCACCGTGTGCGGTGCGGTGGGGCGACAGCCACGTGTTCCGTGGTCATGGTGGTTCCTCTCATGCTCGCTCCGGGGGCCGGAAGCGGCCCCGGGCCAGCGTGGGAGGGAGAGGGATCCCGGCTCCACCGGGAGCGGTACGGATGCGGTTTTCCTCCATCAGCCGCGCTGTTTCCGGAGAATTCCCACAGCGTGACCGGCGGGGACCGTAGGGCTCGCGACTCCGCGAGGCGGGGCGGGGCGGCGGTTCGGCCGCCGTGGTGCGGCCTCCGGGCCGCGGTCTCCTCCAGGCCCTCGGAGAGGACGACGCGGCCCGCCGAGGCGGAGGGCGTCGGTGGGCGCGGTGACGAAGGAGGGGTGGATCCGGAACCGCCTGCGAGGAGTTGGCGGGCGCGGACGGCGGGCATCGCGCGGACCGGGCGGACCGCGGAGCAGGGCGCCGCCGTGACTGCGCGGGAGCCGGCGCTCGCGGGCACGCTCCCCGGCGACGTCGACGGGGACGGAGCGGTGGGCGCCGTCGCCGGAGCCACGCCCGTACCGGCGGCCGGCGGCGGCGAGCCGGTCGGCCCTCTCCCGGGCGCGGCGGCCCCGGTCCGGCGCGCCGGGGCCGTCGACGGGTCGGACGGTGCCGTCGGCGAGCCGGATCAGGCCGGCCGGACCGAGGACGGTGCCGTACGGCACGACGCGGGTGTCCCCTGCCGAGGGGGCACCCGCGTCGTGCACGTCCACGTCCGGGCCGAAGGGCCAGGGTGTCAGGCGAGGCCCGCGGACTTCAGCCAGGCCTTGGCGACGTCCAGCGGGTCCTTGTTCTGGCTCTGCACCTGGGTGGCCAGTTCCAGCAGGGTCGCCGTGTCGAGCTTGGCCGAGACCGCGTTGAGCGCGTCGACGCCCTTCTGGGGCAGGGCGCTCTTGTAGACGAGCGGCTGGACGTTCTCGAAGCCGAAGAGGTTCTTCGGGTCCTGCAGGACGACGAACTTCTCCTTGGAGATGGTCGGCTCCGTGGTGAAGATGTCCGCGACCTGTACGGCGTCCTTCTTCAGTGCCGCCTGGGTGAGCGGGCCGCCCGCGTCCAGCGCCTTGAAGGACTTGAACTGCAGGCCGTAGACGGACTTGAGTCCCACCAGGCCCTGCTGCCGGGTCTGGAACTCCGGCGAGGCGCCGATGACCAGGTCCTTCGCGATGTCCTTGAGGTCGGAGATCGACGACTTCCCGGTCAGGCCGTACTTCTTCGCGGTGGCCGCGTTGACCGTGACCGAGTCCTTGTCCTCGGCCGGCGAGGGCTTGAGCAGGGTCAGCTTGGAGTCCAGCTTGGCCTCGATGGCCGCGGTGGTGGCGTCGGCCGTCTTGGGCGCGGCCTTCGGGTCGAGGTAGGCCAGCAGCGCGCCGTTGTACTCGGGCAGCACCGAGATGGAGCCGTTCTTGATCAGCCCGTAGGTGGTCTCGCGGCTGCCGATGTTCGGCTTGTACGTGACCTTGACTCCCTTGGCCTTGAGGGCCTCGCCGTAGATGTCGGCGAGCAGGGTGCTCTCGGGGAAGTTGTTGGATCCGACGACGACGGTGCCGCCGCTCGCCTTGCTGTCGTCCGACAGAGGGTTGCCGCCGGACTTGTCGCCGTTGGAGGAACAGCCCGCCAGCAGAGCCGTCGCCGCCGCGAGGGCGACCACCGCCGCGCCTCGGTTCCTCCGGATGGACCTGCTGATGCGGTTGGTGGAAGTCACCTGACGATCCAATCCAGCCGGTTCTCGGTCAGTCAAGGGCCGTAGATCACCGATTGGCCTCGATCTGCGGTCACTTGCGCACACGGAGCAGTCCCTTCGTAACGGATTCCTGATGAAAGGCGCACCGGCCGGACTTCCAGGCGGACGCGGTCTAGGGGCAGTTGCCATCGGCCACACCGGTGTGCGAGTGCCCCTCCGGCCCGGCACGCCCTGGCACGGGGCGGGAGATGCCCCTTGCCCGTCACCGACACATCCGGGCCCCGACGTCAGCCACTGCGGCGCACCCCCGCCGAGACCGTGATGCGGGAGGCCGCCCAGAAGACCAGGAGGGTGGCGAGGGCCAGGCCGGCGACGAGAGTGGCGCCGCCGACGACCTTCTCGTAGTTCTTCTGGTAGAGCCCGTCGATGATGTACCGGCCGAGGCCGCCGAGGCTGACGTAGGCGGCGATCGTGGCGGTGGAGACGATCTGGATGGCCGCCGTGCGCAGGCCGCTGAGGATCAGCGGGAGCGCGACCGGCACCTCCACCTGGAACAGCACCCGTGCCTCGGCCATGCCCATGCCCCGGGCGGCGTCCACGGGCGAGGGGTCGACGGACCGGATCGCCTCGTAGGTGGTGACCAGGATGGGCGGTACGGCGAGCACGACCAGCGGGATCATCACCGGCAGCAGCCCGAACCCGATCCAGATGAACATCAGCACGAGGAGACCGAAGCTGGGCAGGGCCCGGCCTGCGGTGGCGATCAGGGCGAGGGCGTTGCCGCCGCGGCCGTAGTGGCCGGTGACCAGGCCGACGGGCAGCCCGATCAGCGCGGCGAACAGCAGTGCTTCCAGGGAGTACTTGACGTGCTCGGCGAGGCGGGTGGGGATGCCGTCGTAGCCGTGCCAGTGGGCGCTGTCGCCGAAGAAGGCGTGCGCGAAGTTCAGGACGTTCACCGGGTGGCACCCTTCCTCGGCATCCAGGGGGTGAGCAGGCGGCGGACGAGGACGAGCAGGGCGTCGGCCAGGATGCCCAACGCCGCTGTCGTGACGACCGAGTTCACGGCGAGGGCGGGCCGGTGGTAGGTGGTGGCGTCGTTGAGCATGTTGCCGAGCGCGCCCTGGTTGCCGATGAGCATGCCGACGCTGACCAGGGAGAAGCTGGAGACGACCGCGACCCTGAGGCCCGCGATGATCGCGGGTGCGGCGATGGGCAACTGGACCTGTAGGTAACGGCGTACGGGGCCGAGGCCCATGGCCTGGGCGGCGGCCAGGGTCTCCTGCGGCACCGAGCGGACGCCGTCCACGATGCCCGGCACCAGCACCACCAGGCTGTAGACCGCGAGCGGGATCATCACCGTGGTCTCGCTCTGCCCGAAGTAGTCGATGAGGACGACGAAGAAGGCCAGCGACGGGATGGAGTAGAGCACGGTGGTGATGCCCAGGACGGGCGGGTAGACCCAGCGGAAGCGGACGCAGAGCTGGGCCACCGGCAGTGCGACGAGCAGCGCGGCCAGCACCGGCAGCAGGCCCTCGCGCACATGCAGGCCGACGAGTCCGAGGTAGCTGTGCTGGAGGTCGCTCGGGAGGTCGAAGAAGCCGTTCACCGGACGGCCTCGACGTCGGTGCCGTCCGCGGCCGGGCCGGGCGCGGCGCCGGAGCCGTCCGCGACCCGGCTGTGGGCGGCGCGGATGGCGTCGCCGATGACCTGCTGGGAGACGACGCCGACGGCGCGCCCCTCGCCGTCCACGGCGACGGCCCACCCGGTGGGTGAGAGCACCGCCCCGTCGAGCGCGGCGCGCAGCGAGTCGGTGCCGGGCACGAACGGCCGCCCGTGGTCGAGGAGCCGGTCCCTGTCGATGGGCCCGGCTGTGAGCCGGTCCGGCTCGCTCCAGCCGAGCGGGCGGCCGTCGAGGTCGGTGACGAGGAGGTAGGGGGCACCGGCGCGGGCGGAGAGTCCCGCGGCGTCGGCGTCGACGCGCACGATGGGCGCGGTCTGCAGCTCGAGGCCGGCGGACGGGAAGAAGGACAGCCGGCGGATGCCCCGGTCGGCGCCGAGGAAGTCCTCCACGAAGGCGTCGGCGGGGGCGCTGAGCAGTTCGGCGGGCGGGGCGAACTGGGCGAGCCGGCCGCCGGTGCGCAGCACGGCGACCATGGTGCCGAGCTTGATCGCCTCGTCGATGTCGTGCGTGACGAAGACGATGGTCTTGCCCAACTCGTCCTGGATACGTAGCAGTTCGTCCTGGAGCCCCTTGCGCACCACGGGGTCGACGGCGGAGAACGGCTCGTCCATCAGCAGCACCGGCGGGTCGGCGGCGAGCGCCCGGGCGACACCGACGCGCTGCTGCTGGCCGCCGGAGAGCTGGTACGGGTACCGCTTGGCGAGGGAGGCGTCGAGTCCGACCCGCTCCATCAGCTCCGCGGCCCGGGCGCGGGCCTTCTGCCTGCTCCAGCCCAGCAGCCGGGGGACGGTGGCGATGTTGTCGACGATCGTGCGGTGCTGGAAGAGCCCGGCGTTCTGGATGACGTAACCCATCGAGCGGCGCAGGGTGTTGACGGGCTGCTGCCGGATGTCCGTGCCGTCGAGGAGGATGCTGCCCTCGGTGGGGTCCACCATCCGGTTGATCATCCGCAGGGTCGTCGTCTTTCCGCAGCCCGAGGGCCCGACGAGGACGGTGATCCCGCGGTCCGGTATCTCCAGTGACAGCCGGTCGACCGCGACCGTGCCGTCCGGGTACCGCTTCGTGACTGAATCTATCCGTATCAAAACGCCGGACACCCTTCGGGTTTGGCAGATTTCCGCCCGTTTCCGGCCGATGGCGTCGGTGCGCAGGCCGTTGCGGGGAGAGTCTAGACCGCGAGTGTTTCAGCGTTTTGGCGGGTGAGCGACGGCTCAGGCCACCGGCAGCCCCGGCGTGCGCAGCACGCTGCGTGCGGCGTCGACCGCGAAGACCTCGCAGCCGGGGCGGGCGGCGGCCCAGGCCGGTCCTTCGGCGCCCAGGGCGAAGGCGGCCGTGGCGGTCGCGTCCGCCTCCGTCAGGGTCGCGGCCACCACGGTGAGGCTGAGCAGTCCGGTGGCGGGGCGTCCGGTGCGCCCGTCGAGGATGTGGTCGCCGCGCTCGTAGGGCCCGGAGGTCGCCACCGCCGCGTCGGTGACCGCCAGCACGGCACACACGCGGTCGGCCCGTTCGGGATGCCGTACCCCGACCCGCCACGGTCCGCCGGAGACGACCACGTCACCGCCGGCGTTGAGACAGAACCGCCGTACCCCGGCCGCCGTCAGCAGTGCGGCCGCCCGCTGCACCGACCAGCCCTTGACCACCGCGCAGGGGTCGAGCCCCCGGCCGGGCAGCCGGACGTCGAAGGCGCCGCCGGTCTCGTCCCGGTACCGCTCGCACAGGCCGAGGACCTCCCTCAGGTCCGCGCTCCGCTCGCCGTCGGCCAACTCGCCGCGCCCGTACCGGGACACCTCACTGCCGGGCTTGAACGGGCTGAAACGGGCGTCCACTTGGCGCAGCCAGTCGAAGACGGCGTCCGCGGCGGCGGCGTGGTCACCCGCGTCGTCGATCCGCAGCGAGACCGGGAACCCCATGACGTGCTCGACGCGGCGCACCTCAGGAGCCCTTGGCGTCGAGCGCGGCCTGGAGGGACTCCCTGTATCCGGCGCTCGTGATGGTGGCCCCGGAGACCGCGTCGATGCGGGCGCTCTGGGCCCGGAGTGTCTCCGCGATCAACTGCGGTACGGCGAACGCGGTCTGCCGGTGGTGCGGCGCCTGGAGCATCCGCACGGAGGTGATCCGGTCGCCCTGGAGGGTCACCTCCACCTGGATGACGCCCTTGGACGTGTTCACCGCGGGGCCCGGGACGACCTTCGCGACCGTCGCGGAGGACGAGGGGGAGGAGGGGGAAGACGTCGGCGGCGTCGGTGCGGGGGTCGGCGTCGACGCCGGCTGGGCGACGTCGGTGGTCCCGATCGAGGGCTGGTAGCGCCACACCGGGATCAGGCCCGCGACGGTCAGGACGAAGACGGGAATGGCTCGCTTCACGGTGGGAAGCCCTCTCTCAGCCCGCGAGGCTGAAGCGCTCGAAGTGGATCTGCCGCTTGGGCACGCCCAGGTCGGCCAGGCTGCGCAGCACCGCGGTCATCATTCCGGGCGGCCCGCACAGGAACACGTCGCGCTCGCCGATGTCGGGCACGAGCCGGGCCAGTTCACCCGGCGCGAGCTTGTCTGGGAGGACCGGCCCGGTGACCAGGTGCAGCTCGGCGCCCTTGGTGAGGGCGAGGTCGCGCAGCTCGTCGTAGAGGACGGCGTCGCGGTCGGTGGCCACCCGGTAGATGACCACGGCGTGGCCCTGCAGGTCCTCCAGCAGCGCCCGGATGGGCGTGACACCGACGCCACCGGCGATCAGCACGGACTCCGGGCGGGTGCGGTGCAGTGTGGTGAAGGCGCCGTAGGGGCCCTCGGCGAAGACGCGGGTGCCGACCTTCAGCCGGCGCAGGGCGGCGCTGCCGTCGCCGGCCGCCTTGGCGGTGAGGCGCAGGGTGCGGCCGTCGGGGGCGGCGGACAGGGAGAACGGGTTGGCCTGCCACCAGCGGTCCCGGGTGAGGAACCGCCAGAGGAAGAACTGGCCGGCCCGGGCGGGCAGCCGGTCCAGGTCGCGGCCGGTGACGTAGACGGAGACGACGTCGTCGGACTCGGCGACGACCGCCGCGACGCGCAGCCGGTGCCGCAGGTTGCGCCACAACGGCAGCACCAGCCGGCCCAGGAACAGCGCGCCGAGGGCGACGCCCCACACCGTGTACCAGTACGCCCGGGCGGCGGGCGACGCGGTGAACGTCGTGCCGACCGCGACCTGGTGGGTGAAGGCGAGGACCACGGCGACGTAGGTGTACAGGTGGACGAAGTGCCAGGTCTCGTAGGCGAGCCGGCGGCGTGCCCAGCGGGCCGAGGTGGCGCCGACCACGAGGAGCAGCGCGAGCGCGACGGCGGCGCGCAGCACGCCCTCGACGGTCTCGGCGAGGTTCACCAGCTGGTTCACGGGGTCCATCGAGGACTCCCGGGCATAGCCGAAGGTGATGAACACCGCGTGGGTGAGCAGGGTCCACACGACCCCGATGCCGGTGCGGCGGTGCCAGGTGGTCAGCCGGTCCATGCCGATACGGCGGTCCAGCCAGGGCAGCCGGGCCACCAGCAGCAGCTGGAAGGCCATGAGGAGGGCGCCGTACAGGCCGGCGAGGCGGCCCAGCACGATCAGTGGGTTCGAGGCGAATCCGGCCTGGGCGAAGAACCGGGCGACAACGGCCGCGTTGACGGCCAGCAGGGTGTAGAGGCCGGTGCGGGCCACGACCCGGGGGCGGATCGCCGTGGGGGGCGCGGTTCGGGACTGGAGGGTCGTCACGGACGGCAGCTCCTTGATCGGGTCCTGGACGAGCTTCGCCCGCGGATGCTGTCGGTCTCCTGTCGGACGACTTTCACTCGAGTATCGATACGGCCGGCGGGGGCTCGCAGCCCGGCCGGGGCCGAACGGGTGCCGCGGGACGAGCGGGGGGAGAACGTACGGCCACTCGTCGTGGACGACGACCCGCCGATTGCCGGTCCTGGTGGCAACGGTCGCCCGGTACGAGGCCTGGGAGGGCGGTCACCACGTACTCCGGGGAAGCCGCGCCAGGGCCCGGGCCCCGGCTTCCGCCCGGGTCCTGGGGGGCGCACGGCGGCAGCCCGCGGCCGGCCCGGGAGCAGGGCATGACGACGTTCACGGTGGGACTGCCGACCTGAGGGCGGGCGACCAGCCGCCCCTACGGAGAGTTACCGGGCCTGCTGTGCGGCCGGCAGGCGAGCGCGGCGACGTCGTCCTCCGCATGCCATGCGTCCAGGCGGCCGAGGATGATGTCCAGTACGTTCTCCAGCCCGGCCCCGTCGGGGAACCGCACGGCGGACAGCCGCTCCAGAGACCGGTCGATGTCCTCCCCCCGCCGCTCCACCAGCCCGTCGGTGAACAGCACCAGCGTCTCCCCCGCAGCCAGCGGATGCGTGGCCGACTCGTACCCGCCGAGCCCCGTGCCGAGCGGCGGCCCGACGGGGACGGACAGCAGCGAGGCCTCGCCCCCGCGGGTGATGAGCACCGGCGGCAGATGCCCGGCGCTGGCGAGCGTGACCTGGTGGCGCCCCGGGTCGACGCGGGCCAGCAGACAGGTGGCGGGCCTGAGTTCCGCCTCCCGGGAGGCGATCTCGTCCATCTGCCGCAGCACCCGGTGCGGGGGCAGGTCGGCGGAGGCGATGTAGCGCAGGGAGGACCGGTAGACGTTCATGTCGACGGCGGCCTCCAGGCCGTGCCCCATGACGTCGCCGACGACCAGCAGGGTCCGCCCGAAGTGCAGCCGCACGGTCTCGCACCAGTCGCCGCCGACCAGGACGCCACCGCCGGCCGGCAGATAGCGGACGGCGATGTCGAGGTTGGGGTGCGGGCGGCCGGGCTCGGCGAGCAGGGCGCGCTGCAGATCGCCGGCGGTGCGGTTGACGGTCGCGTAGGCGCGCGCGTGCCGTATGTGGGAGGCGGCGCGCTCGGCGAGCAGGCTGACCAGCTCGGCCTCGGCCCGCAGCAGCGGCGGCCCGGAGCGCGCCCACACCAGGACGCCGTAGCCGTCCTCCCCACTGGTCAGCGGCGCGCACAGGGCGACCCCGGCCCGATCGGCGCCCACCTGCTCGATCCAGGGCCCGGGCGGCGCGCCGAGCTCGGATACGTCCGCTTCCCGGGCCGACGCGGCGGCCCAGCGGGGGTCGGGCAGCGCGTCGGCGTCGCCGGTGATCGCCTCGTACCCGGAGAGGGTCTGGCCGGTCCGGCGCATCACGGCGGCCGTCCCGCCGGCCAGCCGCACGGCGATCCGGGTCAGCTCGGCACAGGTCGTGGCCTCGTCGAGGGTCGTACCGATGCCGGTGAGTTCCTCCCGCAGGGCGCTCAGCAACGCGCCGTCCGCGGCATCCGCGGGGTCCTCGGTCCGCGCGGACGCCGAGGTTCCCTCCCGGCCCCTGCCGTCCTCGCGGTGGTGGCCGCTGTCGGCGGGCACAGGCCTGCGACGGGACTGGATCCAGCGCGCCACACCCAACACCCTCACAGAATCTCAAACCGGAGCGAGTGGGGCACCGGCCTCATCCGTCCCCGCGTCCTCAACAGCCCCCGTGCCCGGACGCGGGCCCTTCAGCCCCATGGCGGGCCGGGAGTGCCGTCCGGGTCCGGCCCGTGCCCCCGCAGCACGCTCCCGAACCGGCCGAGCCCCGCCGCCCGGCGCGGTCAGCCCGAGGTACGCGGTGCCTCCCGCGTCGACGATCCGCGGGGCGAACCGCGCGGCGCCCGCGCGGTCCCCGGCGGTCACCAGACGGGCGAGGACCCTCGTCCCGGGCGGGAGGCCGGGCGGCAGCCGCACGGGCGGGCCGCCCCGCTCCGGCGTCCGGGCCCACGACCGGGCGGGATCGGGAGTGCCGGTCGATCGGGACGGTTTCCGGCCTCGGCCGACCGACGGAGCCGGCCCGGCGGTCAGTCCTCGGCGGGGGCCAGCCGCAGCGAGATGGAGTTGATGCAATACCGCTGGTCGGTCGGGGTCGGATACCCCTCGCCCTCGAAGACGTGCCCGAGGTGGGAGCCGCAGCGGGCACAGCGCACCTCGGTGCGGACCATGCCGTGGGAGCGGTCCTCGACCAGTTCGACCGCGTCCGTGTCCTTCGGGTCGTAGAAGGACGGCCAGCCGCAGTGCGACGCGAACTTCGTGTCCGAGGTGAACAGTTCGGCGCCGCAGGCACGGCAGGAGTAGACACCCTCGGTCTTGGTGTCCGTGTACTCACCGGTGAAGGCCGGTTCGGTGGCGGCCTGGCGCAGCACGGCGTACTCGGCCGGATTCAGCTCCGCGCGCCACTGCTCGTCCGGCTTCTCGACGTCGTACGACATGAGCCTCAGCCCCTTTACTGCGACAGGCGGTCCAGGATCAGCGGGCCCAGGTCCGTCACGTCGCCCGCGCCCATGGTGAGAACGAGATCACCGGGCTTCGCCATTCCCGCGATCACGACAGGGATCTCGGCCTTGTCGTGGACGGCGGTGACGTCGGCGCCGGCCGCGCGTGCGGCCGCGATGATCAGTTCGCTGGTCACGCCCGGGACCGGGTCCTCGCGGGCCGGGTAGATGTCCAGCACCACGGAGGCGTCGGCGAGGGCGAGGGCCTGGCCCATCTCCTTGCCCAGCTCCTGGGTGCGGGAGAACAGGTGCGGCTGGAAGACGACGAGGATGCGGGAGTCGCCGGCGGCGCCCCGCATGGCCTCCAGGTCGGCGGTCATCTCGGTGGGGTGGTGCGCGTAGGAGTCGATGACCTGCACCCCGGCGGCCTCGCCCTTGAGCTGCAGGCGCCGCTTGACCCCGGTGTAGGCGGCGAGCGCGGGCGCCAGCTCCGCGGCCGGGATGCCGAGGGCGGCGGCGGCGGTGAGCGCGGCGACGGCGTTGAGGGCGTAGTGCCGCCCCGGTACGGAGACGGTGAAGGTCAGCTCCTCGCCGTCGAGGATCACGGTGACCCGGCTCCTCAGCCCCTGCGGTACGACGGCCGTGACCCGCACGTCGGCGTCCTCGGCCTCACCGTAGGTCACGGTCCGCACCGAGCCCGCGAGCCGGCGGGTCAGCTCCCGTGCCCCCTCGTGGTCGGCGGAGACGACCAGGGTGCCGCCGGGGACGATCTTCCCGGCGAAGGTCTCGAAGGACTCGTAGATCTCGTCCATCGAGGCGTAGTTGGCGTGGTGGTCCAGCTCGACGTTGAGGACGATGGCGACCTCGGGCGCGTACTTGTGGAAGCTGCGGTCCGATTCGTCGGCCTCGGCGACGAAGATCTCGCCCGCTCCGTGCAGGGCGTTCGAGCCGGGCGCGTCGAGGTCGCCGCCGATGGCGTACGACGGCTCCCGGCCCAGCTCGGTGAGGGAGACGGCCAGCATCGAGGTGGTCGTCGTCTTGCCGTGGGTACCGGCCACGGCGATCGGGCGCAGCCCCTCCATCAGCGCGGCGAGCGCGTCGGAGCGGTGCACCACCGGGATGCCCAGCTCGGCCGCGCGGGCCAGCTCGGGGTTGTCCTCGCGGATCGCCGACGAGACGACGACACAGCTCGCGTCGTCGGCGAGGTGCTCCGCCGCGTGCCCGATGTGCACGGTGGCCCCGAGCGCCCGCAGCGCCTCGGCGGTCGCCGACTCCTTGGCGTCGCTCCCGGCCACCGCGGCCCCCCGCTGCGCGAGGATCTTGGCGATCCCCGACATCCCGGCGCCGCCGATGCCGATGAAGTGCGGTCGGTCCATGGCGGCAGGAAGGCCGGGTGCCATGTGGTTCTCCCCAAGATCTCCGGTACGAGGCTGAGCGGGCCCTAGCCTATGCGCTCGGCCGCCGGGCTCGTTGCAGCGAGGGGCCCGGTCGCCGACCCGAGGGGCGCGGGGCCGTATCGGTGTGCGGCTCCGCCGCGCGGGCGCGGGCAACGACGCGCCGGCACCCACGGACGCCCTCGCCGACAGCGATCGGCGGCCGAAGCGGCGGAGCGTCTACGCCTTGCTGTGGGAGAACAGCTTCAGCACCGGCACCCCCACCTTGTGGCGGGCCCGGGAGGCCCAGTCCCGGTGGAAGAACTCCTCCACATAGTGGGGGTCGGTGAGCACGATCACCTCGTCGGCGTCCACCTCGGCGACCAGCGCCTTCAGCGCGTCCAGCGGATGGTCCTCGACCATCCGTCCCTCGGCCCCGCTGCCCGAGGAGCGCAGGGCCTGGACGGAGACGTCGAGCGCCTGCTGTCCGACGCTGCGCGCGTCCTCACCCTCCGGCGTGTCGTGTTCCCGGACCGCCTCGTCGAGTTCGCCGAGCGCGATGTCGTCGATGGCCCGCAGCAGGCGGTCCGCCTGGTCGCCGCGCGGCTGGAGGAGCACGTGGAAAGCGACGGGCTCGTCTCCGTGCAAGGTGGTGACGAACTCGACGTCGGCGGACGTCAAAGCCTTCTCGATCATCAGAACGCTTGTGAACACCAAACGCCTCTTCTCCTCCGGGGGCCCGGACAAGGCCCGTGCGGAAACCATCCTGCCCCGTGTTCGCACGGGTTCTGCCGGACTAAGTCTGCCCTCCGGGGGCTAAACGGAACGGTAGATTCCGCTGATTTCAGGACCGACGGTAACGACCGAACAGGAATCCGGCCTCTTCGAGGAGGGACGCGAGTTCGAACCGGTGCGGCACGGCGACCGGCGGCCCCCCGGCGATGCGCTGCGCGTCGCCCGCGGTCAGCGTGGGCGAGAGGGTCAGGCACAGCTCGTCCAGCACCTCGGCGGCGATCAGCTGGCCGAGCAGCCGGGGGCCGCCCTCGGTGAGCAGCCGGGTGTGGCCCAGGCCGGCCAGGGCGCCCACGGCGCGCGCGGGGTCGACGCCGGCGCCCTCGCCGGCGATCACCACCTTGGCGCCGGCCTTCTCGGCGGCCGCGATCCGGTCGGCGTCGGCCCCGGCTCCGGTCAGGATCAGCGTGGGCACCAGCGGCGAGGTGAACAACGGGAGCGAGAGGTCCAGCTCCAGGCTCGCGGTGACCACCGCGATCGCCGCCGCCGGGCCCTGTCCGGCGGCCTCTCGGGCGGCGGCGAACTCGGCACGCGCGCGTGCGGGCCGGTACCCCTCCTGGCGCACCGTCTCGGCGCCCACCACGATCACGTCGGCGAGCGCCCGCAGCGTGCCGAAGATCCGCATGTCGGAGGCGCTGGAGATGGGCTGGGAGCGCCCCTCGTGCTGGGCAGCGCCGTCGAGCGTGGAGACCATGTTGGCCCGCAGCCACGGCCGCGGGGTGCCGGGCGCGGGCTCCGGGTAGGCGTAGGCGGCGGCCAGCTCGGTGAGCGTCCACTCGCGATCGACGAGGGCCGCGACGTGCGCATCCGTCACCCGCGCCCCGGCAACCCCCCTGGCCCCCTCCCGCTCGGTCGTCCCGCCGGGGGCCTGGGCTGCTGTTTCTTCGGTCACAGGGAACAGGCGTCGCATGTCGTGCAGTCTGACACGGCGCTTAGCATGGTTAACCGTGTCGTCCTCCACCACCGCCCCCGGATCCAGCCCTCTGACCGACGCGGGCCCCCTGTCCCTGTGCGCCCGTGCGCCGCACGTCCCCGCGGACCGGCTGGTCGCCGAGATGGTGCCGCCGCCGCGCTTCGACTCGGTCCGCTTCTCGACGTACATACCGGACCCGAACCAGCCCAGCCAGACCGAGGCCGTCCGGGTGCTCGAGGGCTTCGCGGGCGGGCTCGGCGGGGCGCACGCGTCCGGCGCCGGCCGGCGCGGCTTCCTCGGCTTCGGCAGGGCCAGGGCGCCCAAGGCCCCGGCCGGCCCGCGCGGGGTCTACCTGGACGGCGGCTACGGCGTCGGCAAGACCCATCTGCTCGCCTCCCTGTGGCACGCGACCCCGGCCGAGCCCGCGCTCAAGGCGTTCGGCACCTTCGTGGAGCTGACCAACCTGGTCGGCGCCCTCGGTTTCCAGCAGACGGTGCGGACCCTCTCCGGTCACCGCCTGCTGTGCATCGACGAGTTCGAGCTGGACGACCCGGGCGACACGGTCCTGGTGTCGACCCTGCTCGGCAAGCTGGTGGAGGCGGGTGTGGCACTGGCCGCCACCTCCAACACGCTGCCGGGCAAGCTGGGCGAGGGCCGGTTCGCCGCCGCCGACTTCCTGCGCGAGATACAGGGCCTGTCCGCCCACTTCCGCGCCCTGCGCATCGACGGCGAGGACTACCGCCACCGCGGTCTGCCCGAGGCCCCGAAGCCCTTCACCGACGAAGAGGTGACGAAGGCGGCCTACGCCACCCCGGGCGCCTCCCTCGACGACTTCCCGCATCTGCTGGAGCACCTGGCCAAGGTCCACCCGAGCCGGTACGGCGCGCTGACCGACGGGGTGCGGGCGGTGTGCCTCACCGATGTGCGGCCGGTGCCGGACCAGTCGACCGCGCTGCGTCTCGTGGTGCTCGCGGACCGGCTCTACGACCGCGAGGTCCCGGTGCTGGCCTCGGGACTGCCGTTCGACAAGCTCTTCAGCGAGGAGATGCTGAACGGCGGCTACCGCAAGAAGTACTTCCGGGCGATCTCCCGCCTCACCGCGCTGGCCCGGGACGCGAAGGGGCTCGTCGGCTCGTAGTCAAGAGCCGGATCGCGCCACGCGACCGGCACTTTTCACGCTCTCTTGCGCTCGTAACGCCCAGTTAACCCTGCAAAGGCCTTTGCAGGGTTAACGTGCTTCTTGACCAACCATTGACCAATGCTTGGTCTGCGCGAGAGGCGCGAACCGTGGAAGGAGGCCGCATGTCCCGAGGTACGACGGTCCGGGCCGTGCTCGCTTCCGTCGCCGTCGTCCTGCTCGCCCTGCTGTGCTCCGCCCCCACGGACCCCTTCGCACCTGCGCACACTCTCAGTGAAGCAACGGCCAAGGCCGAAGCCGGAACCACGCCGCCCGAACAGCCGGTGCGCGACGCGGCGGACGGGGTCCGCGGCCCCGCCTTCCGCCGCGCGCGGGAACACCCCCTCATAGTCGGCCGGGCCGCCGGTACCGACACACCGAGCGCCCCCGGCGCCGCCCTCCAGCGCGCCCCCAGAGCCCCAAGAGCCCCCACCCCGGCAGCCCTTCAGGTCTTCCGCTGCTGACAGCCGGTGCGAGCCGGCCCGGGAACCGGGCCCCCTCCCCCCCCACAACCGTCGTTCAAGTCCGACGCGCCCGTGCAGGCGCGCCAGGAGGAACTCACACACATGCAGCCCCTCATCGACAACGCCCGTACCTTCGGACAGCGCCCTGAGGAGTTCGCCAAGCTCGCCGAAGGCCAGTCCCCGCAGGTCCTGTTCATCACCTGCTCCGACTCCCGGGTCGTCCCGGCCCTGATCACGGGCGCCCGCCCCGGCGAGCTCTTCGAGCTGCGCACCGCGGGCAACATCGTCCCGCCCCACACCTCGCGCCAGCCCACCAGCGAGGCCGCGACCATCGAGTACGCGGTGGAGGTGCTCGGCGTGCGCGACATCGTCGTCTGCGGCCACTCGCACTGCGGTGCCGTCGGTGCGCTGGTGCGCGGCGACGACCTGACCGCCGTACCCGCCGTGCGCGACTGGCTCGCGCACGCCACCCCGCGCCCGGCCGGCCAGGCCGAGGACCCCGAGGTCGCCGAGGGCGTGCAGGCGCACGTCCTGACCCAGTTGCTGCGGCTGCGCTCGTACCCGTGTGTGGAACGCAAGCTGGCGGTGGGTCAACTGGGCCTGCACGCCTGGTACTACGAGGTGCACACCGGCGCCGTACGGGCGCACCGCCCGCACACCGACACCTTCGAGTCCCTGTGAGCGCGCGGATGACCGGCGGGAACCTCATATCCCGGTTCCCCTGCGCGCGGCAGGACTTCGCCGCCTCCCTCGTCGTGTTCCTGGTCGCGCTGCCGCTGTGCGTGGGCGTGGCCGTCGCCTCCGGGGTCCCGGCCGAACTCGGCCTGGTCACCGGCATCGTGGGCGGCCTCGTCACCGGCCTGATGCGCGGCAGCAGCCTGCAGGTGTCGGGGCCGGCGGCCGGTATGACCGTGCTCGTCTTCGAGGCGGTCAAGGAGTTCGGGCTGCCGGTGCTCGGCGCGATCGTGCTCGCCGCCGGGCTCCTCCAGGTGGGCATGGGCCTGCTGAGGCTCGGCCGCTACTTCCGCGCCATCTCGGTCTCCGTCGTCGAGGGCATGCTGGCCGGAATCGGACTGGTGCTCGTCGCCGGGCAGTTGTATCCGGCGCTGGCCGCCAAGGCCCCCGACTCCGGGCCGGGCAAGATCGCCGGTCTGCCCGGGGCGTTCCTGGACGCCCTCGGCGACGGCACGGCCGTGGCCTCGCTCGCGGTGTGCGCGGGCACGATCGGGGTGCTGCTGCTGTGGCGGCACACCCCGGCGAGGGTGCGTACGCTGCCCGGCCCGCTGGCCGCGGTGGGCCTCGCCACGGTGGCCGCGTTCGCGCTCGGCCTGCCGGTGGCGACCGTGAAGGTGCGGGGCCTGCTGGGCTCGGTCCAGCCGCCGCCGCTCGACGCCTTCGGCGAGCTGGCGGGCGTCGGCGCGCTCGGCACGGTCGTCGCCTTCACGCTGATCGCGTCCGCCGAGTCGCTGTTCAGCGCGGCGGCCGTGGACCGGCTGCACTCCGGGCCGCGCACCGAGTACGACAAGGAGCTGGTGGCCCAGGGCACCGGCAACGCGGTGTGCGGGCTGCTGGGCGCGCTGCCGATGACCGCGGTGATCGTGCGCAGCGCGGCCAACGTCCAGGCGGGCGCCCGTACGAAGGCCTCCCGCGTGCTGCACGGCGTGTGGCTGCTGCTGTTCGCCGCGCTGCTGCCGGACGTGCTCGCCCACATCCCGGTCCCGGCGCTGGCGGGCATCCTGATCCACTCGGGCGCCAAACTGGTCCCGGTCCGGGCACTGGGCGTGCTGTGGCGCGAGCACCGGGGCGAGGCGCTGATCCTGTCGGTGACCGCGCTGTCCATCGTGGCGGTCAGCATGTTCGAGGGCGTGCTGATCGGGCTGGCGCTGGCCGTGGTCAAGACGGCCTGGGAGGCCTCGCACATCAGGCTGGAGGTCGTGGACAAGGGCGCCGGCCCCGTCGACGTCCGCCTCACGGGCAACGCGACCTTCCTGCGGCTGCCGAAGATCCTGGACAGCCTGGAGTCGCTGCCCCAGGACCGCCCGGTCCGCCTGGACCTGTCCGGCCTGCACCATCTGGACCACGCCTGCCGCACGGCCCTGGAGAACTGGGCCGTACGCCACAGCGCGGCGGGCACGGAACTGGTGCGGGTCACGGCCCCGGCCGGCTGACGGCCGCTGTCTCCGGGCCGGGACGCCGACGCCCCTCGGTGTCCCGGCCCGGTCCCGGGCTTGTGGCTTCCGCCCCACCCCAGGCATATGGTGACAGCAGCGGACGAAATCAGACCTCTCCGTGAGGAGGTCACCATGCTCCAGGAGCTGCTGGGCGCCGTGGCGGCGGCGGGTTCGGTCGCCGTGGTCTACCTGGCGATGGCGGCGCGGATCGTCAAGCAGTACGAGCGAGGCGTGCTCTTCCGCCTCGGCCGGGTGGCGGGAGGCGAGCGCGAACCCGGC
Source organism: Streptomyces sp. NPDC048191 (assembly GCF_040652655.1). NCBI lineage: Bacteria > Bacillati > Actinomycetota > Actinomycetes > Kitasatosporales > Streptomycetaceae > Streptomyces > Streptomyces sp. NPDC048191. The sequence goes on from NZ_JBEZMO010000009.1 coordinate 269,183, forward strand.
CTGACCCTCGTGATCCCGTTCGTGGACCGGCTGCACAAGGTCAACATGCAGATCGTCACGATGCCGATCCCGGCCCAGGAGGGCATCACCCGCGACAACGTCACCGTGCGGGTCGACGCCGTCGTCTACTTCCGCGTGGTCGACGCGGCGAGCGCCCTGGTGAAGGTCGAGGACTACAAGTTCGCGGTGTCGCAGATGGCCCAGACGTCCCTGCGGTCGATCATCGGCAAGAGCGACCTCGACGACCTGCTCTCCAACCGCGAGAAACTCAACGAGGGCCTGGAACTCATGATCGACAGCCCGGCCGTCGGCTGGGGCATCCAGGTCGACCGGGTCGAGATCAAGGACGTCTCCCTGCCGGACACCATGAAGCGGTCCATGGCCCGCCAGGCCGAGGCCGACCGGGAGCGCCGGGCCCGGATCATCAACGCCGACGCCGAGTACCAGGCCTCCAAGAAGCTGGCCGAGGCGGCCCAGCAGATGGCCGACACCCCGGCCGCTCTCCAGCTGCGGCTGCTGCAGACGGTGATGGCGGTGTCCGCCGAGAAGAACTCCACGCTGGTCCTGCCCATCCCGGTGGAGCTGCTGCACTTCCTGGAACGGGGCAACCAGCAGGCCGTGGCGAACGGTGACGGTGAGCTCCGCTCCGGCTAGCGTGCCGGGCATGCGCAGATGCTGGGTGACCGTCGTGGCCGCGCTGGCGGCCGTCGCGGGGTGCGGGGATGCCGGCGGTTCTCCCGCCGCGCCCGCCCCGCCCTCGACGCCCTCGGTCTCCTCCCCCGCGGCCACCGGGCGGCTGACCGTCACCAGTTCCGCGTTCGCCGACGGCGGCACCGTCCCGCGGCGCCACACCTGCGACGGCGCCGATGTCTCGCCGCCGCTGGCCCTTGCCGGCGTACCCGCGCACACCGCCGCGCTGGCCCTGGTCATGCAGGACTCCGACGCCCCGCACGGCGCGTTCACGCACTGGCTGGCGTGGAACCTGGGCCCGCACACCACGCGGTTGTCCGCGGGCGAACAGCCGCGGGGGGCGACCGAGGGGCGCAACGACTTCGGGCGGACCGGGTACGGCGGGCCCTGTCCGCCGCGCGGTGACCGGCCGCACCGCTATGTCCTCACCGTGTACGCCGCGGACCGCCGCCTGTCACTCGCCGCGGATGCCTCCCGTGCGCAGCTGCTGCGGGCACTTTCGGGGCACACGCTCTCCATCGGGACGTTGACGGGCCGGTACCGCCGCGGCTAGCGGCGTGGGCCGCCGTGCGTGTGCGGGTCCGCCGTGGGCGGAGGGAAGGGATGGCCGTGACGAAGAGGAGCTGCGAGAACCTCCGTGACGCGCTGCGGCTCCCGCCGGGCGAGCCGGTCGATCTGGCCGCGTACGGCACCCGGACCACTCCCGGTGCCCCCGGCGGCAAGAAGCCGGCCCGGCAGGACGCCACCCGCATGGGCAAACGGCTGGCCCGGCTGCAGGAGCGGCTGTGGGCGGCGGGCACGGCCGGGGACCGCCGGCGCGTGCTGCTGGTGCTCCAGGGCATGGACACCAGTGGCAAGGGCGGCACGGTCAAGCACGTCATCGGCCACCTCAACCCGTCCGGCTGCCGGATCCAGGCGTTCAAGGCTCCCAGCGAGGAGGAACGGCGGCACGACTTCCTGTGGCGGGTGCGCGGGGCCCTGCCCATGCCGGGGGAGATCGGCATCTTCGACCGCTCGCACTACGAGGACCTCCTCATCGCCCGGGTACGGCGTCTCGTCGTACCGGCCGAGATCGGCAGCCGCTACGGCCTCGTCAACGACTTCGAGCGGTCGCTCGCCGAGGACGGCGTGACCGTGATCAAGTGCTTCCTGCACCTCTCCTACGAGGAACAGCGGCGCCGCCTGCTGCGCCGCCTGGACCGCCCCGACAAGCACTGGAAGTTCGACCCCGCCGACATCGACGAGCGCACCCTGTGGCCCGCCTACCGGGAGGCGTACGAACTGGCCCTGGAGCGCTGCGCGGCGCCGTACGCGCCCTGGTACGTGGTCCCGGCGGACCGCAAGTGGTACCGGAACTGGGCGATCAGCCGCCTGCTGCTGGAGCACCTGGAGGAACTGGACCCGCAGTACCCGAAGGGCGACTTCGACGTGGCGGAGTGCCGGGAACGGCTGCTGGCGCAGCCGCCCGGGTGACCGTACCGTCGCGTCATCGGTCATATCGGCATACAAGCGGCCATTCAGTCCTACGTTCGTACGGTGATCCCACGAGTACGCCGTATCGCCACCGTCTGTGCCCTGGGCGCGACGCTCGCCGCCTGCGGTACCGCGGGCAGTGCCCGGCAGGCCCCGGCCGGGCCGTCCGTCTCCGCCTCCCCGCCCGCCTCGCGTCCGCCGGTACTGGCCCCGGGCCCCGGCGGTCTGACCCCGGTCTTCGAGCACGGTCCGCGCACCCTGGGCAAGACCGTCGCGCTGACCTTCGACGCCGACATGACCGCCGACGAGGGGCCCCGCGCGGCCGCCGGAGAGCACTTCGACAACCCCGCCCTCATCGGCACCCTGCGCACACTGAAGGTCCCGGCGACGGTCTTCATGACCGGCCGGTGGGCCGACGAGTACCCGACCGAGGCCCGCAGCCTCGGCCACGACCCGCAGTTCGAGGTCGCCAACCACTCCTACAGTCACTACGCGTTCACCGAGAAGTGCTACGGCCTGCGCACCCTCGATCCCGGCGAGATGCGCGAGGACGTGGAGAAGGCGTACGCCTCCCTGCGCAACGCGGGTGTGCCGCACGCGCTGCCGTACTTCCGCTTCCCCGGCGGCTGTTACGACCAGCGGGCGCTGCGCGCGCTCAGCGGGACCGGGGTGACGGCGGTGCAGTGGGACGTGGTGAGCGGCGACGCGTTCGCCAAGAACGCCGACGCGGTCACCCGGCAGGTGCTGGCGGGTGTGAAGCCGGGCTCCGTGGTCATCATGCACTGCACCCGCAGCGCCGCCCCGGCCACCGAGAAGGTCGTCCGCGCGGTCGTACCGGAACTGCGCAGGCGGGGCTACCGGTTCGTGAAGGTCTCCGAGCTGATCGCCCGGACCGGCAAGCACCACTGACGCCCTGCCCGCGGTGGAGCCCGGCGCACGGACCGCTCAGGGTGACCGGTGGGCGGTGAGCCGGGCGGCGACGGCGAAGGCCGCGGCCGTGAGCAGGGCCGCCCCGGCCAGCGGCAGCAGCGGCACCGGGGCCCGGCCGGTCCGCGAGCCGGTGACCAGGCCGCTGACCGCGGCCTGCGCCGGGGAGCCGGTGAGCACCACCGCCAGCAGCGCACCCAGCAGCATCGCGGGCACGGCGCGACCGGTGGAGCGCAGCAGCGGCCGGTTGGTGAGCGCGCCGACGGCCGCGCCGAGCAGCGCGCAGGTGAGCGTGGCCGGCAGCCCGGCCACGCCCGCCTTCAGCAGGGGCCAGCCGTAGATCACGTTGCATAGGGGCATTGTGGCTGCGGCAGCCGCATGCCGGACACCGTCCCTCGCACCTTAGGGTTGGCTGGTGTGAGCCAAGTTCTGCCGTCCCCCGGAGACAGTCCCTTCCAGACCGAGCGCCATGCCCGGGACGAGGCGCCCCAGTTCGTCCTGCCCCTCGTCGCGCGGATCGAGCGCGGCGCGCCGCCCGCGCGTACCGACGCGCTGGAGACGGCCGCCCGGGCGGTGCTCGTGCTGCTCGGTGACGAGCGGGCGCGGGGGGACGGAGAGTGGGCCGAGGCGGTGCGCGGCTGGGAGGACGCGCGCATCCGCAAGGTGGTCCGGCGGGCCCGGGGCGCCGAGTGGCGGCGTGCCGAGGCGCTGCCGGGGATCACGGTGGCCGGCGAGTCCGCGCAGGTGCGGGTCTTCCCGCCGGTCCCGCTCGACGGCTGGCCCAAGGACCTGGCCAGGCTCCAGGTGTCCGGCACCGAGCTGGACGACCCGGAGCCGCCCGCCGCCGCCGACCCGGCGCAGCCCGTGCTGTGGCTGAATCCGGAGCTGGAGATGTCGGCCGGGAAGGCGATGGCCCAGGCCGGGCACGGCGCCCAGCTGGCCTGGTGGGCGCTGCCGGACGCGGAGCGCGCCGCCTGGCGGGCCGCGGGCCACGTGCTCGCCGTCCGTACCACCGACCCCGCCGACTGGGCCCGGCTGACCGGCAGCGGGCTGCCGGTGGTGCGGGACGCCGGCTTCACGGAGATCGCGCCGGGCAGCTGCACGGTCGTCGCCGACCACCCCGCCCTGCGCTAGGAGGGCCGATGACGCGGGTCGACGGGCGGGTCGAGCGGGGCAACCGGACCCGCCGGCTGGTGCTGCGCCGCACGGTGGACATCGCCTCGGTCGAGGGCCTGGAGGCGCTCACCGTCGGCCGCCTCGCCGCCGAGCTGGAGCTGAGCAAGAGCGGGGTGTTCGCGCTCTTCGGCTCCAAGCAGGAACTGCAGCTGGCCACCGTGCGGGAGGCGGCGCGGATCTTCACCGAGCGGGTGATCCGGCCCGCCGCCGGGACCCCGGCCGGCGTCGGCCGGGTGTGGCGGCTGTGCGAGCTGTGGCTCGACTACTCGCGCGAGCGGGTGTTCCCCGGCGGCTGCTTCTTCTACGGCGCCATGGCCGAGTTCGACGCGCGGACCGGGCCGGTGCACGACGCCGTGGTCCGGACCCAGCGCGACTGGTCGGCCCATGTGGAGCGCACGATCGACGAGGCCCGTACGGCGGGCGAGCTGCGCGCCGGCGCGGACGCCCCGCAACTCGCCTTCGAACTGGTCGCGTTGCTGGAGACGGCGAACGCCCTGTCGGTGCTGCACGACGAGGAGACGGCCTACCGCAGGGCACGCGTGGCCATCGTGGGACGGCTGCGCGACGCGGCCGCGGACGGCGTCACGGTGCCTCAGGTTCCCTGACCGCGAGCCTCGTTGGAACCGCATACACCGCTGTTTCCCAAAAAAAATAAGCACGATCGTTCGCATTGTTTTAGGCTCGGGCCATGACTGTCACCGGAGCGGACTTCGTCGAACTCGACCGGATCGCCGTCCAGGAGGCCGTACGCGTGGTGGACCTGGCCACGCCCGTGGACTGGGCGCGGGACACCCCTTGCGCGGGCTGGGACCTGCGCAGGCTCGTCGCCCACATGACCGCACAGCACTTCGGTTTCGCCGCGGCGGCCCGCGGAGCGGGGCGGGAGCCGGAGTACTGGCGGGAGCCGGAGGACATGAGCGATCCGGCCCGGACACACCGGTCGGCCGCCGCCTCGGTGCTCTCCGCCTTCGCCGAACCGGGCGCGCCGGAACGGGAGTTCGTGCTGCCGGAGCTGGGCGCCGGCTTCCCCGGCGGCCAGGCGATCGGCTTCCACTTCGTCGACCACGTCGTGCACGCCTGGGACGTCGCCGCCACCCTCGGCGTCGCCGTGGAACTCCCCGAGCACGTCCTGGTCGCCGCGCTCGCCGTGGCCCGTCAGGTGCCGGACGACCCCGCCCGGCGCGGCCCGGGCTTCGCCTTCGCCCCTGCGCTGGAGGTGCCCGAGGGCTCCGGCCCGCTGGAGGAGGCACTGCGCCTGCTGGGGCGTGGCCCCGAGCGGTGGCCGGCCCGGGGCTGAAGCTCAAATGTTGCTCTGAACACGGCGCGGAGGAGGTTCGGGTCCGGCCGCCGCGGCCATACCCCCTGCATTCGAGGGAGGGGAGGAGCCATGCGGCCACTGGGCACGGGCATCGGCTGGCGGCCGGAGATCGCGGACGCCGTGGAGCGCATGCCGGGCATCGACTGGGTGGAGGTCGTGGCGGAGAACGTCTGCCCCGGTCATCTTCCCGAGTCGCTGCTGCGGCTGCGCGAGCGCGGGGTCACCGTGGTCCCGCACGGCGTCTCCCTCGGCCTGGGCGGCGCCGACCGCCCCGACGAGGACCGGCTCACGGCGCTCGCCGAGCGCGCCGAGGCCCTCGGCTCCCCGCTGGTCACCGAGCACATCGCGTTCGTCCGCGCGGGCGGCCCGCTCACCGCCTCCCCGCGCCTGGAGGCCGGTCACCTGCTGCCGGTCCCGCGCACCCGGGACGCCCTGGACGTGCTCTGCGAGAACGTCCGCATCGCCCAGGACGCCCTGCCCGTCCCGCTGGCCCTGGAGAACATCGCCGCGCTGTTCTCCTGGCCCGGCGAGGAGCTGACCGAGGGGCAGTTCCTGTCCGAGCTGGTCGAACGCACCGGCGTACGCCTGCTGATCGACGTGGCCAACCTGCACACCAACCACGTCAACCGGGGCGAGGACCCGGCCGCGGCGCTGGCCGTGCTGCCCGTGGAGGCGATCGCCTACGTCCATGTCGCGGGCGGCTTCGAGCGCGACGGCGTCTGGCACGACAGCCACGCCCACCCCGTGCCGCGTCCGGTCCTCGACATCCTGACCGACCTCGCCTCCCGCACCGCACCGCCCGGCGTCCTGCTGGAACGGGACGAGAACTTCCCCGGACCCGCCGAGCTGGAGCGGGAGTTGACGGTGATACGGGAGGCGGTGACGGTGGGACGCGAACGGGCCGACGAGGGGGCGGAAGCGGTTTCCGCCGGCGGCCCGGCGGGCGGAGGGGTCGCGGTTCTCGCCCGGCCGGTCGTCGGGGCGCGCGAGCGGGTCGGGGTGGCCCAGGCCGCCGTACTGTCCTCCCTCGTGGCCGGGACGCCGGTGCCCGAGGGGTTCGACCGGGTGCGGATGGGGGTGCAGGCACGGGCACTCGCCTCGAAGCGGGCGGACGTGGTGGCGAAGGTGGCGCCCGAGCTGCCGGTCATTCTCGGCGAGGGGTACCGGACAGCGTTCCTGGACTACGCCCGGCCGCGGCCGATGACCGGCGGCTACCGCCGTGACGCCCTGGACTTCGCCGGGCACCTGCTGGAGTCGGGCCGACCGGGGGACGCGGGGACCCGGCGGCGGTTGCGCGAGTGGTGGCTGGACCGGGCGGGCCCGGCACCGAGGCCGCGCGGGCGACTGAGCCAGGTCGCCCGGAGGGTGCTGCGACACGGCGGCTGAGTCCGGGCCGCCCACGCACGCACCGACGCACCGCACCCGGACGGCGGCCTGGCGCAGCGGACGGACCCGGCAGGGAACCCGCAGTAATATGCCTGCTCGCACCCACCCTCATGCACATTCGCGTGCGGTGCGCTACAGGAGGCGCCATGCGACCCCGACCCCCGATCAAGGGCCGAGGCATATTCAGCGGCACAGGCCTCGTCATCGCGGCCCTCGCGGCGACCGCGGCGGCGCTGCTCTACCCGCTCTGGTCGTACGCCGACCGCCAGAGCCCGGCGGCCGGCGCCACCGTGCTGAGCACCCAGACGGTGACGACCCCGTACGGCCCCCTGTCCGCACAGGACCGGGACCTGATCATCCGGGTCCGGCTGGCGGGACTGTGGGAACTGCCCGCCGGTGAGCTGGCGGAGCGCAAGGGAACCACGGCGGCCGTGCGCACCGCGGGCCAGCACCTGGTGGACGGCCACACCTCGCTGGACGCCCATGTCCGCACCGTCGCCACCCAGCTCGGCGTACCGCTGCCCAACGAGCCGAACGCACAGCAGAAGCAGTGGCTCGACACCCTGCGGGCCTCTCAGGGCCAGGACTTCGACCGCCGGTTCGCCGGCCTCGTGCGGCTCGCCCACGGCCGGGTGTTCGCGCTGGTCGCGCAGGTCCGGGCGGGCACCCAGAACTCCCTGGTCCGCGATCTCGCCGACGACGCGAACGCGACGATCCTGGATCACATCAAGATCCTGGAGGCAACCGGTTACGTCGACTTCGGCGCGCTGTCCAGGGAGCTGGCGAGCTCGCCGACGCCCGTACCCACCCCACCGGCCGTCGACCCGAGCGCCGCGGTGCCGATCACGCCCTCCCCGGACGAGACGTACTCCATGCCGCCCGCCACCACCAGCCCGCCGCCGCGGACGAGCGGCTCCTGACCTGGGCGGGAAACGGAATGTCACAGACCGCCAACACTGTGTCCGGATGATGAACAGGGCATGGCGTCGGGCCAGGCCTCTGGCATAGAAACACGTCATGTTCTGGGTCCTTCTCCTGCTCCTGGCCTGGGCTTTCGCCGGTACGGCGTGCGCCCGGCTGTGCCTCGCGGCCGTCCGCGCCGCCGCCCTGGACGCGCAGGGCACGGCGGCGGACCCGGAGCACGATCTGACGCTGTACGAGGCGGCCTTCCTCTCCGGCGGCCCCGTCCGGGTCGCCGATGTGACGATGGTCTCGATGGCCCGTCAGCGGCGCCTGCTGCTCGCGCACACCGGCTGGGCCACGGTGGTGGACCCCCGCGGGCGCGACGAGATCGAGCAGTCCGTCATAGGCGCCATAGGACCGGAGGGACAGTCCCGGATCGCGCCCGCGCGGGCGCGGGCGGCCCGCGCCGAGTCCGTGCGCCGGCTGGCCGACGGGCTGGTGCGGTCCGGTCTCGCGGTCCCCGACGGCGCCGGTGCGACGGTGGGGGCGGCCGTACGCCAGGTCCGCGCCGCCGCGGGGGCCGTGGCGCTGCTCGGCGGGACCGCGCTGCTGCTGCCGGTCCAGACCGGGACGCCACGCCTGCTGATCGGCCTGTGGTTCGCCCTGCCGCTCACGCTGTCCCTGAGCTGTCTCGCCATCGCCCGGTTCGAGGTGCATCCGTACTCGCGCTGGGCCTCCCCGGCCGGACAGCGGCTGCTCGGCGCGCTCGCGCGCAGGCCGGCCGGCGACGAGCGGTCGTTCCTCACCTCGGTCGCCGTGCGCGGGATCCGCGCGATCGGCGAGCCGCAGCTGCGCGCCGCCTTCATCCACCGCGACCAGCCCTGGCGGGAATGAGAGCGGCTTCGGGGGCGCATAGGGGGCATTGAGCCGACACCGGCCGGATGGTGCTTGCCTTCACCGTCGGCCGAACGAAATATCCCTTTTGTTGTCGTCGGGAGCGTGGCAGCCCTGTGCCTCGCCGCCGCACCGAAGGGATACGCGATGAGAGCTGCCGCCCTGTACTCGGCCGCCGGATCCTTGCTCCTGACCGCCCTGGCCATCGCACCGGCCGGACACGCGGCCGCCGGGAGCGGGGCGTCCGTTCTGCCCGGCGCGGCCGAACGGCGCGGCACCGAGCTGGCGGTGGCCCGCGCACGGGCGGCCGGCATCGACTACGGCACGTGCTCACCCGCCGACGTGCCGCGGGCGCCGGCCGGTGTGCGGTGCGGCACGGTGACCGTCCCGCTGGACTACGCCCGCCCGGACGGCCCGCGGATCAAGCTGACCGTCAGCCGGATCCCGGCGACGCAGAAAGACCCGCGCAACAGCAAGCGGAAGGTCCCCCGGCAGGGCGCCCTCGTCTACAACCCCGGCGGCCCCGGCGCGTCCAGCATGTACTTCCCGCTGATCGGCACGAACCCGCGGTGGCAGCGGATCGCCGCCGCCTACGACCTCGTCGGCTACGCCCCGCGCGGAGTGGGCCGCTCCGCGCCGCTGTCCTGCGAGGACCCGAAGCACTTCTTCAAGGGGCCGACGGACTCGCCGGCTCACCCCTCGGAGGCGTACAAGCGGCAGCACATCGCGCAGGCCAAGGCCTACGCCCGCGGCTGCGCCCGGCGCTCCGGGAGCAAGCTGCGCTTCTACACCTCGCTGAACAACGCCCGGGACCTGGACGTACTGCGGGCCGCGCTGGGCGAGGACCGGCTGACGTTCGTCGGGGCGTCGTACGGCACCTACTTCGGGGCGCTGTACGCGGCGATGTTCCCGGCGCACGTACGGCGCATGGTGCTGGACGCGGCGGTGAACCCGGACCCGCAGAAGATCTGGTACCGCATGAACCTCGACCAGTCGGCCGCGTTCGAGGAGCGCTGGGCGGACTTCCGGGACTGGATCGCCCGCCACAACGGCGTCTACCGGCTCGGTGACACCTCCGCGAAGGTGCAGCGCAGCTATGACACCGCGCAAAAGCGGCTGGCCGGGAAGGCGGCCGGCGGGAAGGTCGGTCCCGGGCAGTTGCAGAGCGCGTTCCTGACGGCCGGGTACTACGACGACTTCTGGCCGAGCCGGGCCGAGGCCCTCTCGGCGTATCTGCACGGCGACCCCAAGCCCCTGGTACGGCTGGCGGCGCCGAAGCCGGAGACGGCCGCGGAGGCGGAGAACGGCAACGCGGTCTACACGGCCGTGGAGTGCAACGACGCGCCCTGGCCGACGGACTGGAAGGTGTGGGACCGGGACAACACCCGCCTCGCCCGCCTCGCGCCCTTCGAGACCTGGGACAACGCGTGGATGAACCTGCCGTGCGCCTACTGGCCGGCGCCGCGGCAGCAGCCGCTGGACGTGCGCACCGGTCCGGGCGAGCTGCCGCCGGTGCTGATCCTGGCGGCCGAGCGGGACGCGGCGGCGCCGTACCCGGGCGCCCTGGAGATGAACCGCCGTCTGGCCGGCTCGGTGCTGGTGACCGAGCGGGACGCGGGCACGCACGGTATCGGGGGCGGCCCCAACACATGCGTCAACGGCCACTTCGAGGCGTATCTCCTCCACGGCCGTGTGCCCGGGCGGCGCGCGTCGTGCGCGCCGCACCGGTTGCCTCGGGCGGTCGGTCCGGTGCGAGAGTCCCAGCGGGGCCCGCTGAGGTCCGGCCGACGTTAGGGCTTGTTCAGGCCAGGCCCGCCACCAGGTCGCCGATGTCCTTGCGGCGGCCCGTGAAGAACGGGATCTCCTCGCGGACGTGCATGCGGGCCTCGGAGCCGCGCAGGTGGCGCATGAGGTCGACGATGCGGTACAGCTCGTCGGCCTCGAAGGCCAGGATCCACTCGTAGTCGCCGAGGGAGAACGAGGCGACCGTGTTGGCGCGCACGTCCGGGTACCCGCGGGCCATCTTGCCGTGGTCGGCGAGCATGCGGCGGCGGTCCTCGTCGGGGAGCAGGTACCAGTCGTAGGAGCGCACGAACGGGTAGACGCTCACGTAGTTGCGGGGCGTCTCGTCGGCGAGGAACGCCGGGATGTGCGCGCGGTTGAACTCCGCCGGGCGGTGCAGTGCCATGTTCGACCAGACCGGCTCCAGCGCGCGGCCCAGCCTGGTGCGGCGGAAGAGGTTGTACGCCTCCTGGAGCTGGTCGCTGGTCTCGGCGTGCCACCAGATCATCAGGTCGGCGTCGGCACGCAGGCCGGAGACGTCGTAGGTGCCGCGGATCGTCACGTCCTTGGCTGCGAGCTGGTCGAACAGCTCCTGGACCTCGTCGGCGTAACCCGCGCGGTCCTCCGGCAGTACGTCCTTGAGCTTGAAGACCGACCAGAGGGTGTAGCGGATGACCTCGTTGAGGTCCTTGGCCAGCTTGCCCTTGTTCGGGATCCTGCCGGACTCGGTGGTGGGGGCGTCGTCACTCATGGTCCCTATTCTCCCGCTCCGCCGTGGAGGCTCTGCACCGGGTTGGCCGCAAGCTCCCGGATTCCGCTCAGGTCGCCGCCGAGCTGGTCGACGGCCGCGTACGCGCTCGCGACGCAGGCCGGGATGCCGACGCCGTCGTACTGCGCGCCGCACACGGCGAGGCCCGGCAGCTTGGCGACGTGCTCGCGGATGCGGGCCACGCGCGCGTGATGCCCGACCGGATACTGCGGCAGGCCGTCGGTCCAGCGGGTGACCCGGGTCTCCAGGGGCACCGCGTCCAGGCCGGTGGCCTCCCGCAGGTCGTGCCGGGAGACGTCGACCAGGGCGGCGTCGTCGCGCTGGAGGATCTCCGTCTCGCCGTGCCGGCCGACCGACGTGCGCAGCACGACCACGTCCGGGTCCTCCTCGGCGATCCAGCCCCACTTGTGGGAGGCGAACGTGGAGGCCTTGATGGTGCGGCCGTCGACGGGCGGGACCAGGAAGCCGCTGCCCTCGGGGAGGACCGCGTCCGAGCGGCGGTAGGAGAGGGTGACCAGCGCCATCGAGGCGTACTCGACGGCGGCGAGCTCGGCGGCCGCCTCCGGGGACTCGGCGCGCAGCAGCCGGGCGGCGGCCGGCGCGGGCACGGCGACGATCACGGCGTCGGCGTGCAGCACGCGCTGCCCCGCGGTGATCCGCCAGCCGCCGGACGCCTCCCGGCGCAGCTCCGTGACCGGTGTGCCGCTCAGGATCTCGCCGCCGCGCGCGCGGACGGAGTCGGCGACCGCGAGCGGGAGGGTGCCGACGCCGCCCTCGATGCCCATGAACACCGGGCCGGTCTGCTGGTTCGCGGCCGCCCTGGCCTGGATCTCGCGGACTCCCTCGGTGAGGGAGGTGTGGGTGCGGGCGGCCTGGAAGAGCTGGGGGACGGCCGAGCGCATCGAGATGCGGTACGCGTCGCCCGCGTACACCCCGCCGAGCAGGGGCTCGACCAGGCGGTCGACGACCTCGCGGCCGAGGCGCGCGGCCACGAACTCCCCCACGGCCACGTCGTCGCCGACCTCGGTGCGCGGCAGGTCGGCGTCGCGCCCGATACGGGCCAGGCCCTCGTCGGAGAGCACACCGGAGAGTGCGGCGGCGGTGCCGGGCACGCCCATGACATGCCCCTTGGGCATGGGGCGCAGGGCGCCGCGGGTCCAGATCGAGGCGGTCGCGGTGGCCGGTGGCCGGAGCCGCTCGGCCAGGCCCACCTCGCGGGCGAGGTCCACGGCCTCGGGGCGGCGGGCGAGCATCGACTCGGCGCCCAGGTCGACGCGCACGCCCGCGACCTCGCCGGGCAGCAGCTTGCCGCCGACCCGTCCGGAGGCCTCCAGCACCGTGACGCGCCCGCCGCGACCGAGCAGCCGGTGGGCGGCGGCCAGCCCGGCGATACCGGCTCCGATGACGACGACGTGCCCCGTACGCGTACCCGTTGCGCTCATGCCCTCCACTCTCTCAGACCCCTCGGACACTCCTCCGCCGCCCCGGTGGCCGCGCCGAGTCCGGACCGTGACCGCTTCGGAAACCACCCGGTACCAACGTTCCGGCGCACCCGGGCGTCGAAGGACCGTCACTGCTTTCGGCCTCGGGGGGTACCGCCCATGCACCCATCACGTTCCGCACGACCCGCACGCCCGGTCCGGACCCTGGCGGGGATCCTGCTCGCCGCCTCCCTCGCCGTCGCCGGATGCGGTGCGGACGACTCGGGCGGCGGCGCCTCGGCTAAGTCCGCGGCGAAGTCCGGGGCGAACGGCGCCGACGTGGCCGCCGGACCCGGCACCGCCGACCGCGCGAAGCCGGCCCCGAAGACACCCCGGCTCACCCAGAACGCGATCATCCGCACGGCCTCCCTCACCCTCCGGGTGAAGGACGTGACCAAGGCCCTGGAGCAGGCCCGGACCACCGCGGAGGACGCGGGTGGATACGTCGGCGAGGAGAGCACGGGCCGGGACGCCGACGGCAACGAGCACACCCGGGTGGTGCTGCGGGTGCCGAGCGCGAGGTACGACACGGTGCTGGCCGCACTCCAGGGCACGGGCAGGCTGATCGACCGCACGGCCAGGGCCGAGGACGTCACCGACCAGGTCGTGGACGTGGACAGCCGCGTGAAGTCGCAGCGGGCCAGCGTCGACCGGATCCGCGCGCTGATGGACCGGGCGACCAAGCTCAGCGATGTCGTCGCGCTGGAAAGCGAGTTGAGCAGCCGTCAGGCCGACCTGGAGGCGCTGCTGGCCCGGCAGGCGTCGCTGAAGGACCGCACGAGCCTTGCCACCATCACGCTGTCGCTGTCCGGGAAACCGGTGCAGCGGACTTCCGGTGGCCACTCCTCCGGCGTCGTGGACGCCCTGTCCGGCGGCTGGCACGTGTTCGTGACCGTCCTGCGCTGGATCGTCCTCGCGCTCGGCGCCGCCCTGCCGTTCCTGGTGTGCGCGGCCCTGCTGGCGCTGCTGTGGCCGCGGGTCGTACGGCCCCGGCTGCCGCGCCGGCGGGAGCCCGCGCCCGCGGTGACCGCACCGGGCCCGCTGCCGTCGGCCCGTCCGGCGCCGGGACCTTCCGAGGAGCGGCCGGACCGGGACTGAAATGCCCACGAGCCGTAGCGTGTTCCCATGAGCATGCGCAGCGGGCGGAGCGGGACGGAACGGCTGGTCGTGATCGGTGGCGACGCCGCGGGCATGTCCGCGGCGTCGCAGGCGCGTCGGCTGAAGGGGCCCGGCGAACTGGAGATCGTGGCCTTCGAACGCGGCCACTTCACCTCCTTCTCGGCCTGCGGCATCCCCTACTGGGTGGGCGGCGACGTCCCCGAAAGGGACCACCTGATCGCCCGTAGCCCCGAGGAACACCGCGCGCGCGACATCGATCTGCGGCTGCGCACCGAGGTCACGGAGATCGACGTGGCCGGCGGGCGGGTACGCGCGCGTGACGTCGATTCCGGCGCCGAGTCCTGGACGTCGTACGACAAGCTCGTCATCGCGACCGGTGCGCGCCCGGTCCGCCCTGACCTGCCCGGCATGGACGCCCCCGGGGTGCACGGCGTGCAGACCCTGGACGACGGACAGGCCCTGCTGGAGACGCTGGCACGCACGCGTGGCCGCAGGGCGGTGGTGGTGGGGGCCGGCTACATCGGCGTGGAAATGGCGGAGGCGATGATCAACCGCGGTTTCGAGGTGACGGTCGTCAACCGCGGCGAGGAGCCGATGTCGACGCTCGACCCGGACATGGGCAGGCTGGTGCACAGGGCCATGGAGGGCCTCGGCATCACCATGGTCGACGACGCCGAGGTCACCAAGATCCTCACCGGAGCGGACGGCCGGGCCCGCGCGGTGGCCACGCAGGACGCGGAGTACCCCGCGGACGTGGTGATCCTCGGTATCGGCGTCCGCCCGGAAACCGCTCTCGCCAAGGCCTCGGGCCTGCCCGTCGGCGCCCATGGAGGCCTGCTCACGGACCTCGCCATGCGGGTGCGCGGCCACGAGAACGTCTGGGCGGGCGGCGACTGCGTGGAGGTGCTGAACCTGGTCTCCGGCCAGGACCAGTACGTCCCCCTCGGCACCCACGCCAACAAGCACGGCCAGGTCATCGGCAACAACGTCGGAGGCGGTTACGCAACTTTTCCAGGCGTGGTCGGGACGGCGGTCAGCAAGGTCTGCGACCTGGAGATCGCCCGTACCGGACTGCGCGAGAAGGACGCCGACCGGGTGGGCCTGCGGTACGAGACGGTCACCATCGAGTCGACCAGCCGTGCCGGCTACTACCCCGGCGCCTCCCCGATGACGGTCAAGATGCTCGCCGAGCGGCGCACGGGCCGGCTGCTCGGCGTGCAGATCGTCGGCAGGGAGGGCGCCGCGAAACGAGTCGACGTCGCCGCAGTCGCGCTGACCGCGCGGCTGACGGTGGAACAGATGACGGCCCTGGATCTGGGCTACGCCCCGCCCTTCTCACCGGTGTGGGACCCGGTCCTGGTGGCAGCGAGAAAGGCCGCGGTGAAGGTACGGGCTTCCTAGGGCCTAGGCCGTCCCGCTGATCCTCGGCAGGGCGGAGACCGCTGCCGGCTGTTCTCCCGCGGGCTTGGCGTGGGAGGCGGACGGCCGGGTCGAACGCAGTCGGTAGCTCACCGCTTCGTCGAGCGTCACCGGCCGCCCCGTCTGCGAGGCGAGCCGCCCCGCTTCCTGACCGAGCCGTGCGACGTCCTCCCAGGGAATCCGTACGACCAGGGAGATCTCCGCCTCGCCGTCGGGCAGAGCCTGCATCGGAGGAGTGATTCGTTCGCTCATCGCCTGTCCTCACGTCGGTTGAGAACAGATACGGACACCCGCCCCGCGCCGTTCACCGATTCCGCCCGCCGCATCCCGGGCACTACTTCTGTGTGGTCATCCCCGTCCATGACGTGAACCCGGTGCGCCGCACCCCCTGGGTGACGTACGCCCTCATCGCCGCGAACGTGCTGGTGTTCATCACCACGCCCGGGATAGCCGGTTCGGTGGCCGGCGGCAGCGATCTGGCGCAGCTGTGCCATCTGCACGCCTTCATGGACCAGTACGCCGCGGTCCCCAGAGAAATGATCCACCATCAGATGCCCGGGGTGGTCCCGACCGGGGAGATCGGGGTGGGCCCGCACGGCCCGGGCTGCGTCGTCGCGCCGCCCCGTTACGACAAGTCGCCGCCGCTGTCCGTGTTCACGGCGATGTTCCTGCACGGCAGCTGGCTGCACCTGCTCGGAAACATGCTCTTCCTGCTGATCTTCGGCAACAACGTCGAGGACCGGATGGGCCACGTCCGTTACTTCTTCTTCTACGTCGTCTCCGGTTACGCGGCGGGATACGGTTTCGCGCTGCTCAACGCCACGTCGGGGGACCCGCTGATCGGCGCTTCGGGCGCGATCGCCGGGGTCCTCGGCGCCTACATCGTGCTGTGGCCGAGGGCGCGGGTGTGGGTCCTCGTCCCGTTCCTGGTCTTCCTGCCGCTCAGACTGCCCGCCTGGCTGGTGCTGGGTTTCTGGTTCGTCCTGCAGGCGGTGTACTCGTCCGGTCACGGTGTGTCCGGGGCGGGCACGGTGGCGTACGCGGCGCACGTGGTCGGCTTCGTGGCGGGCGTGCTGCTCGCCTGGCCGCTCAAGCCCGGCACCCCGCCCCCGCCGGAGCCGCCCGGCCTGCTGTTCGGCAGGCGGGCGCGGCCCCGTCACACCTGGTGAGTCAGCGGGCGGTCGCGGTGTGGACGTACTCCACGAGCCGGGTCAGCGCGTCCGGGTCGGTGTTCGGCAGGACTCCGTGGCCGAGGTTGAAGACATGGCCGTCCAGGCCCGCGGCCGCGTCCAGCACCTCGCGGGCCTTGGTCTCGACGGTGTCCTTGTCGGTGAACAGGACGGTCGGGTCGAGGTTGCCCTGGAACGCCTTGCCGGGGCCGACACGGCGCCGCGCCTCGTCCAGCGGGACGCGCCAGTCGACGCCGACGACGTCCGCACCGGCCTCGCCCATGAGCTGCAGCAGCTCACCGGTGCCGACGCCGAAGTGGATGCGCGGGACGCCGTAGCCGGAGACGGCCTCGAAGACCTTCGCGGAGGCGGGCATGGCCGAGCGCCGGTAGTCCGCCGGGGCGAGGGCGCCGACCCAGGAGTCGAACAGCTGGACCGCGCTCGCGCCGGCCTCGATCTGCACCTTCAGGAAGGCGGCCGTGATCTCGGCCAGGCGGTCCAGCAGGTCGGCCCACAGCTCGGGGTCGCCGTACATCATCGCCTTGGCGTTCTCGAACGTGCGCGAGGGACCGCCCTCGACCAGATAGCTCGCGAGGGTGAAGGGCGCGCCCGCGAAACCGATCAGCGGGGTCGGGCCCAGCTCCTTGGTGAGCAGGCCGACCGCCTCGGTGACGTAGGGGACGTCCTCGGGGGTGAGGTCGCGCAGCCGGGCCAGGTCGGCGCGGGTGCGGACGGGCTCGTCGACGACCGGGCCGACGCCCGGCTTGATGTCGAGGCCGATGCCGATGGCCTTCAGCGGGACGACGATGTCGCTGTAGTAGATCGCCGCGTCCACGTCGTGCCGGCGCACCGGCTGCAGCGTGATCTCGGTGACCAGCTCGGGCCGCGTGCAGGACTCGAGCATGGGGATGCCCACGCGCACCTTGTGGTACTCCGGCAGGGAGCGGCCGGCCTGTCGCATGAACCACACCGGGGTGTGCGGCACGGGTTCGCGCCTGCACGCCCTGAGGAAGGCGCTGTCGTACGTCGTCGTCGGCTGCGTGCTGTCGTTCGCGGTCACGTGGACAGTTTCGCATGCCGCCGGATCGGGACTCGCCCGGAGTGGCGGCAGCCTGCGGCTCCGGACTGTGTCTTGCCCTGCACAAAGCCGCGCTTCCCCTTACTCTTCCCCGCATGGCTGCGGCTCACGGACGAATGTCGGACAGCGCTGACGGAATGGACGACGTGAAGGACACCGAGGAGGCGGACCGGCGCTCCGGCAGCCCGGGACCGCCGGCCTTCCGGGCGGCGGTCGAAGCCCTGCGCAGCAGCCGGCTGCGGCCGCAGATCGAGGTGGAGCCGACGCCCGCCCCGCAGCGACTCGCCCCGTACACGTACGCGCTGGAGGCCGTGGTGGCCGACGGTGAGCAGGAGCTCGCCGACGGGCGGCTGGTGCTGCTGCACGATCCGGCGGGGCACGACGCCTGGCACGGGACGTTCCGTCTGGTGACGCTGGTGCGCGCGGAGCTGGAGCCGGAGATGGCCGCCGATCCGCTGCTGCCCGAGGTGTGCTGGTCGTGGCTGACAGGGGCGCTGCAGGCGCGCGGGCTGGGCTATGGCGAGCCGAGCGGGACGATCACGCGCGCGAGTTCGCACTACTTCGGCGGGCTGTCCGAACGGCCGCCGGCCTCCCAGATCGAGATCCGGGCGTCCTGGACGCCGCGCGAGGGCCTCGGCGGGGTCCCGGACACCGCCTCCCACCTGGTCTCCTGGTGCGACCTGCTGGCCCAGGTCGCGGGGCTGCCGCCGGCCGGTCCGGGTGATGCCTCGGTGGTCACGCTGCCGCAGCGCAGGGGCCCGCAGCCGCGCTGATCGGGGCTTCCTGACGGCGACTTCATCCGCATGGGCGCCTTATTGACCATCTCTTTGTCGATACGGCCACTTTCCGACTCCGAATCGCATCCGCGTGAACCGAATCGATCTTCCGATGATCGATCGCGTGTCCGAATTGCACAGATTGTTACTCACTAGATCGTGATCATTCTCTAAAGGCGGACGAGTTTGCTGCCGAAGACGACTGTGACCTTGAAAGCACGGTTCGTCCCGGCTTCCTCCCCCCAAGCCGGCCCCGTCCCCCCACCCAGGAGGCCTGGTGTCCGTTCTCCTCGAGCAGCCCGCAAGCCTGGTCGCCTACCGCCCGAACAAGCCGACCGCCATGGTGGTCGTGGCCGACCCGCGCGTGCGTTCCACCGTCACCCGCCATCTGTGGGCGCTCGGCGTGCGCGACGTCATCGAAGCCTCGTCCATCGCGGAGGCTCGTCCCCGCATCGGCAACCCGCGCGACATCTGTGTCGCCGACGTCCACCTGCCCGACGGCTCCGGCCTGACCCTGCTGTCCGAGACCCGCGCCGCGGGCTGGCCCAACGGGCTGGCGCTGTCCGCCGCCGACGACATCGGCGCGGTGCGCAACGCCCTGGCCGGCGGGGTCAAGGGATACGTCGTCACCGGCACCCGTACCAACATCGGCCTGCCCACCCGGCCCGGCGCCGCTCCCCTCGGCGCCGCCCGCATGCACCGCCGCCCCCCGGGTGCCCCGAGCCACCCGGGCGGCTACCGCGAACTGTCCGGACGCGAGGTCGAGGTGCTGCGACTGGTCGCGGAGGGCCAGTCGAACAAGGCGATCGGCGTCTCCATGGGCCTGTCCGCGCTGACCGTCAAGAGCCACCTCGCCCGCATCGCCCGCAAGCTGGGCACGGGCGACCGGGCCGGCATGGTGGCCGTGGCACTGCGCACGGGGATCATCCACTGAGCCGATCGGAGCAGCGGACGGTTCGCCGACGTGAACCGCGTCTTTCCCCGACCTGACTGGTTTACGACCCCCCGGCGGGGCCGGGGGGGCCCGGGGCGGGGGCGCGGCCCCGCCGCCCACCCGGACCCGATCAACACAGAGACGGGGCGGGACAGAG